>NZ_JBOIUB010000003.1:0-514988 GCF_050749885.1 Zooshikella sp. RANM57 | reverse complement strand
TATCGATAAGCGGATGACAACCGATTTGGTGTGCAAAGTATTAATGAAAGCCTATAACCTGCGCCAACCGCCTAAAGGCCTTGTATTTCACAGTGATCGTGGCTCACAGTATACCAGCAAGCGATATTGTAAGCTGTTATAGTATCCGAGCTAGTATGGGCGATGTGGGGTCATGCTGTTGTAGAACGCTTCTTTGGTAGCTTGAAACACGATTGGCTTTTTAAGGTGAGTCAGCCAACGAGGAAATTTATGAAACAAGATGTGGCGGCTTATATGAAGTATTACAACATAGAGCAGACTGCATTCTGCCAATGGTGATTTGTCACCCATAGAGTTTGAAAATTCTCAACTAAATGTGTCCAATTTGGGTTGACCAGTACAGTCGCGACAGGTGCACTGGATGGCGATGGCTTAGGTGGCGCTTTCTCTGCAAGACAATCGGTTTCCATGGTGCTTCTTCTGAACCATTTGCGATGCAGGAAAAGGCTAACAGCAAGAGCTAGGGGGAGTCACGCACGCAGCCGAGGGGGGCATTGGCACAATCTATACTCATCACAAACTATTTTTATATGCAATTAACCTGAAGGACAATCGTTGAAGTATGCTATATTCGTTGTTTGTTATATTGGTAGCTAATTAAAAGAATAGACTTTTGCTAAGTTATGCTGAAAAAGATACTATATATCACCTTTACCTGTAATTGGTATAAAAAGTATAAGTGATTTATTTTTATACAGTGCTTAATTTACTTTTAGGAGAAAAGTATAAAATAGGCTTAGGGATTGAGCAGTAAGCCGCCTTGTGAACTATTTTGGTTAATCTAATCTGTAAAGTTAGTAGACTTTATCAGCTGATTTCAGTCAACACTCTGCTCATCAAAAAAGTATAGAAATATAAGTTAATTATAAGTGTGGGTTAAGATGTGTTAATCAAGATGCAGAAAGAGCAAAGAATTAAATATTATAGTATTAATAATTATGAGTGTATTCCTCAGGTACGCTTGCTGAGTGATGAGTTAAAGTATGCGATTAATGTAGTAGGAAAAGTACTGCCTTTTCGTATCAATAACTATGTCGTTGATGAGCTGATTGATTGGACAAAAGTACCTGATGATCCAATGTTTAAGCTGAGCTTTT
Organism: Zooshikella sp. RANM57; assembly: GCF_050749885.1. NCBI lineage: Bacteria > Pseudomonadati > Pseudomonadota > Gammaproteobacteria > Oceanospirillales > Zooshikellaceae > Zooshikella > Zooshikella sp. RANM57. The sequence continues at coordinate 513,852 of NZ_JBOIUB010000003.1, read as the reverse complement.
TACAGCGCGATTTCCTTTCTCCAGAACAGTTTAAAAGCGTTGAAAATGCTATTAAGCGTAAGGCTCGTACAGCTGAGTTTAAATACTTGATTAACCAAATTCGACTACAACTTAACCCGCATCCATCAGGACAACTTGAACATAATACTCCTACGCTGGAAGGTATACCAATACCTGGAATCCAGCACAAGTATCAAGAAACGGTGTTAGTTTTTCCTGCTGCTGGTCAAACCTGCTTTACTTACTGTACCTTTTGCTTTCGTTGGCCGCAATTCACTGGAGATAACAGTTTAAAATTTGCAAGTAAACAGTCTCCAAGTTTCTTTGAGTATATAAGAAAACATAAGGAAGTTACTGATGTATTGATTACAGGGGGAGACCCTATGGTCATGAACTTTCGAAGAATTGAATCCATTATCAGACCTTTACTGGGTGTTGGGTTTGAGCATATCCAAAATATTCGTATTGGTAGCAAAGTGTTATCACTGTGGCCATATCGTTTTATTTCTGATCAGGATGCCGATAACTATTTAAAGTTGTTTGAAGATGTTAACCGCTCTGGCAAGCATTTAGCATTTATGGCTCATTTTAATCATTGGAAAGAGTTAAATACTGAGGCTACGCGCAAAGCAGTTCAACGTATTTTATCTACAGGCACGAATATTCGGTGTCAATCTCCAATGCTTAAGCATATTAATGATGATGCAGGTATATGGAAAAAAATGTGGCAAACACAAGTTCAACTTGGCATGATTCCTTATTATATGTTTATTGAACGAGATACCGGGCCTAAAGCCTATTTTGAAACACCTTTAGTAAAGGCTTTTGAAATATTTAGAGATGCTTATCAAGATGTTTCAGGACTTGCACGCACGGTGAGAGGTCCGTCGATGTCCGCGACGCCTGGTAAAATTACCATAGAAGGTATAGATGAAATTGCGGGTGAAAAAGTAATACAGCTAAAATTTCTCCAAAGTAGGACGCCTGACTGGTGCAATAAGATTTTTTTCGCTCAATATGATGAGCGAGCTTGCTGGTTTGATGAGTTAGTACCGGCCTTTGGGAAAAAGGAATTTTTTTTCGAATCGAATGCGTTTAAACCACTATCAAGTAAAAGGAAGCGTTTAGATGTTACCCCAGCTAGTTTGTCTTACTAAAGCATTAAATAATTTAAACATTCCATTCTCACAACTTGATTATGATGGCAACCTCATTAGAGTAGAGCTTCCAGGTCAGCACTATTTGTTCCAAAAAAGCTATACGCCATTTAATTCAGAGTCTGTAGGAAAAATTTGTTTGGACAAGGAACATACCTATCACATACTAAAAAATGTTATTGAAATGCCTAAAACACTGGGTTTTTTAGATTTTAGTGTGGCAGATAGTTATCCAGAGTACGTACGTTTTAAAAATTTAGATGAAATGGTTGAGTCTATTGAACAGCAGCTAGTTTACCCCATGGTAATAAAGAAAAATAGTGGTGCATTATCAAAGAATGTATTTCTTTGTAATGCTAAGCAAGAACTCGTTCTGGCTTTAGAAACTATTTTTGATAAAAAATCAAACTCATACGACTACGTTGCTTTAGCCCAAACATTTATCCATACTCAAGAGGAGTATAGAGCCGTTTTCTTTAACAAAAAACTGGTTTTAGCTTACGAACGTTATACAGACCAAAAAAACTTTAAAGCGGGTTATTGGAACTTGCCTGGTGGTTGTTCAAAACATATAACGGATCCATCTCTTTTAAAAGAACTACAGACGTTTATTGAGCCTATCTTTCAGCATATACCGGCCATTATGGTCGGAGTGGATATCATTAGAGATATAACGGGTAAACTTTTTCTGATTGAGTTAAATTCTGGTGCGCGTTTTAACCACTTTATTCAGTTTAATGGAGAGAATCCTGTTATACAAATGTATGAAAATATTTTCCAACAGTTGTTAGGGCCTGTTAACACTATTTGAATATCACTGTTATGACGGTAAAAGCGCTAATCTAGGCGCAAAGCGTGAAGTTTAGTTGTTCTAAATGAACTATAAATAAACGGTGTGACTCATAGATTCAATCCCACCATTATAGTCAAATCGATTTCATCAGTTGTTTATTTAAATGAAGGGGTTCAGCTCAGGTCTTTTAAGACCTGAGACTTTGAGTCTTATATTATTTTTCCCACTTATTCAATATTTCCTGTAGTTTGCCATTCAATCTCATTTTATCTATAGCACTGGAAATTTTTGTATTGATCTCAGTAGGGAAATGTAAGTTGGCGGCAATATATATCTTTCTTATGTCTCCAATAGGAATAAAGCTGAGATCATTTACATTATAACCAGACTGTTTCCAATTATAAATGTCTACATATTGAGACTCTGCGATAGCATCAATTCTATTAAACTTTAATAATCTTGAGTTGGTAATTGCATTTTTAACGTAAATAATATGTTTAAAACCTAATTGTTTTAAAAGTGGAATGTGAGCTGAAGCCGTAATAATGCCAACTTGTTTATTGAGTAGCTGCTCTAATGTGACTGTTTTAGAGGCTTTATATAATGAAATCCTGGTTTGGTAAGTAAAGAGCATAGCGATCCACGTATAATTTTTTTCTCGTTCTTGAGTACGTGTAAAGGGAATGATTGCAACTGGTGTATTGCCCGCTTTATGGATGAGATGCTGGGCCCTCTTCCATGGTAAGCCAAGTTTATAGTTAAACGTAGGTGCACCATGTTTGGTTGCTTCTTCTAATATTTCAAATGCCATTCCACTATTTTTATACTTTGTACCATTGCTGGTTTTGTCCAATATGAGTCCATTAAAAGGCATAGACTCGTTACCGACAACGGTCACTTCAGTGGCGTCAGATATTGAAGCGGTTAGTGCTACTATTAATAGAAACTTACTCTTCATGTGTTTATTTGTTACTTTTAGTAAGATAAACAGATTGCTTACAATAATTAGAATAGAACAAAATGCACCTACATCCATAACTAATGCTTCTTTTAATAACCAACTGACTAAAATAATTTTTTTAAGAGGGTAGCTGTATTTTATAGTTGTTCAAAAAATCTACTTTGTAGAACAACTTTATTTAAATGTTTTAAGAGGTTGATTTGAATCATAAAATGATGAAGGGATTATAAGTAAATTGGCTGTTTTTTACAGGTTAATTTAAGGTTATAGCTGTGACATTGTATGCTACAAAACTATCTGTACTGGCGTTTTTAATATTTTCCTCAAAGGTATTTGCAAATTGGACTAATGTGTTATGTGTAAAAGCATATGATGATCAGCATTACGTTTTAAAAAATGGTGATGGAACTAAAGAAACGATTTATGGTGAGTGGAAACTAATTGAACGAAATACTAAAGGTATTTTAACATTTGAAGTAACAGAGGATGATTACCTTGCAGTAGCAAGCCAGTGTAATAATGGATATTTACCTCAGCCTAAGCATGAGAATGGAGAATTTTACATTTTTAAGATAATAAAGAATGACGGAACATTCGGCTTAGCGAAAGGTAAGTATACAGGCACAAAGTTACCCTACAGGTGTTATTTGAGTCCTACATCGTGCTTTAAGTAATACCCATTAGGATTTACTTTTATATGATGTTCTATTCTTTGCGCTTAGCCTATAAAGTGTTAACAGGCCCTAGCAAAACTGTACTCATTTTTTATCCACATATTAATATGAAATGGTAGAATTTGTCTATCATGGTGGGTAGGGCAAAGGTTTCTATCAAACATACTTTAGGCATATTTGCCGCATCATTGCGGCAAATAGTTCAACGTATGTTATCCAGCCTTTTTCTTATCAAGATCATACATCAAAATATCATTATTGTTAATTTAAACGTGATTGGATTATTGTAAAAAGTAGGTTTGCAATGAATTTGTTTTTGAAACAGGTGCTGGGAACACTGCGAACTATAGAGGCTAAGGACGTTTTTCTACTGTGGAAAGAATAAATTAATTTATGCATTGGTACAATCGCTATTCACCACAAACTATTTTTAGATGCAATTGCCCTGACAGCGTTACCCTGTGGTTTCCTTTTTTGATAATACAATCAAAATCCTTCGGTGTGGGTATATACCCCTTTGTAAGTATGTTAAAAATAATTATTAAAGCTATTTTTTGTTGTTTAAATTTTTTTGTTTTCGGTTAATGAGTTTTGTTTGGTTATTATATGTTTGTTAAATCTGGTTTGTAATACTGCTTTATTTTGTCTGAAGAATGACAGTTTTTGTACATAAATTTAATGTGGTCCAAAAGAAAAATTTTTTAATAAACTTTGAATGAAATCTAATTTGACGACCATAAATTCACGGTGTTCTCTTTTGTATTGTTTTGTTAACTGACGAGTATTGCATTTGAGATTTTTAGCTAAATGCTCATGCTTAAACTATAACAATAAGTCTTATATGCCCTTTGCAAAAAATCAGCGTGGATTGTACGGCTTTATATAGGGAGTCTTCGATGAAAGAGGAAAATGGTAGCACATCACTCGAAATAAGGCCTCAAGCGCAAAATCGTCGTTTGTTTTATTTTCCTATTGTTCATACTGTTCAGGATATGGGTAGCTTGGCCTCTCATGTTAAGGAAAAACATAAATCTAAAGACAATCGTACCCATGTCGCATCGATAGCTCGTTTTTGGGATTTGGTGGAAGAGGAAGCATTGTCACTTTTACCGTGTAAATGCACGGTACGTATTTATCAGGATGCATTACCTATTTGTGACCATGAACTGCAGATCGTCAGTGACTTAGTTAAGCAGGGGAGCCGTAATCATACCATTGTACAGCACTTGATGGATAACGGAGCTCAAGTGATGGGAACAGAGTCTCCTGACTTATTGTTAGAGGAGTACCATTTGGCTAAGCGGGTGATGGAACAAGGTGGACAATCAATAACTGATGGTAAAGCTGCTGCAGAAATTTTACGAAAGCGTGATCAGTTTATTGCAGAAAGAATTAATAAAACCTTGGCTGCTGGAGAGGTTGGTATTGTTTTTTTAGGAATGATGCACTGTATTGAAGCAGAACTCAGCAGTGATATCGAGATTATCTATCCTATTGGCAGGCCCGAAGCAAGTCAGGGAACAGCAAAATGATGCAAAAGCCGATATTAATTGTGGATGATGACAGTGATCTATGCCAGATGTTGTCTATGGTCTTAAACCGAGAGGGGATGAAAACCTGCATTGTTCATAATGGTGACGCCGCTTTAAGCTGGTTGGCTAATCGTCAGGCTGCAGCCGTTTTACTGGATGTGAGATTACCCGACAAGAGTGGTTTAGATGTAATACGAGCCATAAAAAGTCTTCATTATGAAGTACCGGTCATTGTCATAAGTGCTTATGCCGGTGTGTTGGATGCTGTGGGTGCTTTTAAAGCGGGGGCTTTTGATTATTTACCGAAGCCTTTTGAAAATCAGCGACTTATTTTGGCGGTTAATCAGGCGTTATCCAGTTATAAGGCGTCAGTTGATGTAGAACGAGAAAATACAAAACAGTCTGTGCAGAGTGAACCTGGAGAGTCTTTATCTGAATTAATGGGTCCAAGCGCTGAAGTAAATGTACTTAGTCGAGAACTGGAACGGGTAGTAGCCACCGACTATTCTGTAATTATTCAGGGTGAGACTGGCACGGGTAAAGAGCTTATTGCCCGTTATCTTCATCATCATAGCTTACGTGCTGACGGACCTTTTGTTGCGGTAGATTGTGGAGCCATTTCAGAAAGCTTAATGGAGAATGAGTTTTTTGGGCATGAAAAGGGTGCTTATACTGGTGCGGACAGGCAGCAATGTGGACGCTTTGAAGCTGCTAATGGTGGTACGCTGTTTTTGGATGAAATTGCTAACCTTTCCTTCAATGCACAGGCTTTGTTATTGCGGGCATTGCAAGAACGGGTAATTCGCCGGGTTGGTGGGGTTAGAGATATACCTATCAATGTCCGGGTATTGGCTGCCAGCAATGTGGATTTAGAACAGGCCGAAAGGGAAGGCCATTTCCGAGAAGACCTGCTGTATCGTCTCAATGATTTTAGCTTGCGTTTGCCGAGCCTTCGTCAGCGTCGTGATGATATTCTATTTTTAGCTCACCGTTTTTTAAAAGAATGTAACCAAGAATTGAATAAATCCGTTAAAGGATTTACGCCAGAAGCAGAACAAAAATTGTTGGATTTTTCCTGGCCGGGCAACGTACGAGAGTTGCGCGGTGTAATCAGACGGGCTGTTTTGAATGTGACGCGAGAAGTGGGTGTGAGTGATATCAGGCTTCGAAAGGATGATCATTGCCTTGATGAGATGCAAGTGTCTCAGCACTTACCCATAGAGCTTGGGCAGCGATCACTCAGACAAATGGTTGCCGATTATAAACAACGACTTGAAGCTGCCATTCTTAGACAGGCGTTAAATCAAACAGGAGGTAATAAAGCAGAGGCAGCGCGTCTGCTTCATATCGACTATAAAACCATTCATACCAAACTCAAAAAGTTAGGTATTTGAGGGGAGAAAAGGAGATGAGTGATAAAAAACATAAGTCGGTTGGTGGCGTTGAGGGCATTCTACGCGGGTTGGGAGACTTAGTAGAAAAGTTAGGCGACTTGGCAGAAAAAGGTGAACAGTTAAAGCAAGGCGGTGAATTTGAAAGTAAAACCCATGATGGTCGAGATATTAAAGGATCCTATGGTGTTTCAGTCAAAGTAGGGCTCACCGAAGATGAACAACAGGTGACGCCTTTTGACAAGGAAGAAGACACATCGAGTATGAGTGAGTCAGCCGTGAGAGAAACCGCTGAGCCTTCTGTCGATGTGTTTGATGAAGGTGACATCATTCAGATTATTGCTGAGTTACCTGGTATTGGTCCAAATGATGTGACATTAAATCTTCATGGCGATGTACTGACGATCCATGCCGAAAGGGACAATAAAAAGTATTACAAGGAGTTGTTACTACCACATGAGTGCAGCAATGAGGGTATTAGCACCCAGTGTAATAACGGGGTTTTAGAGGTGTTATTGAAAAAACGGGTGGAAAGCAATGAGTGATGCAATAACCCTAAAAGTCGCAGAAGCACTCTCTAAAGATGTGGGAAGAGCCAATGCGCGAATTGATCCGTCGGACATTGAACGGCTTGGGGTAAAAATTGGCGATATTATTCAAGTGAAAGGCGACAGAGGTAGTGCTGTTGCCCGCGTGATGCCTGCGTATCCAGATATGCGTGGACAGGGTGTGATTCAGCTTGATGGTATTACTCGTGCTAATGCCAGTGTAGGGCTGGGTGAAAAAGTTCAGGTGGAATCTGTGGCGTGGGTGACAGCGGATAAAATTACGCTTACACCAACAACTGTAACGCCAAAACCAAAAGATATGGATTATATCGGCAGTTTATTAGATGGCTTACCTGTACGGCAGGGAGATCTTATTCGGGTGTCGCTGTTTGCCAGCCGTTCTGCTGATTTTCGTGTGCAAAAGGTTTCCCCAGGAAGAACTGTTGTTATTCACCCAACGACGACATTAATAGTGGGTCAAGCTGTTGATAAGAGTACAGATACTGCACAACGACTGTCTTATGAAGATGTGGGTGGACTTCGCCGTCAGGTTAATCGTATACGGGAAATGATAGAGTTACCGCTTCGTTACCCTGAAGCATTTGCCAGGCTTGGTATTGCTCCTCCTAAAGGTGTATTGATGCATGGACCTCCTGGCTGTGGTAAGACGTTAATTGCTCGTATTATTGCCCAGGAAAGTGATGCTCGTTTTTTCTCTGTCAGTGGTCCGGAAATTGTTCATAAGTTTTATGGTGAAAGTGAAGCGCATCTTCGTAAAATTTTTGAAGAAGCCAGCCGTAAAGGTCCCAGTATCATTTTTTTGGATGAAATTGATGCCATAGCACCACATCGGGAAAAAGTAGTAGGCGATGTAGAAAAGCGGGTCGTTGCGCAGTTATTAGCGTTAATGGATGGCTTAACCCGGCGTAACAATGTCATTGTGATTGCGGCCACGAACTTGCCCAATAACCTTGATCCTGCATTACGGCGACCAGGTCGGTTTGATCGGGAGATTAGCATTCCTATTCCTGATCGAGATGGACGACGAGAGATACTGGAAATCCACAGTCGTGGTATGCCATTAGCGGATGAAGTGGATTTAGATCACTTGGCAGATCTGACTCATGGCTTTGTAGGGGCAGATTTGGAAGCACTTTGTCGTGAGGCAGCCATGAGTGCGTTAAGAAAGCTGTTGCCTGATATTGACTTTAATCTGGCGGAATTACCCTACCGACAGCTCTCGCAAATGTTTGTCTCAATGGATGACTTTCTCTGTGCTTTGCGGGATGTTGAGCCTTCCGCTATTCGGGAGGTGTTTGTCGAGGTCCCCAATGTTTCATGGGACGATGTGGGTGGACTTAATTATGTGAAGCAGCGATTGGTCGAAGCGGTTGAGTGGCCATTGAAATACCCTGAATTGTTTAAAAAGGCGGGGGTGCAACCACCCAAGGGACTATTACTTGGAGGGCCTCCAGGTGTGGGTAAGACCTTAATTGCCAAGGCAGTAGCCAACGAGAGTGGCGTCAATGTCATTTCGGTGAAAGGCCCTGCGCTGATGTCGCGCTATGTGGGAGAGTCAGAGCGAGGGGTGCGGGAAGTTTTTCATACTGCTCGCCAAGCAGCACCTTGCATTATCTTTTTGGATGAAGTGGATGCTTTGATTCCTGCTCGTCATGCAGGAGGAGCAGATTCTAATGTCTCTGCTCGGGTATTGAGCCAGTTTTTAGCAGAAATGGATGGCCTGGAAGAACTGAAAGGTGTCTTCGTCATGGGGGCAACGAATCGGGTTGACCTGATTGATTCAGCGATGTTACGACCAGGACGTTTTGATGAAATTGTCTCGTTGCAGTTACCCAATCAAAAAGATCGGGAAGCCATTCTGGCGGTGCACTTGCGTAATAAACCTTTAGCGGCAGGTATTCAACCGGAAGCACTGGCAGCACGTACCCCTGGAGCCAGTGGTGCTGAGTTAGCAGCAGTATGTAATCGTGCAGCACTGTTTGCGATTCGACGAGCCGTGGAGAAGTCCTCAACAGGCAAAGTGGAGGATCTACAGGTAACGATTTCTGCTGAAGACTTTGAAACAGCCCTGGCAGAAGTGTTTCCTGCAAAAGAGGAAGAGTCGTTATCTTAGTAAGTAGCTAAACCTGCACCAGGAAAAGGAGTGCCTAATGCAGGCGATTCAACTTGCACCTGATGAAGCATTATACCTCTATGGTTTTCAATCAGGTGCTCACGCTGTCCCCGCCAATTTATTTGGGTTGAATGAATATCAACCCATAATGAGCTGTACACATGTTGGTTTAACCGCCTATGTCAGTAAAGTAAAAGCCCATGACTTTACCGGGCCTAAGGGCGAGGCCCAACTGCAAGATGTTCAGTGGCTGACACAAAATGCGCAGCGTCATGACGCCGTGCTGGAAGCCCTTATGTTGCAGGGTGATGTATTTCCCGTAACGTTTGGCTCATTATTTTCTTCCCCTCAAAAGCTGATGGACACGATGCTGGTTCAGCGCCGAATGATAGCCAATGGCCTAAAGCGGGTGGCGGGTTGTTGTGAGTGGGGCGTACAAGGGATCTTAGATCGTGCTGTTGCGCTGGATGCTCGTGTGGCAGAGGCTTTACAGCAAGCGCCCAGTCATCTTTCTGAGTCGCCTGGTCGTCGTCATTTACAGGTTCAGCGGTTAAGACGGGAACTGGAACGGAGTACTGATCGTTGGTTAGCTTCGCAAATGGATAGGGTAGTCACTGCGCTGACTGTTAATGTTCGTGACTTCTATGATCGTCAACGGCAAACGGTGGATCATCAAGTAGTGAACTGGGCTTTTTTAGTTTCTCGGCAGCATGAACAATCTTTTTTTACTGAGTTAGCAACGCAGCAGGAAGAAGCCAAAAAATATGGGTTAAATCTAATATGTAAAGGTCCCTGGCCTCCTTATAGTTTTTGCCGTGATGCAGGGGCGTAAATTGTGGCATTACTGCTTTATGGAGTCGTCAGTACTGAAGCCTGTCGTTTAGAGGCAATGCCTTTACCTGATCGTGCTGTTGAAAATAACGGTGTTATACAGCAACAGCCGTTATTTTGGGTTCAACACGGTCAACTCGCTGCTTTAGTCAGGGAGGTGAGTCAGTTACCAACAGATCAGCAAGCGGTATTGGATTATGGACGGGTCATTGCAGATATTCATCAGCAAAGAGACATTGTGCCCATTCGTTATGGCAGCTTACTCGCTAATGAAGATGTACTGCGAAATACACTGGAAAAGCAGGCTGGTCAGTATCAGACATGGTTAAGGCAGGTACAAGGCTGTGTCGAAATGGGGGTGAGTATTCCCATTGATGACATTCAGCAAAATACGCATCCTGTATCTGGTGCAGCCTATTTACAGTGGTGTCGACAAAAATATCGACCTGATCAGTTAGCACTGGCGGAAGCTGAGTTAGAAAATGTGGTAACAGGATGTTATCGACGCCGTTTTAGTGAAGTTTCTTCACGCTTTGTTCAGCGTACACTTTCCATTGCTTACTTGGTGCCAAGAAATCAATTATCACAATTTCAAATGGTTTTAAAAAAGGTCCTTGCGAATAATCCTGACTGGCAAGTAACAGGACCTTGGCCACCTTATAGTTTTGTTCATTGTTAGCTTCCTATTTTTTGCAATGAGTGACTCGAAAAAGACAGCATACGAATAGTGTCTTGTCGTGCTTAAAGCATTTATCTAACGTTTCAGAGTTGGAAAGGTAAAGACTGAAAAAAAGGAGTGTTATGAATAACGATTATAATAGTCTATTTTACCATGCTTTATTGGATGCTATTCAGGCGTCAGTGTTGGTTGTGGATGATAAACTCCGTATTCAGTCTGCAAACCGGAATTTTTTAGAAAAAGGGCGTCGTAGTGCCAGCAATACATTGGGGCGTCCACTTGCTGAAGTCATTCCTAGGGTTATTCTCGAAAATACGGATATTGAAGGCCGTATTCAGGATGTAGCTAAAAGTGGAGTTCCTCTTCATGGTCAACGGATGACCTATCGTGCGCCGGGAATACCCATGCGTATTTATTATTATTCATTACAACCGATTAAAGTGGCTGGTCACCGGCCACAAATTATGATTTTGCTTGAAGATATTACTGAGCAGGTTCGGTTATCTGAGGAAGTGAGACGAGTTGAACGTCACCTGGCTTCGGTGGTAAACAGTGCCAATGATATGGTGTTATCAATTGATATTGAAGGGCGAATATTGACTTGGAACCTGGCAGCTGAACAGTTAACGGGTTTTAGTTTTTTTTCGGTAAAAAATACGCAGTTTTTGGAACGGTGTGCTGAGACGCATCAGCCAGACGTACGAAAAATGTTGGCAGAAATGCTGACAGAAGACTCTTCTCGTACAGCTGAATGGCCGCTGATTAAAACGAATGGCAGTAGTATTTTAGTGTCTTGGGTATTATCTCCGATGAAGGATGATCACGGTAAAACGATTGGTGTTGTTGCAGTAGGGCGTGATTTAACTGAGCAAAAGAAAATGGAATTACAGTTACGCCAGTCGCAAAAGCTAGCAGCGCTTGGTGTAATGGCAGGTGGAATTGCACATGAAATTCGTAATCCGTTAGCCGTATGTTCTTCAGCTGCCCAGTTTTTGTTAGAAGATAATTTAGAAGAAACCTTTCGGAAAGAATGTGCTCATAAAATTTGTGTAGGTATTCAGCGTACATCAGCCATTATTGAAAATCTGTTGCGGTTTGCCCGCCCCTCCACTAAGACGGATATGGCAGAGGTCGCCTTAGTCGAAGTTATTTATCAAACATTAACGCTTATTGAAAATGAGTCCCGTCTAAAAAAAATTACAGTCAATAAACAGTTTGATGGTAAAGAAATTATGGTTCGAGGAGAGCCAACGCTTTTACAACAGGTTTTTATGAATTTATTTTTAAATGCCATCAATGCTATGCCTAATGGGGGGGAGTTAACCATTCGGGTTTATCATTCAGATACAGAAGTGTTTGTTGAGGTGAGTGATACAGGAATTGGTATTCCAAGTAATATGCTTGAAAGAATTTTTGATCCCTTTCATACAACATCTGTTGTGGGGGAGGGTACAGGATTAGGGTTATCGATCTGTTATTCGATTGTTCGGCAGCACCTGGGTTCAATTGATGTGGATAGCAGCCCTGACTGGGGAAGTCGTTTTACCATACGACTGCCAAAACTGTGAGTACCCTTACCCTTTGCTGTGAGTATAGAAAAGACATAAGGGAGTAAAAGGATGTTACCAGAAAATGCTTCTATTCTATTAATTGATGATGAAGCGGATATGTGCTGGGCAGTTAAGCGAATTCTTACGGGTAAAGGCTACCAGGTCACTATGGTGGATACGGGTCTACAAGCGATGGAACACGTTCAGTGTAAACATTATCCACTTATTTTTCTTGATGCTAAGTTACCTGATGTTGAAGGTTTACAGTTGGCTGAACGTATAAAACAGATATTTCCTGATACTCATATTATTTTTTTGACAGGATATTATTACCGCGATGACCCTGTGATTACTACTGCTTTATCGAAGGGTATTATTGATGGTTTTATTGCCAAACCATTTAAAAATGAAGATGTTTTAAATGTACTTATACCTCTCGCGAATCAATTTTATGCGCACAATCCATAGCGCTTATCCTCACAATCCAGACTTTTCTTAACAGACCCTAAAAACTACTTTGTCATTCTATTTATAATAGCGTACACATTTTGTATACCCACACGAGAATATATTTCAGATTATGGTGTGTATACCATAAATCACTATGGAGAAAACACCATAGTATGGCGTTGAGACCATACTTTTTAGAGGTATGATTAACGAGTTAACTAGATTATAACTTTGGGATTTAAATATTTTCTTTTATTTTTAAAGAGTTAAATTTCATCTCTAGTAGATTTTATTGTTGGCGTCACAGTTGCACAAGAGAAGGAGGTTCTTATGAACCTTTCACCTACTCATAATAAGGAGATGTATAATGGCTAATGTTGCAAAATCTACTGATTCTTCAGGCTTGGCAGAAGTCGTAGACCGCATCCTTGATAAAGGTATTGTGGTTGATGCTTGGGTAAAAGTATCACTCGTTGGCATTGAATTGCTATCTGTTGAGGCTCGTGTAGTGATTGCTTCTGTTGAAACTTATCTTAAATATGCTGAAGCGATTGGCTTAACTGCCAGTGCAGCCGCACCAGCATAATAAAATGACTTATATAGCGAGCGTCCCCCTCTGGTATACGCCAGAAGGGGACGCTCGCCTTTGCTCATAACTCAATTTGGATTGTAGCAAGTGCTAAGGAGCGGTGTGATATGGGTGCGATTGCAAATGACATGACCAAGCTGAAGCATGATATTGCAGTGCTGCGGCAGCAACGTCAGGAAATACTAAAAAAAATACGAAATCAAAGTCTTGAACTCAGTGCTCAGGTAAACCAGAGCATGCAACAGGTCAAGAATCAGCGGCTGAGTAAAAGTGGTCGTGAGGCCCGGGACAGGTTGCAGTATGTCACTACGCTGGCCTCTGATGTATCAAGAATGTTGAGACATTTTCAACAGCAGCGGGTTGAGGGTAGTCGTGCACGTACAACAGATCGTGCTGAATATCTTGCCAATATGCGTGAGGGGATTCACCAGCAACTCAATCAGTTTCGTCAATTTCGTTTAAACGAAGAAGCAAAAAGACATCAGTCAGGTGCTTACAAGCATAAGCCTGTACCGCATAAAGCAAGTGTTTCACGACAAGAAAACATTACTAAGGATTACATTGCTGAGCAGTTAAAGCAAGAAGTCACTGAAGCTCGGGATCAGCTGCAGGAAGAGTTAGCAACGACGAAGTCAATTTTAACAGGCGTTGCTGATAATGTTAGAAATACGTTGCAATCTGCGACAGAAGATGTAAATGCAGAACCTGCTGAAAGTGCTCGTCGCTCTCAAAGTTCCACAATTCGAAACAAGAAAAATAATAAACCTGAGACCGAATAAGGAGTGGCGGACATGAGTTTGATAAACGGTGTATCTACTGAAATGTCTTCAGACAGTGACCAAGTGGTACCCGAAGCCAGTGATTCTTATGTGTCCACACCTTATATTGATGCCATTGTTGAGCGTGCCTTGATGTATCTTCACAGTGGTTATCCCGTCCATATTGCGGGGCCCTCAGGTACAGGTAAGACGACACTCGCCTTTCATTTGGCAGCCCTTTGGGGACAACCTGTCACATTGATTCATGGCAATGCTGAGTTTGATACCTCGGATCTGATAGGTTCGGATAATAGTGGTTTTAATCGCAGTAAACTGGTGGATAATTATATTCACTCAGTAGTGAAAACCCAGGAAGAAATGCGTAAGGTCTGGGTTGATAATCGGCTGACCACAGCGTGTCGGAATGGTGATACGTTAGTGTATGACGAATTTAATCGTTCTCGGCCTGAAACAAATAATGTGCTGTTATCTATTCTGTCTGAGGGTATTCTCAATCTTCCAGGGTTAAGGTCTACGGGTGAGGGCTATTTAACGGTTAACCCAAATTTTCGGGCCATTTTTACCTCGAATCCAGAGGAATATGCGGGAACACATAAGACACAAGATGCATTGATGGATAGGTTGATCACCTTGCGTTTGGATCATCCTGACCGTAACACAGAACTGAAAGTGATTTGTGCAAAATCAGGACTGGAAGAAAAAGAAGCGATGTATATCGTGGATACTGTGCGTGAGCTTCGAAGTTATCATGATCACCAAGTGCGACCCTCACTGAGGGCTGGCATTGCGATCGCACGAATTCTCCATCAAGCAGGACATAAGCCGCGTAGTGGTGACCACTTTTTTCATCATGTGTGTTATGACGTACTTAGTATGGAAACGGCTAAAATCCAGCATGAAAACTGTTCTGTTTTTAACAAAATGGTAGACCAAATCATTACTCAGGTATGTCCTCCTTTATCGGTAAGAACAAATAGAAGTAAACAAGGAGGGACTTCGTCGACCAAAAAGACGTTGACTACTCAAGTTAAAAAAGTAATGGGGGATTCATAGTGGTCATAAAAACAAGTCGACCGCCCAAGACATTGTCAAATTTAAAATCGGCTACTCATCATAAAGGATGTGATGGTCGCCATTATATCAACTATTTTCAAGTAGGTGCTTTAGAATTGGAGCGGTGGCGTCGAGAAATGGAGCGTGAAGCTGCGTTAAAAAAAGTGGCTGAAATTGACCAGCGTTTAGCAAAGATTAATGTTGAAATTAATGAGCTGTTAGAGGCGGTAGATGTTGTTCCACAATCAAAAGTTGCCAAAGCAGCCACTACTCGAACCGCTAAGAAAAAGGGTTTCAACATTAAATACTGAATTACTCGAATACAATTAAGCCATTAACGATAGGTCAAGCATAACAAAATCATTGACAGGGATGGGTGTTAAAAATGAGTACACAATCCAGCAATAAAAATAAATTTATCTATGCGCTGGTTGATTCAACTGACTTGAGTATTTTCAATGTTAGAGGGGTGAACAAAAGTACGGTATATAGCTTGGCTTGTAATGATATCGCCGCTATCGTCAGTGATTTGGATAAAAGCCGAGTGAGGCCTGACCGCCGTAATATTATGGCTCACAGAGAAGTTCTTGAGCAGCTAATGCGTCAATGCAATGGTGTGTTGCCGATGCGCTTTGGTATTGTCGCGCAAAATAGTATGGCAGTTAAAGCGCTAATGTCGGCAAATATAATGTTAATCAAAGAACAAATGCAGCGTGTTTGGGGACAAGTAGAAATGGGGCTGCGTGTCACCTGGGATGTAGATAATATCTATGAATATTTTGTGGCAACGCATCCATTATTACGGGAAGCAAGAGATAGTATTATGGTCGGTGGCAGAGAGGCTTCTCGTGCAGAAAAAATTGAGTTAGGACGAATTTTTGATCAGCTACTGATGGAAGAGCGAAAGCAATACACAGATACTGTTGTTGATGTATTGCAGGATTATTGCACTGAAATTAGTGTGGGTACACCAAAGGTAAATAATGAGGTCATGAATATCTCATGTCTTGTTAAAAAAGATGAGCAAGATGATTTTGAAAAAGGAATTTTTGAAGCATCAAAATTATTTAACAATGATTATCTCTTTAATTACACTGGTCCATGGGCACCCCATAGCTTTGTCGATTTAGAGTTGCAAACTCCCCAGAAGCAGACTGTACTTTAAAGAGCATCTTTAAAAATAGTAATTTTTTTATGAGAGCAAGGAAGCACTGCGCGGAGGACCACAATGTATAAGGAATACATGAGGATCCGAGTACAGCGCTGACACAGCTTTCACGGAAAAAGTGCATTTTTAGAGGTGCCCGAAAGTAGGACACAGGAGGTGCACTATATGTTACTTCTGGATGACATTTTATTATCCCCTGCAAAAGGGGTTATGTGGATTTTTCGCGAAATTCATAAAAAAGCGGTAGAGGAACAAGGTGAAGAGAGTGAACGTATTCGTGATGCACTCGCAGAGCTTTATCGCCAGTTAGAGACCCATCGCATCACTGAGGATGAATTTGATAAACAGGAAGAGTTGTTGCTCAATCGTCTAGATGAATTGGAAGCTGAAGAAGAAAATGAACAAATTGATGACGACGAGCTGCAAAAAACAAATGAGCAAGTAGACTCGGCTCAACAGGCTTTAACTAAAGAGAAGGAAGAAGAGCTGGTTGATTAAGTGTATGGTTTATCCAGCGTGTTCGGAATAAGCGGAGTAGGGAATGGCTCGTTTTCAGACTGAAGCAGAACAGCAGCATATTTCATTATGTGAGGCGTTGGATAGAATTCTAAATAAAGGTGCTGTTGTTGTGGCTGATATTAGTATTTCAGTGGCTAATGTTGATTTAATTTATATTAGTTTACAGGCACTGATTACCTCAGTCGAAACAGGACGTGTCTTTGCAAACCAAACACGAAATGATCATCAGGTAATTTCTGAGAGAACAGGAAGTCAGTATGACGAGGCTATCTGAGTTACCAGGTGATTTTACTTCTGCTCAGCGAGACAGCGTTACACCCAGCCCTGATGTTAAGGTGACGTTGGGAGGAGAACCTTTACAAAATGGTTTAGCACAGCTGGCATTGACGCTGATTAAATTGCTGCATGAATTAATGGAGCAACAAGCCATTCGGCGTATGGATGCGGGGTCGCTAACAGAAGAAGAGATTGAGCGCTTAGGTATGACACTGATGCAACAGCAGGAGGAAATTGATCGATTAAAGCAGGTGTTTAATCTGAATGATGATGACCTCAATTTAGATTTAGGGCCATTAGGTAAGCTTTTCTAATTTTCAAAGGTAGGTAAAATGAGCGGTCAACAATCGCTGACTCATTCAACGGATAGCACAACAGTCGCTGACTTGTTAGAGCGGGTATTGGATAAAGGTTTGGTCATCAGCGGTGATATTCGTATTAAGCTGGTGGATGTCGAATTATTGACCATTGAAATTCGGCTGCTGATTTGTTCCGTGGATAAGGCTGTGGAAATGGGACTGGATTGGTGGCGCGGTAACCCTGTATTTGCCCCTGGAACGCTTGAAAATAAAGATTCCTCGCCACTGGAAAAAAGGCTTGAAAAACTCGAACAGCAACTGGCTAGTCAGTCATCAAATTAAATCGATAATTTGTCACTGCTTCAGTAAAGAAATTTCTTTCAGCCCTGCTAATACCTCCTGACCTCGACCTTCTTTAGGCCAGCCAATAATTTGTTTTTTTAACTCGCCATTATTATAAAAATATAAGGTAGGAGTACCCCAATATGTAATTTCTGGCCAGTCTGAGCTGGAATATGTATATTTAATGTGAATGGGCTTATTTCGTCTATTACTTTTCTGCATTTCTTCTATATTAAAATAGCCATCCACTGGTGTTATCCAGATTGAATGCTTGGCAAAAATATTGAACAGGCTGGGCTGATTACGTAGCCATTCCATAAAATGGCGTGAAAAACCACACATGGGTGAACTTACGACAACCACATAACCACCTTTAGGAAAACTAAAAGTCTCTTGTACCAGTTTTTTGCCATTGTCGGCCAGTCTCAGTAGTGTTCGCTCGTGCGTTTCGAGTAACTCAATACTCGGCGTGATGGGTAGCCCTATATCAGAAAATGTATATTCAAGTTGTCTTGCTTGCTCGAATTGACGCACACTTATATAGGCGCTATGCATTCTTTCAATGGCATCCTTATTTCGATCACCACGCGTTAATTTCTCATCAAAAACAGATCGCATGTAGTCCACGTGATTTTTATTTTCAGTATAAAAAGCAATGGATATCATACTGCGAAAAAGGCTATCCAACGCTTTATTATTTAATGATTTAATCGGTTGGCGGTTCTGAACGCAACGTTCAAATAAACGCTGGTAGTGTATTGATACTGTGGAGGGTGATGACATCATTTCTTGCGTATCAATGATTTTGATGTATTCTGCTATTTTTCCTGCATCAATGTTTTTAGTATCGTTGCAGTTAAACTGTATTTTGGCGGAAGCGGTGTTGGCTATAACGAGTAAAATTAAAGTGGAAATACGCATGTTTTAATCCAGGCTTGTCCGTGCCAATACTTGTAGGTTATCATAAAATGCAAAAGGTTTGAAGCAAAGCAAAGAATAGATAGTTCTACTGAGATTATTTATTCTTTGTCTGTTGCAATCCCATAGTAAAGTAACCACAAAATAAAGCAAAAATAAATTAAAAGCAGCCGTTATTGTGCTTACTTCTTGGCTCAAGACTTGAAATGCTTTCCTAAAATACCATTGTTCAAAGGCTGGATAACGCTCATCGAACACGCCGTGAATCCTTCCCTGGAGGCTTGGTTGCCGCATCCTTGCGGCAAACAGTTTGACGAGCATTATCCAGCCTTTGTCTCCCACCGGCCTACATCGAAATACAACAAGTGTTCATTTGGGCATCCCCCTTTCCTTAAAAAACATCACCCAAAGCAAAATGCTGGCAAAACGACGGATGAGGTTGTTTGCGAAGCAACTGCCGGGAGCAGTGTGAGTGGCAGAGGCCATGGATGGCCTTCTGACACGGGCGGAGTAAATAGCCTTATTCGTCGTGTTTTCCCTCATACCCATCGTGAAGTGCTCTGGACATTCGTTGTCTTCATTTAGTGTTATATTTAATCAAACTTTATCAGCAGTATCTTTCACCTTATAAAGGATTCCGCTGTGCTCATGCGGTACTTAATAAGCGTGATTCTTGTTCTGTTGCTGTAAGTAAAATCATTGCCCGGCGAGGGTTTTTGAGAGGTTATCAAGACATAAAAAAACAGTTTTTACGTTGTGCTATGGCTAGCCAGCATTTAGAAGATAGCAAAAGAAAAGATAAACAACCAAGGAAAAAAGACAATCCTTATTATTGCTGTTTAGATATGCCCGTTGTTGATTGCTGTATTTCGATGGGGGGCGATGGTAATGGATAACGTACGTTGGAATAGTTTGCCGCAAAGATGCGGCAAACAAGCTGCTTGGGAAGAGTTCATGGTGTGTTTTTAGAGGTCACTTCAGTTTATGCTTCGACCTTATGTAGCTTTTCAATTTCGATTGATTTGAGTTTTTGTTCAGTATTTTTAATAAACGCTTTTAAGTGCTCCTGTTTTTCATGCTCTTCCAATAATGCTTCACTCTCCCAAATTTCATAAAATACAAATTGACATGGGTTATTAATATTTTGGTGTAAATCATATTGAATAACACCAGTATCTTGTCTTGATGCTTTAACCAGCTTCAATAGCTCATCTTGGATATAATCTTGGTGTTCTGGTAAAGATTCCACTTTT
The DNA here is from genome assembly GCF_050749885.1 of Zooshikella sp. RANM57. Classification (NCBI taxonomy): domain Bacteria; kingdom Pseudomonadati; phylum Pseudomonadota; class Gammaproteobacteria; order Oceanospirillales; family Zooshikellaceae; genus Zooshikella; species Zooshikella sp. RANM57. The sequence continues at coordinate 493,956 of NZ_JBOIUB010000003.1, read as the reverse complement.
GCTATGACAATAATATTTTTCATTATTTTCCCTTTATTAGTTGTAATCAAAGGTTAAACATCTGTTTAAAACTATATAATCAATCTATTGGTGTTTGGATTTTGCTGATCTACTTTACTTAACAGTACCCAAAATAACAAATTACGGACGAGATGAAAGATTAACTATTTTTAATAAAGCGACAAGCTTACAAAGGCAACTGACCAAAGTGACTCAATAAGCCCATAAACAGCTGTTTAGCGGGTGAGGGGGTTGATTAACAATTATTAATTATCAGGTAACTTGTAACGTGCTTGCGGAAATTACTTATAAGGAATGGAATCATGATTGGTTATGATTCAATCGAATCTTGTGATGGCGTTCACTGTTTTGTGGCTTCATCACTTGGCGGCCGTCCCTTTGTGCTATGGGGGGGATAAAAACCCTTCGTTATGTATATAGCATAACCAATGGTTGAGTATTAGAAAGCACAAGATTTTTAGTGTGACATTTATTATAGCTTTATCCTTTGAGAAGGATTGAAAATATAAATTTCACTTTGCCGTTAAATCATAGTGTTATTCCTGTCGCGATTGAGTTTGTAACCGTTACCCATACCAAAGCGTTTTAGGGTTTGTTATCTGATGAGTGAAATGAAAGAGATTTGTAGTATTATCAATCAACGATTATTACTTGTGTTAGATGTGGCTTTATACAAAATTCATCATAATCAGCCTATTGAAGATATTCTACAAGAAAAGCGAATACTCGTGCACAGTAAATATGTTGCTTATAAGCACGGATTAAATGAAGAATCATTAGCCAATTTTTTTAATATGTTAATGGTTGCCGCTAAGTTAGTTCAATATAGATATTTTGCACAAACGCTGATTTGTCAGGATGTAGTCGATGTTCAGTTAGTGAGAGATTTAAACGGAAACGTACGTCCAGCATTAAATAAACTGGGACAACAGCTTATTAATTTAATAAAACAAAAGCTTGAAACCAGTGGACCATTTACAGAAAATGAGTGGGACCAATTTATTCGGATGACTTCAAACGACAGTTTATCTGATGCCGAGAAGCGCTATCTTTTTGAAAGTCTGAAACAGATCAGACTGAATGATGAAGAGTAAGTCTGATCGCTGTTTATTTTTATAGGTGTTTAGTGCTATGAAAAAAATTATTTTTTTTATGTCTTTGTTATGTGCAGTTAATGGCTATGGTGATGATTGGTCAATGGTGAAGGAAAGAGGAATACTTCGTGTTGGAACAACGGGAGATTATGCGCCTATTAGCTTTACTAATAATGAAGGTAAGCTCCAAGGGTTTGCTATTGATATGGCTGAGTCATTGGGTAAAGCATTAAGTTTGAAGGTGGTCTTTATAAAAACTTCATGGCCAACGTTATCTCAAGACCTCGAAAATAATAAGTTTGATATTGCTATGGGGGGGATCACTTATACTAAAGAACGTGCTAATGCATTTTTATTGACATCAAAAGTGATCGAAAATGGTAAAATTGCTTTGGTTCGGTGTGAAGATTCTATGCACTATACATCAGAAAAAGTGATTAACAATGCTTCTGTGAAAGTGGTTGTTAATCCTGGTGGAACAAACGAACGATTTGTAAAATCCCGGTTGTTAAATTCAACCGTTATTAATGCAAAAGATAATTTTGTGCCCTTTGGTATGTTACTGAACAAACAAGCGGATGTAATGGTAACAGACTTAATTGAAGGTCGTTATCAAAGTCGCTTGCATCAAAACAAGCTTTGTGTAGCGAATGCGCAACCATTTGTGGGTACAGATAGTTACAAAGTTTATATGGTACAAAAAGATAGCAAAGTGCTATTAACAAAGGTAAATGATTGGTTATCGGCTATGAATATTGATACATTAAAACATAAATGGAAAATAGATCCCTAGCCACTTTTTGCAATCATTTAAAACTTGATTTAACCGTCTGTTAGAGACCATCCCATGAAGATACTGGTTATAGAAGATGATCCAAAAATAGCAGGTAATATTGTTGATTATTTAACAAATGCTGGACATCAAGTTGATTCTGCGGATACGGGACCATCAGGTTTGATTCAGTGTGCTTCTACGCAATACGACTTGTTAATTGTTGATCGTATGTTGCCAGGATTGGACGGGATTGCGCTCATAAAATCAATTCGTCAACAAGAAATTCATACACCCGTTTTGATGGTGACGGCATTGACGGATGTTAATCAACGGGTCGAAGGACTTGAAGTGGGTGCAGATGATTATTTATGTAAACCATTTGCGTTTGCTGAATTATTGGCTCGTGCTGAGGCTTTATATCGTCGTTATAAGACAAATACTGTCGACGAGCCATTTTTGCAAGTACATGATTTGACATTAAATCAGATTACTCATGAGGTTGAGCGTGCGGGTGAGAAGATTCAACTAAAACCGAGAGAGTATCGGTTGCTAGAATATCTGGTCAGAAATGTTAATCAGGTTGTGACCCGCTCAATGCTGCTAGAAAAGGTTTGGGATTACTACTTTGATCCCCAGACTAATATTATTGATGTACATATTAGCCGACTTAGACAAAAAATTGATAAAAACCATAAGGTAAAACTCATTCTTACCATTAGGGGGGCTGGTTATGCCATCAAAGCACCCCGTTAGTTTTATGCGACACTTTCTTTTTCGTCTGCCATTATTTGCCTGTTTGGGTTTATGGTTTGTTATAACGGTGGCCTGGTGTTTATTATATCCACAGGTCAATAATGCTATTCTGGCTGAGTTGGCAGAACGGGTTATGGACCTGGCTGATCCGGTTATTGATGAACTGCTTTACGATAAAAAAAGTAATAAAGTCGTGCGACTTTCCTCTCGTGAGTTCGTTGAGAAATTAGTTGAAAATTTAAATCAATCATTTAATGAAAAATACTTGATTAGTAATATCTATGTTCAGGTTATAGATAACAATAAGCAAGTACTCTATTTTAATCTACATCAGTTTACCTCAAAACCAGTTATTCAGCCCGTATGGAAAGGTTTTGAAATGATTGACGTAGCCGATACGAATTTTTTTGTCTATATATTTAAGCTTTCTGATGGAGGTATTTTTAAAATAGGTACCAATGCGAATGACGCGATTGAGTTTGTAGAACATATAGAAACCTTAATTTATTATATTGTTATCTGTACTTTTATTGTGGCGTTGATACTGGGTATATTTCTACAATATCGTCAGTCAAGAAAGGTTAATGATATACTCCGGTATTGCGATTTAGCGAAAGAGTCTCCGCATATACAGCTTCATTTTGCCATGGCGACTGGGGAATTTAAGCAAGTCTTCCAAAGAATTAATGAATTACTACTATCGGCTAATTCTAAAATCAACGATTTGCAGGATTTTTCGGCTAAAATAGCCCATGACATGCGAAGCCCGTTGACTCGGTTGAGAGGGCAGCTTGAGTTTCTGCTTAATCAAAAAAAGATTGAACATAAAGATATTGAATTACTATTAAGTGAAATTGAACGACTAGAAAAAAACTTTTCATCACTAATGACCATTTCGCAATTGGAATCAAAGTCTTTTGAACAAAGAGACATAAAATTTGATTACCGACAATTGATGGTTGATTTGAAAGAAATGTATCAGCCTGTGTGTGAAGATCATAAGATAAAGTGTCACTGGCAGCTCTGTGATAAACCAGTATGGCAGGCCGGTAATCCCAATTTATGGTTCCAGGCTTTATCTAATCTTATTGATAATGCACTTAAGTTTACCCCAACACGTGGTCGTATAACGATTTCGTTAGATGATCATTATCAACCCACAGTGAGTATCGCTGATAGTGGATCAGGCATTCCAGAGCATGAACGTGAAAATGTGTTCAAACGTTTTTATCGTATGGAAAAGCATTATCGTGTTCAGGGTAGTGGGTTAGGGCTGAGTATGGTAAAAGCAATCTGCAAATACCATAATGCGCAAATTTTGCTAGAAGGGGATCATGGTTTAACAGTGAAAATAAAGTTGGACTCACAGGTTTGATTGTATTGGAATCACGTACTGGTTTGATTTTGATACAAATTTTTAGATATGAGTTTGGATGGCGTATTTGTCTAATGTTTGACAATATGACTGTTACACTGTGTTAGCGTGTTGTATATGTTTTAATGTATATCAAGTATTCCTACCTCAAAAATGCCAAGTTTTTTGTTATGATATCCCCATCGGAAGGGGGACCCTTCACAGATAGTTTTAAGGGGAACCATTAACGTTCTACCTTGCCTGCTGCGACTAGCATGTCTTAAGTATATAGAGTAATAGTGCTTATTTATAAACTTGCTATTGTGTCATAAAGCCCCTCTTTGGCGTCAGTTTTATGGGTATACTTAGTGGTCATTAAGTGTACTTTTTAAGAATAGTCGTATCACAAATGCTGTAATTGACTAGGTATTGCACATGTTTTCTGCTTTAACACGGTCATTCAAAAATGAACGTTCATGGGGAAGTATTCAGTCTAACCTGATTGCAGGCTTAACTGTAGGTGTTATCGCACTCCCATTATCAATGGCATTAGCGATTGCGATTGGAGTGCCGCCACAGCATGGTTTATATACGGCAATCGTTGCCGGTATTATTACTTCACTGACGGGTGGTTCAAAAGTTAATATTTCTGGCCCAACAGCGGCATTTGTAGTGGTGTTATTACCCATAGTACATTCTTATGGTCTAGGCGGGTTACTCGTAAGTGGTTTTATGGCGGGGATCATTTTAGTTTTAATGGGGAGCACGAAATTAGGGCGTCTCATTGAAATTGTACCTTATCCCGTGACGGTTGGTTTTACTGCAGGGATAGGGGTTGTTATCGCAACATTACAGATCAAAGACTTTTTGGGGTTACAGCTTGACTCATTAGAAGGACATTACCTACATAAGTTGGCGCAAATTGGTCAAGCATTACCCAGTGTTCACTGGCAGGAAGCGCTAATTGGTGGAATAACGTTGGCTGTATTAATTGTTTGGCCTAAGTTGAAGTCAAAAATACCTGGGCATTTGGTAGCACTATTTGTGGGAGCTATCTCTGCTTGGCTGCTCAGTCAGTTTACAGCAGCATTTTCTGTTGAAACAGTAGGTACACGTTTTCATTATGTGATTGATGGGCAGATGGGGTTTGGTATTCCTCCTATACTTCCTGCGTTTAATTGGCCTTGGCATTTACCTGCCGCTGATGGTCAACCAATAGGGATAAGCTTTGACTTAGTGCATGAGCTGTTATCTGCAGCATTTACAATTGCAGTATTAGGTGCGTTGGAATCTTTGTTGTGTGCTGTCGTCGCGGATGGTATGTCAGGGAAAAAACATAATCCTAATGATGAGCTGATTGGCCAAGGTATTGGCAATATGATTGCACCATTATTTGGTGGTATTCCTGCCACGGCGGCTATCGCCAGAACAACGGCTAATGTAAAAGCAGGGGGTAGCTCTCCATTGGCATCAGTGGTTCATGGGCTTTTTATTTTAGTGTCTATTTTATCGCTTGCGCCTCTACTGGCTTATATTCCTATGGCATCGATGGCGGCATTATTGCTTATGGTGGCTTGGAACATGAGTGAAGCACGACACTTTATACGGATTGTTCGAATTGCGCCGAGAGATGATATTATCACCTTATTAACGTGCTTTGCCTTGACCGTTTTATTTGATATGACAATCGCCGTCGCTGTAGGGATGTGTTTGGCGGTTATGTTTTTTGTCCGTAAAAGTATGCGTACAGCAGAAGCGAAGCCGTTACTTTTTGAGCATGATCATATTGAAAATCTTACTAAAGAAATATCAATTTACGATATTAATGGACCGTTATTTTTCGGTTCAGCTCAAAAGGCATTAAATAACCTGATGTATATTACACCTGAAGTGAAAGTAGTTATTCTTGATATGACTGAAGTCTCAATGATTGATATGAGTGCAATTGTTGCGATGGAGTCTATTGCGAAGAATTTGTCAGATCACCAGGTTGGTTTAATTATTAATAATTTACAACCTAGAATGATTTTGAAGCTTAGACGTGCTGGTATTCGCACCAAAGAGGGCAGGGTTGCATTTTCTCGTAAAATAGAGGATGCGGTCGAAAAAGCAAAAGGTATGCTGTTACATACTAATACGTAACTATTCGTCGCTGTGGGGTAGCTTCACTGTCTGATTAATTACAATCAGACAGTGATTTTATGGTCTACCGTTCTTCAGGGTTATAGTCACTGCTTAACAATGAGTTGAAAAGGTCTGACTCAGACTCGCGATTCATTGCTGTAGGATTGTAATGTTGGTCAATAAGTGGGTCTTCGCAGTTGAGCAGGGCACGTAATATCTCATAGGCGTCTTCAAAAGTAGGGCTTGTCCCTTTAAATGTTAACTCCCAAGCAACTGCATCGCCCTCTGATGTATCATCTATTGTTGCAGTGAGCTGATAGTCTTCTGTTACTTCATCAAGCTCTTCTTCTCCATTATCAAGTGCATTAGCTTCAGCTTCACTGGCGGATAGATTATGCTCATCTTCAAAAATAGCATCTTCTTCAATAATGCCTTTGCCTTTGGCGATGAGTCGCTGACGAGGAATTTGCTGATCAGGAATATTAAGTTCAGTAAACTGATGACTTTCTAATTCACAATGGTCAAAGCTTAGAAAACGTTTTTGATAGAGAATTTGATCTTGACCTGACATATTACGATTACCTTTTAAGTTATCTATACCTTACGCCAAGGATATAATAGAGCTATTTACGCATAAGCTGTTTTAAATGTCATGGTGAAGTGTCTATATCATTTAGCTAACATGTAATATCGTGATTTTTCTCTAAGTAGTAGCGTAAATAATTAAGTTGATTGTGGGTTAACTCAATACCTGCTTTAGTTCGTCGCCAGATAATATCTTCCAGTGAGTTGGCCCATTCATGGGTTATCAGGTAGTCGACTTCTTTTCCATAAAGTCCTGCGCCAAAATACGGGCCTAGATCTTCGACCTGCTTAATATTGTCTAACAATGTTATGGCGTGCGTACCATAATTAGTACAGTACCGAGTAATAATTGATTTTTCTAACCAAGGATAATTGGCATACATTTTCTCGCAAAATTGCTCAAAGCCGTGAGTAAACTGTCCACCAGGCATTGGTGTATAGGCTGTCCAACTATCAGACATTTTAGGATAGTAGGGACGTAAGTTTTCCATTGCGGCATTGGCCAGCTTACGATAGGTGGTTAGTTTTCCACCAAAAATATTAAGTAAGGGCGCCTTTCCATCTTCATCATCAACGGTAATGGTATAATCGCGGGTGACGGCTGAAGGGTTAGGTGACTCATCATCACACAATGGTCTGACACCGGAATAACTATAGATAATATCCGCTGGAGAGATATGTCGCTTAAAGTGAGTGTTGGTGATGGATATTAAATAATCCACTTCTTGAGCTGAAATCTGGATATCGCGGGGATTACCATGGTACTCAACATCGGTGGTACCAATAAGTGAATAATTATCGAGATAGGGAATAACAAAAATAATACGCTGATCTTCGTTTTGTAGAATATAGGCTTCATCTCCTTCATAGATTTTAGGTACTACGATGTGACTGCCTTTAATGAGTCTTACCCCATATTGTGATTGGGTATGTGTGGTGCCTTTGATAAAGTCAACGACCCATGGTCCAGTGGCATTAACAAGGCCTTTACTGAACACCTGTTGTGTTTGTTGATTAGAATCGGTTAACTCAATATGCCATAAGTCGTTTTCTCGTTTTGCTGAAGTACAACCTGTGTTGTTTTTGATGATAGCGCCATGTTCAGCCGCTGCGAGTACGTTATGGATAACTAATCGAGCATCATCGACCCAGCAGTCTGCATACTCAAATCCTTGTTTGATTTTATCATCTAACGCTGAGTTACCGTTGAATTTTACACCTCGAGATCCGGGTAATGTTTCTCGTTTGCCCAGGTGGTCATATAAAAATAGTCCTGTTCGTATCATCCACGCGGGTCGTAAATGCGGTTGGTGAGGTAAAACAAAGCGCATTGGTTTTACAAGATGCGGCGCTATTTTTAAGAGAACTTCCCTTTCCTGTAATGCTTCTTTTACTAAACGAAACTCGTAGTGTTCTAGATAACGTAATCCACCATGTATTAATTTACTACTTGCTGAGGAAGTGGCTGAAGCAAAGTCTTTTTGTTCACACAGTAATACTTTGAGCCCTCTACCTGCTGCATCAGCAGCTACACCCGCACCATTAATACCGCCACCAACAACAACTAAATCCAAAGGGGTTTCTGGTGAAGTGCCTGTGTTTTGCTGTATTTGAGTCATAGATGCATTCCATGTTAAGCCATATCCATGGTCATTATGGGTTATTCGAATTCGAACATTTATGTTGTATTTTAAACATTAAGTGTCGTATAGCAAGCTTCTTAGGCTTAACATTGAGCAGGGGCTTTAGGGTAAATTTTTGTTAAGGTGTGGTTAACGTATTATGCAAAATAAGCTGTCAGACAATGTGCAGAAAGCTTTCTTTTTTAAGAAAGAAACATGCTGCTAAAAATGAGTAGAAGAGCAACATGTTTGTTAAATAAGAATTTTCGAATACGAAAATCTAGGCTATAACAAGCTCAGTGTCAGCTTGCTCGGTGAGCACCAAGTACTGTTCAGGTGGACAGGTGTTGGTATATAGCCGATCAATTTCACGTAACTGAGCAAGCTTGACTAAGGCATTGCGGCCAAACTTGGATACATCTGTGGCAAGAAATACTTGTCTTGAGTGTTTAATGATTGCTTGTGCTACACGCACTTCCTGATAGTCGTAATCGAGTAACTGTCCTTCCTGGTCGATACCGCTAATACCAATAATGCCATAATCCACAGTAAACTGGCTGATAAAGTCTACGGTTGCCTGGCCGATTATACCTCCATCACGATTTCGCACCTGTCCCCCACTGAGTAAAATATTAAAATCCTCTTTATTTTTTAAAATGCTGGCGACATGAAGGTTATTGGTAATAACGGTGAGCCCCTGATGTTGTAATAGTGCTTCTGCAATAGCTTCAGTGGTGGTGCCAATGTTAATAAATAACGAACTGTTATTGGGAATATCTTTAGCCACACGCTGCGCAATTTTTTGTTTAGCAGACAACTGCATTATTTTTCGTTGTGCATAAGCTGTATTCGTTATGCTTGAAGTTGGAATGCCTGCTCCGCCATGGTATCGCTTTAACTGACATGTTTCTGCAAGCTGATTAAGATCTCTGCGAATTGTCTGAGGGGTTACTGTGAAGCGTTGTACTAGTTCATCAATACTGACAAATCCCTTCTGTTGAACCAGTTGCAGAATTTGCTCATGACGGTGTGTTTGGCTCATATATGCTGAAATCTATTGCCTGGCTAAAATATAATATGTTCGTTTTCGAAAATGTACTATACCATAAACCTTCAGTGAGCGTGAATGCCTTATAGTTAGCTCAACAGTGCAGGTGGTAACTTAAATCGTATTAATCGACCCTCGTTTAATATTGCAGGCTTGTTAAAATTTTCAAAAAAAACTTAACACGCTGTCATTTTCGTTTCACCATACACATAGCGAACTACACACTTGGGAGTCGCTGATGATGCCTTAAGGAGTGGTTATTTATTGACCAAAAGACTGCTCTTGAAGGGTATAATAACAACAAAAAGGAGTAATTATGGCCGGCTATATAATGGCTATCGACCAAGGAACAACAAGTTCCAGAGCAATTATTTTTAACCACCAAGGTGTACCAGTACAACAGCATCAGCAGGAAATTACCCAATTTTACCCTCAAGATGGTTGGGTTGAGCATGATCCTGAGGAAATTTGGCAAAGTGTACTGGCGACTTGTCGTGGTGCATTGGCGCTAGCTAAATTAAACGCTGAAGATATCACCGCAATTGGAATTACTAATCAACGGGAAACAACCGTTGTTTGGGATCGTGATACTGGCTTGCCTATTCATAAGGCAATTGTTTGGCAAGATCGTCGTACCGCTAATTATTGCGAGCAATTAAAACAGCAAGGTCAGGAAGAACGTGTTTCTGCTAAAACGGGACTATTGATTGATCCCTATTTTTCTGCAACCAAAATACGATGGTTGTTAGAGAATGTTGAAGGTGCTCGCGAAAAAGCAGAGCAGGGTAAGCTGGCTTTTGGCACAATTGATACTTTTTTACTCTGGCGGTTAACGGGTGGCGCGAGTCATAAGACAGATGCTACCAATGCCTCTCGAACAATGTTGTTTAATATCCATACTCAACGATGGGACCAGGAATTACTTCAACTATTTAATATTCCAGCACAGATGTTGCCTGAAGTAATGGACTGTAGTGCGGATTTTGGTGAGTGTGACCGTTCATTATTTGGCGCAACGATACCTGTGACGGCTATTGCAGGGGACCAGCAGGCTGCACTTTTTGGGCAGGCATGTTTCCATTCTGGTATGGCAAAAAGTACCTATGGCACAGGCTGCTTTCTTATCCAAAACACAGGAAATCAGGCTGTTAAGTCTAAGCATCGGTTATTAACAACGGTAGGGTATAGGCTTAATGGGGAAGTTACCTATGCCATTGAAGGCAGTATATTTATAGCGGGTGCAGCCATTCAATGGCTACGCGACGGTATTCGTTTAATTCCTCATGCGAGCGTAACAGAAGCTTTAGCGAAAGAAGCCGAGGAAAGCCATGGTGTATTTATGGTACCTGCATTTACTGGATTGGGAGCACCATACTGGGATCCAAATGCACGCGGTGCGATTATGGGGCTGACACGGGATACAGGTATAGCTGAAATTGTCGCAGCAGGATTACAGTCGGTATGTTATCAAACCAGGGATTTACTAGAAGCAATGACGGCTGATGGTGCAGAAAAACCATCCGCTATTCGTGTTGATGGTGGCATGGTTGTGAATAATTGGTTAATGCAGTTTTTAGCCAATATTTTAGATGTACAAGTGGACCGCGCGGCTGTTCCAGAAACTACGGCTTTAGGCGTAGCATATTTAGCTGGATTGTACACAGGTTTATTCAAGGATCTTGAGCAGCTTGAGTCGTTATGGCGAACTGATAAAGCATTTGAAGTACAAATGCAGAGAGAGCGCCGAGAAGAGCTTTATAAAGGCTGGTTAGATGCCGTTGAGCGTGTAAAAACACCTGCGCTAAAATGAGAATAGCTTTTTACGCTTATCAATTTATACCCAAAACGAAGGGTTTTTATACCCCTAGGGTACAAGGGTGCGGCCGTCAAGCGATGAAGCCCCCGGAGCTTATATTAATAAGTGACTGGGGTGAGGAGTGCTGACAACAAACCCTAAAAATGATTCGTGAAGGGTATATATGCATAAAAATGAGTTAGCGGGTATTATAAGTAAAATGCTGTATAAATTGTTTTATGAGTGTATATACTCATACTGAAGAGTGTTTTGAGGCTGGGCTACCAGCCTTTTTTATTTCGGGTTAAGAGGTACCGAATAATGAATTTAAAACCAATAATTTCTGTCATTTTTAGTAGACAGTTAAACGCTAGGTTTTTACCGTTGATAAATAAGCTAATTATAGCAACACTGTTTTTGTTATTAGTCGGTTGTACTGAACAAAATAGTCAGCCTGCTTTTCCTAATAATGCAAAAGGTAAGCATGTACAGTCGTTTTCTCAGGCTAAGCGAATATTAAAAGACGTTTATCATGATAATACCTATTCACTGTACTGTAACTGTCGCTATCTTCAGCGCGGAAAAAAATTAATACCTGACTTGAACAGTTGTGGTTATCAGGCACGTAAAAATGCTAAGCGGGCTGCACGTATTGAGTGGGAACATATAATGCCTGCATCGTATTTTGGGCAGAGAATGAGCTGTTGGCAGCAGGGGGGACGGAAAAACTGCCGACGAGAAAGTGAGCTGTTTCGCCGTATGGAGGCAGACTTACATAACCTGGCGCCTGCGATAGGTGAAATTAATGGTGATCGATCTAATTTCGGCTTTGGTAACATTCGAGGTGAACCTCGTCGCTACGGGCAATGTGATATGGAAATTGATTTTAAAAAGGATCTTGCAGAGCCGCCTGTGCGTGTTCGTGGGGATATTGCTCGGGTGTATCTGTATATGGCTCGTAAATATCATATATCACTAAGTAAAAACGAGCAGGAGCAGTTCATTCAGTGGGCCAAGCGTGACCCAGTAAGTCGATGGGAACGTGAAAAAGCAAAACGAGTAGCACGCTTTCAGGATGGTCCAACCCCTGTTGATAAACAATAGTCAACAGAACGTTTTTTGAATATGTTGTGAACCCTCTGGACAATCGTATATGATTTTACCGTTGCAAAAGCCACTTTTTAAATTACCTTTGTCCAAAGTCAGCATAACACTCATCGAACACGCCGTGAATCCATCCCTGGAGGCTTGGTTGCCGCGTCCTGCGGCAAACAGTTCGATGTGCGTTATCCTGCTTTTGTTTGCCGCAAAAAAAGTATTACTGGGAAATACCACAGGTGAGCCTTTAATTGAGATTGAGATATAGCAAAAAGTGGTTTTGCAATGCTTGAAGTTGCTTGAAAAACAGGAGTAGGGAGCGCCATTAGACTAGACTTTCCTGTTTGTTGTCGACGGCCGATAAGAAATAATATTCTAAATTATGTAGTCTAATAAATACGACTAAAGTCTTATATGATGAGTTTACTGGATCACTTAGTATTTGCTTCCCAATATATTAAGTAAGGAAGTAGATAATGAAAAATAAAGTAGCTGCAGTATTGAGCTTAAGCCTCAGTTTAGTCGCTGGGCAGGCATTCAGTGCAAATGAAAGAACATTTAGCTGGTATTCAGCTAGTCTTGGCAATCAGTTGGAGATAAATTCAACATTTGGTTGTATTGATAAAAAAATGATGTATGAAAAGCATATTATTAAGGCTATGGGTGATCTTGGAGAGTGGTCTTTTAGCGATGGTGTGTATTTATTTCAATTTTATCCAGAAAATAATGCCTACAATAACAACTTACCAGTTCATCATGTAGACACTAAGCTGGTTCATGATACTTATGGTAAGACTACTAACGCATTAGGCAAGCCAATCACAACGACAATCTATAAACTACGTCCATACTCTGTTATTGGTGGTATACGTGATAATAATCAAGCCAAGATAGATTATGCTCGCGAGAGAGGGGGGGCAGAAAGTTGGGGTATTTTTCACCAAATATCTTTGGATTTGAAATGTGGTAATTTGTAAAAATTAATAGTAGCAGCATAATCGCTACCTTCTTGTCCCTTCTAACTTCCTTTGAGGGGGGGGCATTAAATTCTGAGTTTTCATTTGTTTCCTCTAACGGCATGCTAAGAAGGGGGAGATCAAAAAATAGCCGATTCGCAGGGTTGTCGGCTATTTTGGTGGATTGCGCGATCAAGAATATTGTTGGTTAGATACTAGCTCTTACCCAATTATATTTTTATTCATTGCACTCTACTAAGTACATTTTTGCACCAACTTCAATATCACCTTTTTTAATTGAGGGATCTACTGAGAATGGTGCATGATTCATTGGCTTACCGCGATTAATCATTTCCAAGCCTTGCAAGGTAGCTGTAACAATACTGCCGCTGGGATTATTAAACTGCAGCTTTGCACCAACACGCACTGAAGGCTCGAAATCATAAGGGATGCCAGGAACCACAACGCAGCCTCTACCACTCTAGCATAATAAGTGGAAAAGGCTGTCATGACGAGTCAAACTTTTCGACAGAGCCACAAAATATTTTATAGCCTTTTTATAACTCATCTAATTCAATATATAGGGATTTTAAAGTGCTATGGTGTTAAATAGCCTTAAATAATTTTTGATAATAGCACTGCTAACACTATAGTTAATGATGTTTACCTAATTTTAATTGCCATATTAGAATAAAGTTATTGAGCTATTATTAACGATTGGTAGAAAGAAATGTCGCCAGCCATAGCTAGTTTTTGCATTATATTTTTAAGCTTAGTATCAGTAGCTACTTTCAGCGCTGAAAGTAAAAATCTAATTATTGCAACAGGTGACTATCCACCCTGGACGTCTGAAGAAAGTAAGGGAAATGGCTTTGTTAATCATGTCATTACGGCAGCCTTTGCACGCCAAGGCTATATGGTTTACTACCATTTTTTACCATGGGCAAGAAGTTATAGTGACACTGAAAGAGGCGAGTTTTCTGCACTTTCGTACTGGGCTTGCTCAGAGAAAGTTCAAAGATCATTTTACTGTAGTGATCCTATGCACACAGAATCTTATGTGTTCTTTCATGAAAAGACGAAAGCTTTTCCTAACTGGCAGAAGTTATCTGATTTAAAAACGCTTCGAATTGGTGCAACCCGAGGGTATACCTATACAAAGGCATTCTGGCAAGCCCATCAAGATAAAACACTCAATATTATTGTTAATAATGATGATGAAACGAGCTTTAGGATGCTGCTTAAAGGTCGTTTAGATACAGTAATTGTGTCATCAATCACTGGTTTTTTAATACTTAATACAAAATTTAGCCCAACAATCGCTCAAACCATAACGTTTAATAAGCCACTTGTCGAAAATACAGCACACCTATTATTTCCTAAAAGTAAAAAAAATTCGCAGCGCATTTTAAAGGAATTTAATCAAGGGTTGTCAATAATTAAAGAAGATGGAACTTATGATCACTATTTCGATGATCTTATTACAGGTAAGTATTAACGAAAAATTTGTTTTCATCGTGTCCCTTCTGCAAGCGTCCGAGTCAAAAGATTTGATGTTTATCGAGAGGACATGCTTTTATAGCCGTTAGTGCCCTTAATACTCCTTCCTTCCCCCGAATCCGCCCCCTCGAAAAAATTTCCGGTAATCGCAGTTATCGGAAATTTTTGTGGCTGAAATGTTGCAAAATGGCCGATATCACGGAGCAAGAAGACTCAGTTGATATTTAGCTAAGTCTGAGCTAAGCTAATTGTATTATCAATAGTGAGATATGAATGATGGATGTCATCTCAATGCACCAGGCTAAAAGCTCTTTGTCCCAACTCGTTGCACGAGCAGAGAAAGGGGAAACTATCCTTATTGGAGCCTATGGCAAGGTACAAGCTAAGATCGTTGCTAAGGACTACAGCGATGCTCCTAAAAAGAAAATTGGTGTGTTAGCGGGTAAGCTTCACATACCCGAAGACTTTGATCAGTCTCTCTCTGACGATGTTCTGGCAGAGTTTGAGGGTAAAGAATGAGAATACTGTTAGATACTCATATTGCCCTTTGGGTTTTTGCGGGTGATAAGCGCATTAACTCAGTCAGTAATGTGATTCTATCCAATGAGACAGAGATTTATATAAGTGCTGCATCTTGGTGGGAGTTTGCCATAAAGATAGGACTAGGCAAGCTTGAAGCCGATTTAAAAGAGTTACGCTGGGCTGCAAGGGAAAGTGGATTTATAGAGCTAGCCGTTAAGGGAGAGCATACAGAAGCTCTTCTACAACTGCCTCCTATCCATAAAGATCCATTTGATAGGTTGCTGGTTGCTCAAGCTATTACTGAACCAATGAAGTTGATGACAGCTAATAATAAACTAGATGACTATAGCGAGCTGATTTGGAAAATATAATCTAGTTGACTTATTTTACCTGACCACAAATACATAGCCGATATGCAGGGTTGCCGGCTATTTTGGTGGAGTGAACGCTAAAAAATATGGTTGACTATACACTAATTCTTACCAGATAAGCAGTTGTTATTAAAAAACAATATTGATTCTATTCAATGAAATATTCTCTTTGAATTTTATCAAAGACACCATTCTTTTTAATGGTACGTAACCCATCTTGAAACTTGCGCACCAATGCAATATCAGATGTTTTACTAAAGGCCATATATAGATCATCAGATAGTTCTTCCAATCGATAGATCCGTTCAAACTTAGATATATCCAAACCTTTTTGATTAACCTTGTATACAAAAGATGCCTCGTCATATGCAATTACATCTACTCGTCCATGTAGAAGTTTTTGAAGATTTTGAGCATCATTTGATACTTGATCTAAGAGGATGAATCCCTTTTTTTGAAGATATATGGTGATTACATCAGCAAAAGAGCAACCAATGGTATACTTTTTTGCTTCCTCTAAGGAGTTTATTTTAATATCTTTCCTGGATTTCAACTTATATAAGGAAGTTTTGTATGGAGCAATGGTTCCCACCCAATAAAACAAATGCTCACGCTCAGGAATTCTTGCAATGGAATATATTAAATGATTCTTAAGAGTGGTTGCATATAAATATGCTCTTGCCCAAGGATAAAACTTAATTTCAGCTTTAATATTTATTTCTTTGAGGACCGCCATAACGATTTGAGAAGAAAGGCCTTTAATAGTATTGTCCTCCACGTAATTATAAGGAGGGAAATCTTCAGTTACAATTGTAACCTCTTGGCAATATGCAGACGCTGATAAAATAGAAAAAAGGGCTATAATTATCAATTGTTTCAATGAGTTTGCCTTTCTTGCTAACTATTAATGAAGGTCACCCTTACACAAACCATAACATCATTGTAGGCCTTATGGTTACTTGCATCCAGCGAAGTATACAGGTTAGTAGTAGCTTAGGGTATTACTATACAAGATTGTTTCTAGATAGCTTAGCGCTTATTATGAAATTAGAACGCTCATTAATAATTTAATGAAGTTTTTGTTATGAGCAAAGAATATACTTTCAATTTACCTATAAAGGGACACTCTAGTGATAGAGTATTAGAAAGATATACGGTGGTCTATCATATTATTTTACTAATTAGTAATGTCAAAATTAATTTTCTTATTTATTTAAATAATTATCACTTTTTTATCTTCATGTTTACTACGATTGCTATTACTCCTACCCCCTCTGACTATCAAAGCCACCCTTTTAATTTAAGCATGAGCTAAACCATTAAACACTTTATCCTTCTTCAATTAATGCTTAAACTACTGTTAAAATAACAGGCTACTTTGGACGTCAGTTGAAATCTATTATGGTCATTTCCCCGTTATCTGATAGTCGTTATCGACATTTATTTTCTGCGCAGGTTATTGCCCTGTTTGGAACAGGCTTAACAACTGTAGCTCTAGCATTATTGGCTCATGATCTAGCGGGAGGTGAGGCTGGTAAAGTGTTGGGTTTTGCTTTAGCTCTAAAAATGGTTGCTTATGTTGTTATTTCCCCATTTATAAGTGCGTTCATTCAACATTTACCTCGTCGCACAGTATTGGTCTTACTTGATGTGCTTAGAGCGGCTGTAGTTCTAGTTTTGCCTTGGGTTACAGAAGTTTGGCAAATCTATCTATTGGTTTTTTTACTCAATGTTTTTTCGGCTGGGTTTACACCCGTTTTCCAGGCAACGATT
This sequence comes from Zooshikella sp. RANM57, assembly GCF_050749885.1. Lineage (NCBI taxonomy): Bacteria > Pseudomonadati > Pseudomonadota > Gammaproteobacteria > Oceanospirillales > Zooshikellaceae > Zooshikella > Zooshikella sp. RANM57. The sequence goes on along the minus strand of NZ_JBOIUB010000003.1, from coordinate 476,565 downwards.
CCAGATATTATTAAAAATAAGGATCAATATACAAAGGCTCTTTCGCTTTCTCGTTTAGCTTATGATTTAGAAAATTTACTTAGCCCTATGGCAGCAGCAGCACTGATCGCACTGATGAACTTCAATATGCTGTTTCTGTTAAACACTGCCGCATTTTTAATATCTGCAGCATTGGTAGTAACTGTTATTTTACCAAACAAAGCGCAACACAGTGGGGATGTAAGCTTTTGGGTCAGAGCGAGCCAAGGCATTAAAATTTATCTTAAAACACCTCGGCTCAGAGGCTTATTGGTTTTGTGTATGGTGGTGGCGGCTGCTGGAGCTATGCAAATAGTGAATACTGTTGTCTATGTTCGTACTGAACTCGGTCTTGGGGAGTCTTGGGTTGCACTAGCTTTTGCTGCTGTGGGAGGTGGCTCAATGTTGGCTGCCTTTTCTATACCTTTTATTTTAAGAAAGCTGACAGAACGCCACACTATGCTGATTGGTGGAGGGATAATAAGTATTAGCGTGCTACTTGGCTTAATGCAGCCTGAAGTAAGTATGCTTTTGGTTCTTTGGTGGCTTATTGGTGTGGGGACATCCATGATTTTGACGCCTGTAGGGCAGCTGCTAACACACTCATGCCAAGAAGTTGATCGCCCTGCTGTATTTGCAGCCCAATTTTCATTATCTCATGCTTGCTGGTTAATAGCTTACCCTTTAGCTGGGTGGTTGGGCGCTCAGTTTGGTATGCCTACGGCTTTTGGTGTACTTGGCTTAATTGCACTCTTTTCGGTAACTATGGCTGCGCTAATTTGGCCTACACATGATCAATACAAGCTTGAGCATACTCATGAAGCTCTTCAGCATAACCATTGGCATATTCATGATGAACATCATCAGCATGAGCATGAGGGCTGGGAAGGTCCAGAGCCTCATAGCCATCCACACAGGCATACGGCATTAAAACATGTTCACCCCTTTGTGATTGATGATCATCATCCAAGGTGGCCATAATATAAAAAACGGTGAGTAATACTTCGTATCATTCACCGTTAATATTTATTAGCTCTTATGTTTTTGTAAGATAATTAAAATTCACCAGTGTAATTAGCTGTAATCACATTACCTAATTCGTCAAGAAAAACATAAAGTGTCTTATTTGTAGGATTAGCCGCATTAGGATCATCATATTTTACAACCCAAAATTTGCCACCTTCTACCTCCTTTTGAGAGACACTACCGTCTTTAATTTTTTGCCATGAATCAGCCACTTGTTTTGTACTTACAAGTTGGGCTTTAACCATGTCAGCACGCTCTGAGGCTTGCGTTTCTGTGATAGGTGTTCCAAACCCATGATTTGAGTGTGCATGAGCAGGGCTTGTTAATACAGCAGATAGCATTGCTATACAAAGTAAACGTAATACAGACATAAAACTCTCCACTTATGTGTGATTAATGGGAATTAATTAGGGACGATACAAGGTTTTATAGAAACCACTGGTTTTTACTGTAACGGTGACGGGCTTAGATCCACTATTTTGCCAATACCAACCGTGGGTGCCGTCAAAAGGCGCTTCAAAAGAGCCACTCGCCTTTGATTGATCTCGACCTATCCAATAACTCGTAAACTCATCACCCGCATTAACGCGCTCTCCATGCATATCAACATTTACCTTTCCACCTTCAACTTGCCAGTTAAAGACAAAACGCTCTCCAGCAACCATTTTGGCTTTGATTTCAGCGCCTTCATTAGGTCCAAGTGTGACTGACATCGTGTCATTACGTGGAGCAAAATTGCTTTTCCAGACACTACTCACGGGTGTAAGTAAAGTTGATGATGTTTCAGGATTACTTGCAGATGAGGCATGAGAAGGATTTAAGGCAGTTAACCCTAATTGCTTACCAATACCTGTTGGATCTAGGCCATACTCTGCTGGTAATACTGTGGTAATGAGCAATAGTATTCCCACAACAAAGGCAACGACTGTAGCTTTTAAATAGTATTCCCACAACAAAGGCAACGACTGTAGCTTTTAACAAGCTCTTATGAGATGGCAGGCCATCTTTATCCATATTTGATATGTCTTGCATATTGGCCTCCTCAAGAAACAGTTAATAAGCCAGTAATTTGATATCCCATCAGCATAAAACCTGCAGCCATCAAAATGACATTGGCTGCAAAAGCCTGTTTAAAAAAAGCATCAGTATGTCGCCAGAAATTCATAATGATGAGAATGGCGCTTAAGGCGACAAGCTGACCAATTTCTACCCCAACATTAAAGGCCAAAATATTGGACACTAGTCCATCTTCGGATAACGTAAAATCCTGCAACTTCGTGGCAAGGCCAAATCCATGAAAGAACCCAAAGATGAGCACTGCAGCCTTTGTATTAGGTTGGATACCAAACCAACGGCGAAATGCTCCTAGGTTATCCATCGCTTTATAAACCACTGACAAACCAATAATGGCATCAACAATGTAAGGGTTGACGTGAGTTTCACTGAGGACGCCATACAGCAAGGTTATACTATGCCCTACAGCAAATAGCGTGACGTAAATACCCACATCTTTCATTCGGTATAGGAAAAAAATAACCCCAACCAAAAAAAGAAGATGGTCATAACCTGTGACCATATGTTTGGCACCAAGATAAATAAATGGCAGTAGTTGAACGCCAGATGCTTGCTCAATAAAGAGCGCATCGCTTTCTTCAACACCATGGGCGAACGCTTGAGATGTCAGACCTACGGTTACAACCAAAAAGGTTAGCAACATCCAACACAAGCCTCTGCCAGAGTTCCATCGTAAAAATGATGAAAACAGAGACATCAGTTTTTTCTCCAAAATCTGAAGTGTAATTAATAGGGTAAATAGCGCTGAAAAAGGCTATTACACCAATTATTTTGAGTTAAGCAATGAGGTGCGTTTTTGGAGGCCGGTACAAATAAAATGGCTCACTTTGTAACGGTGAGGGAGGCTTAGGCTTTATGGAAATATTAAATGATCCATCAATCAAAGAGAGTGAGATGGGTATAAATGTTGGATTATCACTTGCGTCTAATATGTGTAGCAAGTGGTGGTTGATATCTGTAACTTCTGTTGTAGCTGTATGATGGACGTGATCAAGTGTTGGAGTGATCACTGTTATATACGACTTTAAGCTTTAAAGGACTTATACTTTGGTGTAAACACTGGTCAGCTACTGATAACCCACGGCAAAACATCATAAACACAGTCATGATTATGAGAAATGCTGGAGTGTAGTGTGATCTATGTAACTGATTAAGCATTAATTAGAAAGCTCTTTCAGAGAAATTCTCGTAAGCATCCATACAGTAAAACTGGGTGCATAGTACTCAATGATGATCATAAACTCAAACGTTCAGTTCTCACCATAGGCTTAACTTTAATCTTGGAACTCTTGTTTTTTCTCATAATAAGATTTTCGTATTATTAAGTAAGATGACAATAACTCAACTTATGAAACATAAAATTAAAAAAACTGTATTTTTTTATTAGCAATAATATCTTTACTTATATTTGATTTAAATTTCAATGAATTGAAAATAGTATAGAAAACTTAATTAAAATAATTAAGGCTGTTTCGTTAAAGCAAACAATAATTTTATTGCATATAATTTTCTGTGTTTTTAAGTGATACCTAATCAATATTTTATAAGTCATTTGTTTTGTATTAAGGAGTAAGTAAGCTTCACTCATTTCTACCTTACTCACCCGCTAGTGCCCTTAGAGCTCCCTCCTCACCCCAAATACCAAACCCTTTCGAAAAAATTTCCAGTAACCCTAGTTATCGACTATTTTGACGATTTTCGTGTAAAATAGTATCGTTTTTGGTATTAAGTATTACTAATATCAAGTAATTTGATTGTAAGCATCACCCAGATATTTTTCTCATGGCAATGACAGCAGTAGTATAGATGATGGATTTATAAAACAGATGGACTAAGGCTGTACCACGTGCTCTTTGTAGTAAACTGCGCTCAAGTGTCATACTCCTTGTGACAATAATAAGCGGTTAAGTTGCTTTTTTAATAATAGTTTCGAATATAGCTTGGAGGAGTTAATACATGGTCAGGGCGACGGCTTACTCTAAAAGCTCGTTTACTTAAACACCTTTATACAACATTTGCATAACTCCCATTGAACACGTCGTGAATCCTTCCCTGGAAGCTTGGTTGCCATTTCCTTGTTAATGGCTTGGTGCAGGAAATACGACAACATGTTGTGCATCGATTCTAATACCGATTTCTTCATCTACGTCATAGTCATGATGGCTGGATAATACCGACTCAATAATGCTGCCCGTTTTTAGACGTAAAGTGTATTGCGTTGTCGCTCCCATAAATGTTTTATAAATAATATCAGCACGGATAGTGCTGGTGGTATCAATAATAATGTCATCTGGACGAAGAAGTACCTCAATTGGAGAGCCTTCTGGCCAGCGGTGAGGGGTTGGGTTATTGATAAGTCCTAACTCGGTTGATAAGTGTTTTCCTTGTACTTGCCCAGGTAGAAAGTGTCCTTGTCCAATAAAGTTGGCAACAAACTGCGTCGCAGGTTCATGATAAATATGATAGGGCGTATTCCATTGCAGTAGCTGCCCTTGTTGCATAACACCTATTTGATCTGCAAATGCAAAAGCTTCTTCTTGATCGTGAGTTACCAGAATTGCACTAATATTTTGGTCTTTTAAAATTTGTCTTACTTCAAAGCTCAACCGACGCCGTAGATCTGTGTCGAGATTGGAAAAGGGTTCATCTAATAGCAGGAGCTTGGGTTCTGTCGCCATGGCTCTTGCCAAAGCAACACGTTGTTGCTGACCACCAGAAAGCTCATGGGGGTAACGGTGTTCAAATGCCGTCATGTTTGTCATTTCGAGAAGTCGGGTTATACGCTGTTGGCGCTGAGGGTGTTTGACTATACCAAAGCCAATATTTTGTCTAACGGTCAAATGCGGAAAAAGAGCGTAATCCTGAAATACCATGCCAATTTGACGTTGCTCAGGTGGCTTAACTGAAGTGGGTGTTGATAGAGGTTTGCCACATAATGAAATAACACCTGTAGTAATACTTTCAAATCCTGCAATCGCTCTAAGCACGGTGGTTTTCCCACAGCCACTTGGTCCCAGTAAACTGCAGATTTCCCCTGGCTGCATGGTGAAACCAAAATCTTGAACAACAGGTTGTTCATCATAGGCACAGCAAACATTTTGTAATGACAGTAACGTGGACATGTAGCAATACGCCTTAGAGACTAGCATGATTAAAAACAAGTCTATTATTTCAGACCTACACTTGCTTTGCATCACTCTAAATGTAAGGAAGGAGAGTCGGTATGGGTAATATAAAACCACTTTTTTTAAAGGGTTAATTTGTGGTGAGTAACGTATACAATAGTGAGAGTGACAGCATTTACTATTTAAATACGTTAAACTATCTCAAATAATTTGAGATAAGTGAGGTTACCTGATGGATGTAATGGAGCAAATTAAACAGCAAATTTCAACTCACTCTATTTTGCTGTATATGAAAGGCTCTCCTAAAATGCCGCAATGTGGTTTTTCTTCAAGAGCGGCACAGGTTCTAATGGAATGTGGCGAAAAATTTGCCTATGTAGATATTCTGCAAAATCCTGAGATACGTTCTAACTTACCTGTATATGCTAACTGGCCTACGTTTCCACAACTTTGGATCAGTGGTGAGTTAATTGGTGGAAGTGACATTATTTTGGAAATGCATGAAAAAGGTGAGCTGTTGCCACTGTTACAGGAAGCGAATAAAAACGCTCCACAAGAATCTGCAGATGCTTAAAGCTCATTATGTTGATGACCTGTTTTAAAGCAGGTCATTACTTTCCTCTCTTTTCATTTTCCTCGCAGTATTACCCTTAATAAAAAGCAATGTCGGTATAAAGCGCTATTTTTAGTATCAAACTTGTCGAAAAAATAGGTGCCCTATATAGAATAATTTTGCTTTTTATTCGAAACTGTGAATAACCTCGTTGGGGTTAAAATTTTTTATTTCGATTTGTTACGTTAATATACCAAGTCACATCAATAAATGACTTGGCAAATTAACACAGTTAAAGAAGGGGTAATCTTATTAGAAAGGGCTACAAAGATCCCATTGCAGATTGCAGATAATTTTCTAAACCAACTTTATCAATAAGTGATAGTTGGGTTTCTAACCAGTCAACATGCTCTTCTTCTGATTCGAGAATTTTTTCAAGCAGCTCTCTACTACCATAGTCGCCAACACTTTCGCAGTAGGCAATACCTTCACGTAAATCAGGAATAGCCTGCTGAACTTCTAAATCCAGGTCACATTGGAGCATTTCTTTGGTATTTTCGCCAATTCGTAAGCGTCCTAAATCTTGTAGATTAGGCAGCCCTTCCAGAAATAAAATACGTTCAATGAGCCAGTCTGCATGTTTCATTTCATCAATGGACTCTTCATACTCTTTTTTTCCTAGTTCCTGGAGTCCCCAGTCTTTGTACATTCGAGCATGTAAAAAATACTGGTTGATGGCGACTAACTCGTTACCAAGCGCTTTATTGAGGTGCTCAATAACTTTTGGATCACCTTTCATGTCAGGTCCTCATCAGCTTATATAATAGGATAAAAAGTGGGGATTTAAGGCGGTGCAAGCCTTCTTTAGTATCGCTAGCGGTAAGTCTAGTGTCAAACTTAAGTGACTGATTTAAAATGAGTTTTTGCGAATGTTAATTACTATCATTACGTTCTGCGTTTATAGGTGAACGCTTACTTATTAAATGATACTAGGGAGGGGAAAGATCTATGAGGCGAAAAGGATGATAATAGGGTTAATAAGAGAGGCGTATTGATGATTGGACGCCGTATAAAATAAGGTTGTCCCATCATTGATGAAATGCTTTGGTAGATTAAGCGGGTAAGTACTCTAACAACTGCTGTCGTTCTTGCTTAGCCTCTTTAACAATTTGTTTGGCATCTTTAGCGCATTTGCCACATTGTGTAGCTACACCTAAGCAACGACTAACCTCTCGCAGGTTATCGGCACCGTCATGAACGCACTGCCTTATTTCATGGCATTTCACATTCTTACATAGGCAAACGTACATAATGCTTAATCTACCCTATAGATTAGTATTCTTATTAATGATATTAATGTTAATGATAATGATTGTCAATTAGATTAATTACTCAAAAAGAGAGTACTTTCTAATAGATTTTTTCTATGACTATGTAAAAAAAATTCAATCGGAAAGGCGGTAGGCTTGCAACTTACTGAGGTGTATTATTAGTTCAAACAATGTAGTTTTACATTAGCAAGACAGGTTAAGTATATTTATCTTGCTTTATTTTAGAATGATGGCAGGGATGGATCTCTCTCTGTGATCATACATAGTCTATAAAACTAACGACATGTGGAGAATATAAATGGGCGTTCTAGTAAGTAAGCGTGCTCCAGACTTTACGGCTCCAGCTGTATTGGGTAATGGTGAAATTGTTGAGCAATATAACTTTTCTGAAGCAACTAAAGGAAAGTATGCACTCGTTTTCTTTTATCCATTGGACTTCACTTTTGTTTGTCCTTCTGAGTTGATTGCACTTGATCACCGTATGGACGCCTTCAAAGAGCGCAATGTAGAAGTGATTGGTGTCTCTATTGACTCTCACTTTACTCACAATGCTTGGCGTAATACACCTGTTGGTGAAGGTGGTATTGGTCCAGTTAAGTACACATTAGTTGCAGACATGACTCATGAAATCGCCAAAGCATTTGATGTTGAGTCTGCCGGTGGTGTAGCTTTCCGTGGCGCTTTCTTGATTGATAAGGAAGGGGTTGTTCGCTCTCAATTGGTTAATGATCTGCCTTTAGGTCGTAATATTGATGAGCTGGTTCGTTTGGTTGATGCATTACAATTCCATGAAGAGCATGGTGAAGTTTGCCCCGCTGGCTGGAAAAAAGGTGAAAAAGGTATGCAGGCTTCTCCACAAGGTGTAGCTAAGTATCTTTCTGAAAATTCTGAGCAACTATAAGCTTCTAATAAGAAGCAACTAAGCACTTTATTTAATTATGTTTACATAACGTTATATTTAAATCGTGCTGTTGCTAATAAAAAACCCTGCTTTTGCAGGGTTTTTTGTTGAAGGTTATTTTATTTAACGAAAGACTTTATTTTAAGGCATTCACTGGCCAACCACCCAGTGCTTGCCAACGGTTTACAATACTGCAAAAGAGTTCAGCGGTTTTATTCGCATCATAGGCTGCTGAGTGAGCTTCTTTGGCGTCAAAATTGATATCGGCTGCTTCACACGCTTTTGCAAGTACGGTTTGACCAAATGCCAGTCCTGCTAACGTGGCAGTATCAAAACTGGAAAATGGATGAAAAGGATTGCGTTTAAGATTATTTCGGGTAACCGCTGCATTTAAAAAGTTCAAGTCAAACATCGCATTATGCCCAACTAAAATGGCTCGGTTACAGCCTCCCGACTTAATAGTCTTACGAATACGTTTGAAAAGCTGCTTCAGGGCATCAGCTTCATCAAATGCTTTGCGCTCAGAACAAAATGGGTTGATACCCGTAAACTCTAGAGCTGCAGGCTCAATATTGGCGTCTGGAAAAGGGGTGATGGCAAAGTCAATGGTGTCTTCAGGTACCATTTGACCTGTTGCATCTATAGTGAGTGTGACCGCAGCAATTTCCAATAACGCATCAGTTGTTGCGTTAAATCCTCCTGTTTCAACATCAACAACGACAGGTAAAAAGCCTCGAAATCGTTCTGCTATAAGGGGTTTCAGTGGTGCTTCATGTGTCACGCTACAGCCTTAATTTTCATGAAAGGATACGCCAGTTGATTATTTCTCCTGCACGTAATGGTACTACGCGGTCGCTACCGAATGCCAGCGTCTCAGGAACTTGCCAAGGTTGCTTAACAAGAGTCACTGTGTCGGTATTGGGAATAAGGCCATAAAAGTCTGCACCGTTAAAGCTGGAAAATGCTTCTAGTTTATCTAATGCACCCATTTCTTCAAAGACTTCAGCATAAAGCTCCAGAGCCGCAAATGCACTGTAACAACCTGCACAACCACAAGCATTTTCTTTACGCTGTTGGGTATGAGGCGCTGAGTCTGTACCCATAAAGAATTTTGGGTTGCCACTGGTGGCCACTGCTCTGAGACGTTCCTGATGTTGCCTTCGTTTTAAGATGGGTAAACAGTAAAAGTGGGGTTTAATGCCTCCCACCAGCATGTGATTACGATTATAAAGCAGGTGTTGTGGGGTAATGGTTGCGCCAACATTGTCATTATGAGCTAAGACAAAATCGACCGCATCTGTTGTTGTTATATGTTCAACAACCACTTTTAACTGAGGAAATTGTGCGCAGAGTGGTGAGAGTTGTTCTGCTAAAAAACGTTGTTCCCGATCGAAAATATCAACATCAGGCGTAGTGACTTCCCCGTGGACGAGTAGGGGGAGACCAGCTTCCTCCATCGCAGCAAAAGCAGGATACAGTGGTGTGAGGTCATGTACACCCGCATCAGAGTTAGTGGTTGCGCCTGCGGGGTAAAGTTTAACACCATAAATAATGCCAGACTGAGCGGCTTGCTGAATAAGTGCAGGTGTCGTTTGGTCTGTTAAGTACAGCGTTAATAAGGGTTGCCATTGGCTATTGGCTGGAATGGCTCGCTGTATACGAGTTAGGTAACCTTGGGCATCATCAATGGATTGAATCGGAGGTGTTAAGTTAGGCATGACAATGGCGCGTCCACAATAACGTGCAGCATCGGCCACAGTATTCGTTAAAACTGCACCATCTCGTAAATGGATATGCCAGTCATCAGGACGAGTGATTGTTAACATCTGTTCCATTGAAAGTTGCCTTGCCAAATTATTTGCTTTGGGCATCCTACCTAACTGTACTTAGAGTTACTAGGTTTTGTTTGTTAGACACCTAGTCGCGACTAATAAGACTATTCAGAACTGATGTACAGCTTTGCTGTACTGAAAACAGAATAACGCTAAAGATCACCACAGGTTAGCCGCTATTTTAAGAAGTAACTGCTGAGAAGCGACCTATGATCTTTACTAAAACAACTGTTTTAATTAAGTGCTGTCTTGTGTTGTTGTTTTGTGGCGCGATGCCTGTAAGTGCCATTATTTATCAGGCACCCGTTGATCGGTCAGAATGGCGGATGGAAGGCTCTATTTTTGAGTGCAATCTTTATCACCCGATACCTGAATTTGGTGAGGCCGTTTTTCGTCGTCGAGCGGGTGAGCGGGTAGGCTTTCGTTTACTGAGTTGGCAAAGTCCTATACAGAAAGGGAAGGCGGTACTGGTTGCTTCATTACCTTCCTGGCGACATGATCGTAGTGCTCAAGTGATGGGGGAGATACAAGTAGATCCAGGCAAAGAGGCTATTTTTATGACAGGGCCTTTACCTAGCTGGATGTTGACTCAGCTTAAACAAGGCATGGCCCCTGCGTTTGAGCGAATAGCTTGGTACAGTGATAAAGAAACCATCACGGTTGCGTTATCAAATGTCAATTTTCAAAAGGTTTACAGCAACTATTTAGGCTGTTTATCAAAACTGTTGCCAGTGAATTTTGATCAAATCAGGCGCTCTTTTGTTTTGTTTGATTCAGGCAAAACAACGTTAAATGAGCAGGCTAAAGAAAAACTCAATAATATTGCCATTTATGTCAAAGCTGATCCTAAAGTACAGTCAATTTTTATTGATGGGCATACTGATGATATAGGTCGTCGTTTGGACAATCGAGAATTATCCAAACAAAGAGCTGAATCGGTGGAGAAATATTTAGTGGCAAGGGGTGTTAAATCTGAAATTATGAAAGTTCGCTTTCATGGTGAGCGTTATCCCATTGTTAAAAATGCTTCCACTAAAGATCGTGCGCGTAATCGACGCGCAACCATCCGTCTTGAAAAGAAACCATTACCTTCAGAAAATGTAACTGTTCCGGCAACAACGAATATTTTAGACGAAGAAAAAGGAACGGAATAAAACTTCCCAGTAACTGACATAAACATCTAGCCAACTCATATGGATGTGTACGCTCGTCAGACAATAATTCCCTTTTTTGCTCCTCGGTTAATCCCTGGCTACATAATGACACAAAAAAATGCTGTGATTGTGCCTATTGCTCTAGGCGAAGTAATTCACAGTCGTTAGAATAATTATTCATTTGGCACGAACATAACTTTAGTAATTTGGGAATATACAAGTAGTTTTTGGAGCAAACGAATGAAAGACATCAATAAGGTTGTCTTGGCATACTCGGGGGGATTAGATACCTCGGTCATTGCCAAGTGGCTGGAAGACACGTACCAATGTGATGTGGTGACCTTTACCGCTGACTTAGGTCAGGGTGAAGAAGTTGAGCCAGCCCGAGCAAAAGCAGAAGCACTAGGTATTAAAGAAATCTATATTGATGATTTGCGAGAAGAGTTTGTCCGAGACTTCGTTTTCCCCATGTTCCGCGCCAATACTGTCTATGAAGGGGAGTACCTGTTAGGTACTTCAATTGCTCGACCACTGATCGCTAAACGCCTTGTTGAAATTGCTAATGAAACAGGGGCTGATGCCATTGCTCATGGTGCAACAGGTAAAGGTAATGACCAGGTTCGGTTTGAGCTGGGCGCCTATGCTTTAAAACCTGGAATACAAGTGATTGCACCTTGGCGGGATTGGGATCTTAGTTCCAGGGAGAGTTTATTGGACTACTGTCGTAAACATGATATCCCTGTAGAAACGCAAAAAGGTAAGTCTCCCTATTCAATGGATGCTAACTTATTGCATATTTCTTATGAAGGTGGTCTTTTGGAAGATCCATGGGCTGAGCCAGAAGAAGAAATGTGGCGTTGGTCGGTAGCAGCAGAACAAGCACCTGATACACCCACTTATTTGGAGTTGGATTATCAGAAAGGTGATATCGTTGCCATTGATGGGCAAGCAATGACCCCTGCAGAAGTGTTGACCTTTTTGAATAAAGTGGGTGGTATCAATGGTGTTGGTCGTACGGATATTGTTGAGAACCGCTATGTGGGCATGAAGTCTCGGGGGTGTTATGAAACACCGGGTGGAACGATTATGTTACGTGCCCATCGTGCTATAGAGTCGATTACGCTTGATCGAGAAGTAGCTCACTTAAAAGATGAGTTAATGCCGCGTTATGCGAAATTAATATACAACGGTTATTGGTGGTCCCCTGAGCGTAAGCTGATGCAGGATATGATTGATACCTCTCAGCTTCATGTGAATGGTCAAGTACGACTTAAGTTGTATAAAGGCAGTGTCACCGTGGTGGGACGTCAATCAGGTGAAAGCTTATTTGACCAGACAATTGCAACCTTTGAGGATGATGCGGGTGCTTATGATCAGGCCGATGCTGCAGGTTTTATTAAGTTAAATGCATTACGGCTTCGGATTGCGGCTAATAAAGGACGTAAGCTGCTCTAGTTAAAACAGCTTAGTTTAAATATCGCAATAAATGTATTCACATTTAATGTGTACATGAATAAAAAAACCCGCTTTTCAGCGGGTTTTTTTATTTAAGGTTTAACCTGATAACCCCTGACCTGCATGCTTACTATTAATCAATTCGATTGCATAGTTGTCAGGATCACGAACAAAGGCTATTTCAGTTGTACCACCTTTAACTGGTCCGGGCTCGCGGGTAATTACGCCACCTGCGGTACGAATTTTTTCGCAGGTTTTGTAGACATCATCCACTTCAATAGCAATATGTCCAAAGGCATTGCCTTGATCATATTGATCAACGCCCCAGTTGTAAGTTAATTCAATAACAGCACCAGCTGTCTCATCCTGATAACCTACAAAAGCCAGTGTATATTTGTACTCAGTATTTTCTGATTTTCGTAATAGCTTCATGCCCATTATACGTGTATAAAAATCAATTGATTTATCTAAATCAGCTACACGTAGCATGGTATGCAGTAAACGCATTTATCATCCTCATTGGCTGGTTTTATTTACCAACTGGTTTGCCATTAATGGATGCTTTCTGCAGGTAAATATCGTAAACCTTGCTTTCTTCAAGTTGTTGCAAGCGAACTAAAATATAATCCCATTCTTTTGCAAACCAGAGAGTTGTTTCGCGTTTTTTATTTTCGCGAACACGTTTCACTTTTACAGTTTTCAACTTGCCAAGTGGACTGTCAATAATTTCTTCACCAAGACGTTTGAAAGAGTATGTTTTTACTTCATCTTCATCAGCCACTTTGTAGGTGAGATCTTTTTTATTATTTGCCAGGTCAAGCCTTAATTGAAACTGGTAGCTTAGCGGGTCAAGGGTTTGTTTCGTAATGGCAAAAGGTTTAACGTCTTCGTCAGCCTGATTTTGTACTTGCATATTTTTCCAGTCAAATGACAGGCTGTCTTCTTTCGTTTTTGCAAACCCACCGCGTTTATAGTGGTAAGAGGCAGGAACGACATGGTTGTTTTGAATGCTGAATCTAGACTGTTCAGCAATATCAACGATAACGATGTCTGCACTAAAACTAAGGTGGTAAGAGCCATCTTTGGCTACCGTTAACTCCCGATTTGCAGAACCTTTGACAGGAATACTTGATACTTCAGCGCCATAGGTTGCTTTATAAGGTTGTAACGTATCAGCATTGAGATAGGCTGTATGAGTAAAGCAAGCCAGCCCAGCGGCTAATGCAAGTAAGCCTTTTGTTTTCATAGGCAAAAAACCTTTGTTGTCATCTAATGTCTGATTTGAACACCTTGTGGCGGTAAAAGTTCGCCATCAAGAAGACATTTATTGTGTTCCATTTTTAATTTTTGTTCCGAGAACCAGGCAACTGCTTTGGGATAAATAATGTGCTCTTGTTGCTGTACTTTTTGAGCAAGTGTAGTTGCGGTATCTTCTTTTGTGATCTGAATAACGGCTTGAATGATAATAGGTCCGCCATCTAGTTCTTCGGTTACAAAGTGTACCGTTGTGCCGTGTTCTTTATCACCGGCATCAATTACCCGTTGATGCGTATGCAGACCACGATACTTAGGAAGTAATGATGGATGAATATTCATCATTCTTCCGCTGTAGTGTCGTACAAAACTATCAGTCAGAATACGCATAAAGCCAGCAAGGACAACAAGCTCTGGCTGGTAACTATCAATATGAGTTTGTAGTGCTTGATCAAAGGCATCACGATCAGTGTATTGGCGATGATCAATAACCTTGATAGGAATATTGGCTTGCTGGGCACGTTGTAGACCATAGGCATCAGCTTTATTGCTTATAACTGCAGCAATACGGTAGTGATGATGCGGTTGCTGATCGATTAAGGCTTGTAAATTACTGCCATTGCCAGAAATTAATACAACTATATCCATAGAAAAAGTCCATCAGCGATGAGTCGGTTGTTGGGCCACAAGGTGGATATGGTGTGGATGGGCTAGTGTTGGTTAAGCACCAGCCCTGCTGAAAGGCTAAAACGACAGGTTTTGTACTTCTACCGCTTCATCTTGTTTCTCTTTCGTTTGGATTTCACCAATACGCCATACAGTTTCACCAGCAGCATCTAAATAGCGAATTGTGGCTTCAACCTTCTCGATAGGCACACATATCACCATACCTATACCACAGTTAAATGTCCTTAACATTTCTTGGCTAGTAATATTGCCTGCTTGTTGGAGCCACTTAAATACAGGAGGTAAATCCCAGCTGCCACCATCAATAACGGCTTTGCAGTTGTCGGGTAATACGCGGGGAATATTTTCGAGTAAACCACCACCGGTAATATGCGCCATCGCTAATACAGGGTGAGTTCGCCAAAGCATCTCCAGTGAGCGAACATAAATTTGTGTGGGAGCAAGTAAGCTGGCACCTAGCGTTGAATCGCCTAGTGGCATATTGAGGTCGGCATTACTATCTTTTAGCAGTTTGCGAATCAGTGAGTAGCCATTGGAATGAGGGCCTGATGAGGCTAGTGCTAAGAGTTGATTACCAGGTTGTACTTTACTGCCATCAATAATCTTGGACTTTTCGACAATACCGACACAAAAGCCTGCAAGATCATAGTCATCCTCCTGGTACATACCAGGCATTTCAGCCGTTTCACCACCAATCAGCGAAATGCCTGCAATTTCACAGCCTCGACCAATGCCTCCAATAACATCGGTGGCAACATCCACATTAAGCTGGCCTGTTGCATAGTAGTCTAAAAAGTAGAGAGGCTCTGCACCGCAGACAATGAGGTCATTAACACACATGGCTACCAGATCAATACCTATGGTGTCATGCTGATTGAGTTCCATCGCCAGGCGTAGTTTTGTGCCCACGCCATCTGTACCAGACACTAAAACGGGTTCTTGGTAGCCTTTAGGTAGTTCAAATAAAGCACCAAAGCCACCAAGCCCACCCAGGGCTTCCGGACGATGCGTTCTTCTGGCAATATGTTTTATGCGTTCAACTAAGCGGTTGCCTGCATCAATATCAACGCCTGCATCCTTGTAACTAACAGATGGCATTGAAGACGATGGTTTGCTGCGTTCAGTCATGGCTTAAGGCCCAGGTAATGAGTGAGTGGAATTAAGCGTAAAGATGAATTGTCTTAAAGTTGTGTCAATCTGTCTTGTTAATTAGACCACTTTTAAGTAACTTGCGCGGCACATTGCGGGTATTTTAGCAAGTGTTTGCTTGCCAGGCTATGTCACTATTTATTAAGCGATAGCTTATATAGATTATTAAACAGTCGCGAATGCATTTTGTTAAGTAATAGCTTAAGTAAGGTTGTTAAGCAGTACTTATATCAGGTGCTCGCTATATGCCAAGTGGTGTCATCAGCGGGTATTGAACTCGCTAGTTTGTACCTGTATAGATTTTGTTATCAAATAAAGGTACGACTCATGTTGTTTTTCTGTTACAAGGCTATTGGCATGCCAATGTAAAGCATCAAATGCCTGCTGATCGGGAAGGAAAGTAAGACTATGTTCTCACGACAACTAACGTTTATTTTGACTTCATTTTTGCTACTTATTTCACTGATAGCAACGACTGCTTCAGCGGCTTCTGACCTTTATCAAGCAAAAGTCTTGGTACGATCAACAGCCGAGCAAGATGAAGGTATGCGTGAAGGGTTTATCAAAGTTTTGCAGAAAGTGTCTGGCCAGGAAGATATTGCCAATAAGCCAGGTATTGCTGAGGTTGTTAACACACCCGATATGTATATTGTGCAGTTTGGCTTTGAGTCAACAGATGAAACGACGCTGTCGAGTGATGGAGTTGAAGTGCCTGCAAAACAGATGGTTATGCAGTTTGATAAAAAAGCGATAGAGCGCTTACTTAAAGATCATAATGTTTCGGTATGGCAACCCACTGAGCGGCCAAATACCTTGGTGTGGCTGATTCAATCCGCATCAGGGAGGAGGACACAGCTTGGAGAAAGTGACAGTCAACATCCGTTATTACAGGCGTTGACTAAAGAATCCAAGCAAAAGGCCATGCCATTGTTATGGCCTTTATTAGACTTGGAAGATGCGGCTGCTTTGGATGAAGTAGATATGTGGGGACTATATGCTGATACGATTCGCGCTGCCTCTCAGCGTTACAATCCTGGTGCGATATTAGCTGCACGTGTCTATGCAGAAGAGGATAAGACATTCAGTGGTCGGTGGTTGTTACTGGGAGATAATACGCAAAAAAGCAAGTCATTTAGTAAGCTATCCGCTGAAGATCTTGCTGCAATGGGCATTAAACTTGCCGCAAATTACTATACTGCAGATTTGCAAGACACTCTCAATGCCGATGAGACGTTAGCTAATGCTGAACAGTCTACAGCGGTCAGTAGCACAACAACGGAACAGCAAATACCGTCAACGGGGTTGGATAGTGAGGCTGCTTTAACTAATGGCAGTGAGCTATCTTCAACAGCATCTACATCATTGCCTGTGCCAATGGCAACAAGTCACGATGTTAGGCTGGCAGTTGATGGGGTTGAGGGTATAGATGCCTTTGCGGATATTAACCAACTACTGAAAAATTTAACGGAAGTAAAAGCGGTTCACCTGGTAAAAGTTTCTGGGGCTATGGTGGTATTTGATATCGACTTAAAGGAAAACCGTTCTAAAGACAAGTTGGTGGCTAGGTTAAACCGAGAAGCGAGGCTGAATATGTTACCTCCACAAGCTGGCGCTGATCGTTTTGTGCAGTATCAGTGGGTAGGGCAGTAGCCTCAGGTGTCAGGGAGCTGTTTATATCTGTTGTATGATGGTTGAGTGTAAAAAGCTTAAGCGTCATACAACCGTTATAAACTTGAAAAAAGCATAAACTGCCTTATATAGGCTTACCACGATGGTTGATTACATTTTAAAATCAAGTGGCATGATAAGATAAATCAAGTAAAAGTATTAAGGGAAAACAAGCACTTTAATGATATGGGCTGCTAGCGATAAACATGGCAGCTTGTTTTATACGTTTATTGTGAGCTGTAAAGTAATAAAGTTGACGGATACACTCTTGGCATTACGTTATCTTCCTAATTTATTAACCATTATCAGGTTGTTACTGATTTTTCCTATCAGCTACAGCTTGCTCAGTGAGCGCTATCATTTAGCGTTACTCTTATTTATGGTTGCTGCAGCATCTGATGGACTTGATGGTTTTTTAGCGCGAAGGTTTGGTTGGCATAGTCGTTTTGGCGCGATGATTGATCCGCTGGCAGATAAGTTAATGCTAATGGCGGCTTATATCATGCTCACAATCTTAGGGCATTTTCCGCTTTGGTTAACAGCGACTGTGATTATTCGTGATTTAGTGATTGTTTCTGGTGCTGTGAGTTATCACTTTTTAGTGGGGCAATATGAATTCAAGCCTTCAAGGATTGGTAAGCTAAGCACATTTTTACAAATTATGTTGGCCTTGCTGACAATATTGCATCTAACATTATTGACAATACCCGCCTATGCTTTCACTGCATTGATATTTTCGGTGGCTGTCGTGACAGTCATGAGTGGATTTGATTACGTGTGGGTTTGGACCCAAAAATACAGGCAGGAAACAAAGCATAAAACATGATGACTTACACGCAACGTTGGTTTTTGCTCAGTATGTTAGTACTTATTGGCATACTGATCTATTTGCTGCAACCTATTTTATCGCCTTTTTTAGTGGGTATGATCCTCGCCTATCTGGGTGATCCTATTGCTGATCGACTTGAAGTAAAGGGGATGTCCCGTACATTAGCAGTAATCACTGTATTCATTGTGCTTTCTTTAGTTTTTGCCATTCTTCTACTTATTCTTATACCACTGTTAGCGGGTCAGATTAAAACGCTAATTCATCAGTTACCAGTGTGGGCAACCTGGTTGGAAGAGAATGCTTTTCCCTGGGTTTATCAGCATTTAGGTGTCGACCCGGAAAGCTTAAAAGTAAATAATGTTACCCGACACATTGTGTCTAAATGGCAAACGGCGGGTAGCCTGCTTTCCCCTATTTTAAAGTCGGCCACGGATTCAGGTGTTGCAATCATTACCGCATTAACTAATTTATTTTTGATTCCTGTGGTGACTTTTTATTTATTGCGTGACTGGGATGTAATGACGGCTAAGGTAGGTACGCTGTTACCTCGTAACTTAGAGCCAGTAGTGGCTAAATTGGCCCGAGAGTGTGATGAAGTTTTGGGTGCCTTTTTAAAAGGGCAATTAGTGGTTATGCTTTGTTTGGGAATAATATATGCTGCGGGCCTATGGCTTGTTGGTTTACAATTTGCCATTATTATTGGATTAACCGCAGGGCTGGCTAGTATTGTGCCTTATATGGGCTTTATTGTTGGTATTGGTATAGCGCTAGTGGCTGCCGTGTTCCAGTTTGATACCTTGTTGCCTTTTGTTGGGGTTATTGTGGTATTTATGGTGGGACAGGCTTTGGAAGGAATGGTACTAACGCCTCTATTGGTGGGTGACAGGATTGGTCTACATCCAGTGGCGGTCATTTTTGCCATTCTTGCTGGTGGTCAGTTATTTGGCTTTGTGGGGGTGCTGCTGGCACTGCCGATTGCTGCAGTTATTATGGTGTTGCTACGACATTTAAAAGAAATTTATACGTTAAGCGCACTGTATCATGCTAATCAGCAACCCATAACCCCTGATGAATGAGTGTTTATGAGTTCGCCAATTCAGCTGCCTCTTGGAATACAGCTTAGAGATGATGCGACATTTGCTAATTATTACAGTGGCCGGAATCAGCCTGTAGTAATGGCATTGTCCCTTGATGCTGCAGAGCACGGGCAAGCGGAACCTTATGTATTTATTTATGGCTCGCCAGGTGTTGGTTGCAGCCATTTGTTGCAGGCTGCTTGTCATGAGGCAGATTTACATCAGTTGAAGAGTGTTTATTTACCGCTTGCAGAGCTTTTGCCTTATGGGCCTGGCGTGTTAGATAGCCTGGAAACACTGGATGTGATTTGTATCGATGAGTTACAGGCTGTAGCAGGTAATCGTCAATGGGAAGTAGCGTTATTCCATTTATTTAATCGGGTTAAGGACGCAAAACGACGTTTATTGATAGCCGCTTCATCGCCACCTAAAGATACAGGTATCCATCTACCAGACTTACTTTCTCGTTTATCATGGGGAGTCGTTTTCCAGGTTTTGCCTTTAACGGATGAGGAAAAGGTTACAGCACTTCAACTTCGTGCACATATGCGGGGTTTAGATGTTAGCGACGAAGTGGCTCGTTATATTTTATATCGCGCACCACGGAGTACACAGGCGTTGTTTAGTGCGCTTGACCAGTTAGATAAAGCATCCTTGCGTGCCAAGCGCAAATTAACTATCCCTTTTGTAAAGCAAGTGATGGATTGGTAACCAAGTTAACATTTACTATGGGTGAAAAGTACTTGTTTAAAGTACATCACTTACTTTTGTTCTGTTCTTTGTTATCTCCAGCATTTTTGTTTTCCTGATTTTTTTCAGGTGTCGTATTCGTCTGCGCCGCCTCAGCTTGCTCAGCATCTTCTTCAGTGTATAACGTTATTTGTGAAGCAGTTAGTGCATAACTGGCTTCTGCAATATCAGTATTAACTTGAGATATTGTTAACTTGCCTGTTATCCAGTAAGGCTCATACAGGGCATCAGCCTGAATGACGGCTTTATCTGAAGTCACATGGATGATTTGGTTGGGCGGCGGTGGGGGAACATGAATACATGCACCTAAAAAGGGTACGAGTAGAAACTCTTTAACAGTACCTTCTTTGCTCATATCCAAAGGTACGATATAGCCAGGTATTCGAATATCTTTCTGATTTAAATCCATTACGACAGGTGCAGAAAGTTTTACTTCTGTTTGCTTTTGCTCCTTTTCCAGCAGCGTTGATGATAGCTTGTCAATGGTGTCAATGTCTTGCTGCTCAAGATAAGCTTGGCGTAATTCCTCAGGAATAAGATCCATCCAGTCTAACGTTTTAACTTCTGCTGTTGCTGTTAAAGGTAGCAGGAGTAATAGATTTAGAGTTAGATGTTTTAATCGTTTTTTTAACATGAGTTAAACCCTTATTGTCATCCCATCTGCCAGTGAATTTTTATAAGCACGCCAAGCAGGGATTAACCCCATAATTAAAGCACTGCTAATAATTACCAGGATAAGAAGCCATTCGTAGTGAGTAAGAGGGGTAATAGCTAAGGCAACACCATAGTAGTTGCTAATGATAGGTTGGGTGATCAGCATGAGTAGATAGAGCAAACTAATACCGAGTACACAGCCAATAGTGGCGAGTAGACCTGCTTCTGTCATCATCAGTGAAAATATATGAACTGGACGAGCACCTACTGAGCGTAGAATAGCCATCTCCCGTCTTCGTTCATTTAACGACATTAAGATTGAAGTCAACATGCCAATAAGACCTGTCGCAACAACAAAGGCCGATATTATCAAAAGTGCATGTTCTGCTACCGATAAAAGACTCCATAGCTCGGCTAAGGCAACACCCGGCAGGACCGCAGTTAAAGGCTCATCTTTATATTCGTTGATTTCTCGCTGTAAGCGAAAGGTTGCTACTTTGCTCTTTAAGCCAACCAGGGCAGCAGTAATAGTTTTGGGTTCTAGGGTTTGCTGCCGAGCTTGTTTTGCAGAAATTTGTGGTTTTCCCATTGCGGGTACGCCATTTTCCCAGCCTAAGTGAATGGCTTCTATACCGGCGAGGGATACATGGATGGTTTGGTCTACGGGAGTACCCGTTGGTGCCAGTATACCTACAACCGTAAAAGGTTTGTCGGAGTGT
This sequence comes from Zooshikella sp. RANM57, assembly GCF_050749885.1. Lineage (NCBI taxonomy): Bacteria > Pseudomonadati > Pseudomonadota > Gammaproteobacteria > Oceanospirillales > Zooshikellaceae > Zooshikella > Zooshikella sp. RANM57. The sequence goes on along the minus strand of NZ_JBOIUB010000003.1, from coordinate 455,310 downwards.
TTCATAAAGCTGGTTTTACCTGCACCATGGGCAAGAACAATGGGTTCACCGATGGAGTAACCCAGCTTTTTCGCGACATCAGCACCAATCACCGCATCAAAAAGATCGCTAAATACTTTACCTTGCTTGATCTTTAGTGGTTGGTGGTCACCATATTGATAGTGGGTAAAATAACGTTGATCTGTTCCTAGGACGCGAAACCCTTGATGTGAGTCGCCCAGGGAGAGAGGAATCGTCCATTTCACGAGTGGATGCTGCTGTAAATGTTGATAGCTTTTCCAGTCGATGTTGTTTGTCGCATTACCCATACGAAATACGCTGTACAACATCAGTTGTACTGGACCTGTTCTAGCGCCAATGACTAAGTCAGTACCAGACAAAGTGCTGAGAAAGCTACGCTTGGTTTCGGTGCGGATTTTTTCAACACCTAATAGCAGCGTTACGCTGATGGCTATCGCTAAAACCGTTAATAGTGCGGTTATTTTGCGGTTGAGCAAACTTTGCCAGGCCAGTTTAAGTGTCGGCGTCATTAGCTCACCTCCTTGAGTTGGTGGATATTGCCTTGTCCATTTAGGTGGTGAGATGCGGCTTTGTTGATATCCATTAAAGAGATGGTATCGTCAAATAAATTTTCTAACGTTGGATCATGACTGACAAAAAGTAGCGTGGCTTGGTGAGCGTCACAGACTTCAAAGAGGAGTGATAAGAAGCTTTTTCGAGCATCGTAATCTAATGCCGAGGTAGGTTCATCGGCTATGATTATTTCTGGTCCACCAATCAGAGCACGTGCTGCAGCTACACGCTGCTGCTGACCAATACTGAGTTCTGTTACAGGATTAGACAACACATTTTCTGGTAAGCCTAATGTTGCTACCAGTTGCTTTGCTTCAGCCTGTGGGGTTGACTGTTTATCTTTGATACGTTGTTGTCGTTTTTGGGAGAAGCGGCAAGGGAGCGTAATATTATCCAAAACAGATAAGTAGGGCAGCAGATTAAACATTTGGAAAATAAAGCCAATATGTTCACTTCGAAAGTGGTCGCGCTGACTATCAGTTAACTGGGTAATGTCTTGCTCTAGTAAGGTTATTTGTCCTTGCTGAGGTTTTAAAATACCACCAAGTAGTGCCAGCAAAGTGGTTTTGCCACAGCCACTGGGTCCTTTTATAAACATCTTATGATGTTTGTTAATGGTTAACTCATCAATATGCAATATAGGCTGGTTTGGCTTCCAGGCGAACTGTAATGCTTGCAGCTGAATAATCACATCACTCATCATGGTTTGTTTCCGTTTGCTTAGGCGTAACTTCAGCACACCTAAGCATAATCATTTAAATTAAATAGTGTTGTTTACCTGTTCACTGACTGAGCGGAACAGTCTGTTGCTGACTATTTAACTGCAACTGGGTTTGAGCTCTGCTGGTAATCACTTGTGTGGTTACATGCTCTAAGCCTGGAAACTGTTTTATTAAACTGATGTTTAATTGACTGATGTCTTTACAGGGACCGAACTGATAGTGTGCATGAATATCACTGTGATGGTGTTCTTCCTCGTCATGGTCATGTTCATCTTTTGATTTGTGGTGGTCTTCATGTTCATGATGGTCATTTTTTGATGATTGCGCTAATGACTCAACTAATTCACCTTCAAAGTTAATATGTTTCAGCTTACAGGTGCTGGGTAAACCAAAGAGTTGGTGAGCTTGTTTAAGCTTACTTAGCGCACTATTAAGTTGTTTAAATTGCTCGTCATTTTCAGGCATATGCTCGAACCCTACCAGGTTCATAGCAGGGGATAGTAGTTCAACCTCTAACGTATTATCGACATAGGCAATATTTAACGTTGCACTACCATGCTCATGGGCGCCATGTTGACGAACTTCTGCTGTTGCTGGGAGTGCCAGAATAAACAACAGTGATGCAGAGGTGATTGCCTTGAAGGATGTTTGCATATTAATGCGCTCCAAATTTTTCGACTTAACCAGTGACAGCCCTGCTTTTAATGGGTGATGGGTTGTCTTGGATATAAAGCATGTGTGCACAATAAAAGAGAGCGACGAGGTTGCTCTTGTCATTTTTTCATCAGAGCCATGAGAAGGCTTGATTTAATTTGTGCGTAAGATAGTACTAAATGATTAATATGTGGTTATTGGAGGGGCACGAATAACGAAGGCATATAGTGTGGGATAAATGACTTGAGAGGCAAGAAATGGAGTATAGGTTTGATGTATGAGAGAGGGTTGATGCTTAATAGATTGAACTGGCACGCCAGCGGAACTATGAAACTGGCATAAAAAGCACGGACCACTCTCCTCATGATCAGAGTTGAGATGTATATGGCCCTGCCACGTGGCAATAACATAACATATTGCCAACCCAGCGACGACGAGCACTTTTATTCGCTCGAGGAAATGTTTCATTACATTATCAATATAACAATAGAGATTACTTGGGAAAGGAAAATCTACCCAGTACTTAAAATGTTATAGTATAACTTTTCATCTGACAATGGTGATTGTGTATGCTTGTGATCACTTAGGTATAAACGTGAGTGATGAAGCAGGGCCTTTAGTTGGCCCTGTAAAACCAGCGAATGTATAACATACTTGTAATAAATGCAGTGGCACTGGTTAATGTCAGAAACCAGTTTTCCCATAGCTCAGGTGTTTGCCATGTGGCGAGTACGCCTGCAGTGAAGTAGACCGTAAGAATGAAGCAAAGCCAGGCATACGAACGCGGTTTATCTTTGTAAATGCCAGGAATTAAAAGACACAAGGGAAGCACTTTAACCAAGGTGATAACACTGAGTGATACACCGTCTGGTGGACGTAAAAACCAGGTATCTAAAATTAAATAGATCAGTAATGCAATATATAGCGCCTTGGTAATTAGGCTCATGCTGTGGTGTTTTTTGGTTGTAGATTGTGATCTATTCATGTTAATGAAGCCAGTAAAGGCAGAACGTTTTCGGGAGGGCGTCCAATAACAGCCTGCGCTTCAGTGACAACAATCGGTCGTTCTAACAATTTGGGGTGTTCAGTAATGGCTGATAGGATGGCATCATCACTCAGGTTTTGGTCAGCTAAATTTAAGCTTTTATACTCATCTTCTTTTATTCGTAATATATCACGAGGCTGAATACCCAGTTTTTTTAGTATGTCACGCAACTCAACTACTGATGGTGGTGTTTTTAAGTATTCCACTATTTTTGGCGTATAACCCTGTTCTTCAATCAGTGCTAAGGTCGCACGCGACTTGGAGCAGCGTGGGTTGTGATAAATAACAAGTTCACTCATGGGATGCCCTATTAAGGAAATAAAGATTCTTTTTGGTTTGGGTAGAGTTTACCTTGACCATCAGTAAGGGGAAAGATAAGTGATACTATTAAGAAATATGCAGCGTAGGATATAAATATCTTACACTGTAATATCCATACTGCTTATAGGTATATGAAATTTCTGGAGCTACTGCATGGAATTGATGATGGTACTGCGTAAGCTTGCCGTATTTGCCCGTTATATTGCTCAACGTTTTGTCCAAGATGGCTGTTTGCAAAGTGCTGCAGCGTTGACGTATACAACACTTTTTGCGGTTGTACCATTGATGACGGTAACTTACAGCATGCTTGCTGCTATACCAACATTTCAGGGGGTAGGTGATCAAATTCAGAGTTTTATATTTAGTAATTTTGTGCCCTCTGCTGGTGCGACAGTTCAGTCATATCTAGCGGACTTTTCCACACAAGCAAGAAAGTTAACGTTTGTTGGAGTGGCCTTCCTGATTGTTACAGCACTGTTGATGTTAAAAACAATAGAGGAAGTATTAAATAAAATTTGGCGAGTTGAACAAGGACGAAAAGGGCTTGCCAGCTTTTTATTGTACTGGGCTATTTTGAGCTTGGGACCATTACTGCTTGGTTGTGGATTTGCACTGACATCTTACATTACGTCTGTAGAGCTTATTATGGATGCGACTGATTTAATTATTGGTCGTCAGTGGCTTTTACAAATAGTACCTCCATTACTCACAGCAGCCGCATTTTGTTTAATTTATATTGCTGTACCTAATCGCCCTGTCCGTTTTAAACATGCTTTATTAGGTGGACTTTTAGCCGCAACATTATTTGAGTTAGCCAAAAAAGGCTTTGCATTGTTTGTTTCTTTATCCCCTAGTTATGAGCTGGTTTATGGGGCTTTTGCGGCTGTTCCTTTGTTTTTATTATGGATTTACCTTTCCTGGAATATTATTTTGTTGGGGGCTGAGTTAGTGCGGGCATTGAATTTTTGGCATGATTTGCAAACGCGCGAACCTTTACCGACATCTCTTGCCGTTATTGTTGTTGCTGAAGTATTTCGTGAGCGGTTTCAGCAGGGGTTAACCACAAGCTATCAACATATGCACCAAGCAGATTGGCCAGTAAGTCAAGAACAGTGGGAACTATGTACCAAGTGGCTACAGGAGCAGGGAATTATAACAAAAGATGATAGTGGCGAGCTTATTCTTGGGCATGATTTAGCGTTGGTCAATTGCTGGACATTTTGTCGGTCTATTCCCTGGCAGCTCCCTGATAAGGAAACACTTAACCGTATTCAGCAGCAGTCATGGCCTGAGTGGTTGGTGTTTTTAGTGGCTCGAATTGCTCATATTCACCATTATGCAGAACAGCAGTTACCAATATCATTGACCCAGCTATTTGATTACCAGCAAGGGGATCAGCTAGGAGTAGAGGACACTCGTCATAATGCTGATTTATACCCCTCAAGCAACATAAGCTTTAAAGGAAAAACGGTCAACACATGATGTATGTTGCAATAGGTCATCAGCTTGAATGTCGTATTCCTTGCCTTGCTGAGGAACTTCAAGTTGTAGTCCTTTACCAGGAATATATACACCCGCACTGACCAGAACACTGTGTTGTTGGCGACCATTGACTTTATTGGTGACAAGTAAGCCATCTGTTGTACGGTGTGTTTTACTTTCACTGAGTGTTTTGAGTGTAATAGGCCGGACTAAGCCACGAATGTACTCCACACCCACAAGGCTTTCTTGTGCTTCTGAGTCTTGTTGCTGCCAGCGAATAATGCCTAATATCCAGCGGGGATGAGACTGTTTGTCGCTACGCATGGCAATAACCTGACCATTATGGAAGTCAGCATAGTTAACGTGGGTTAACTTCAGGCAAAACCCATTCTCACTTTCGTTGACCATACGGCCTGTTGTGCGGTGTAGTTGACTGTCTTGTAAAACTTCTTTTTGCTTTTCTGGTGATAGCAATTGGTGAATGGTATCAACACCCCAAACAATCGCTGTAAATGAATTACAGGGAATACGCAAGCCTAAGCGATGACGGCTTTGACGCCAGACTTCTTTCACATTACAGAGTAATTCAATGATTTGCTGTGTTTTAGTTGCTGTAGGAATGCCGATTTCAGCGGGACGATGACCTCCCGCTAAGGTGCTTACATGTTGATCAAGCAGGGTAACGAGCTTTTCCGGAAATAAATAGCGAATCGGGTCTTCACTACGTTGAGTATGGCTAAAAGCATTATGGGGACGTTGTTCACTATTAAGGTTTATTGAAAAGTATTGTGAGGGATCAGATTGTTCAGGGCTATCTGTTAGTCTGGCATAGTTGGCATGTTTACCCAGGTATGAGTAAAGGAACCACGCTTCACCTGGGGCTAAATGATAGGGATTGGCCATTTCAACCAGCATAATTTGTTTGTACAGTTCTTCAACATTTTCACCCGCTATGGGCTGAAACTGTCGTTTGACTGCAATTCTGTGAAATTTATGATCCTCTGCAAATTTAAATAAATGATTGACCTCTTTCCAAAGGTAAAGGCCTGGTTGAGTAAATGTATCATAATGCTGCATTAGACATTGGCAGAGATAGAACATCGCCATATAAACAATATCAGGCATAGGCTTATGATTCATGTCATCTCTGGTTAACGCTTCTTGCAAAATTATTTTATAGCCAAAAGCCATCTCCTCCTTTAATTCAGATAATTTATGCTGCTCAGTGGGCGTAATTTGTTGTATATATTGTTGGCTTTTGGAGTGGTAATAGTCATTAATATTGCGAAATGTGTTATCAAAACACTGCATTATTCCTAGGCGGGCAGAGTCACTGAATTTTGTTCGATTTATTAAAGAAAGTAATGCACAGGTTTGCCGCAAAGCAGCAGGCATATTAGCGAGTGGTAGCTCTTTTAACTCTTGTTTTATGGCCTTTGGGGAGCAATTGATTATTGCACTGCGGGTAATTTGCTGTCTTGGTATATACAATTCTAGGCTGCTCATTGGCATAAGCTCTCCTTACTGCTATCGCATGCAAAGGATATACGCGTTATTATCCACTTCGATTCAGTAAGTAATTAATCAATGCACTTATAATTCTCCATTCAATAACTAGTGACAGCCTTATGACGATTCTACATTTCAGAATAGTTCTGCTTCTGCTATTTTGTCTAAGTCTAATTGGTTGTAATCGCCCTGATTTTTATGACAGCCAAGGGAAACCACTTGATATCGCAGAGTATCAGGGTCAGTGGTTACTGATTAACTATTGGGCTATATGGTGTACACCCTGTATTAAAGAAATACCTGAACTTAATAAGATAGATTCTCAAACAAATGTGAGTGTACTTGGCATTAACTTTGACAATGTGGGAAACCTTACCGAGTTACAGCAGCAAGTTGCTCAATTAAATATTAAGTTTCCAGTTTTTAAGCAGGATCCAACAGCACAATTGAGCTGGACGAGACCTCAAGTGTTGCCTACAACACTGTTGATTAACCCAAAAGGAAAAATGGTGAAACAATTAATAGGTCCACAAACGCTGGAGTCAATAACACAGGCAATAGCAATGGCCCAAAAAAGTAGTTGAAAAGATAGGTGTGCTGCTTGCTAAGTGTTCACCAACGAGTGTTTCTTCAATAAAAGGATTTAACCACTTCGAATATCATGGAGTTTTTATGTCACAAATTTGTAAAAAAGTGTGGGTGACAGGGCGTGTTCAGGGAGTGTGGTTTAGAGGTTCAACTCAGCTCAAAGCTGTTCAGTTAGGAATTACCGGTTACGCATATAATTTGCCTGATGGGCGGGTAGAGGTAGTGATGTGTGGTGATAGCCATGCAGTACAAAAACTAGAAGCATGGCTATCCAAAGGCCCACCTATGGCGGATGTAAAGCATGTTGAAGTAAAGGAAATACCTTGGGAAAATTATCAAGAATTTGATGTGCGTTAAATACAGATCAAATTAGAAAAAATCATTATGTGATTATTGAGGATACCAATATTTATACATAGCCATCATCACTTTACGAGGGTACCAGGTTTTGCCAAGGCTGCCATTATATCGGGCTAAAGCACGAACCAGATCACCTCTTTCTTTTTTAATATAGTGACTCAAAATGGTACAGCCGTAGCGTAAATTGGTGGCTAAATCAATGAGGTTATCTTGAGGGCGGCCTATTTCATTTTTCCAAAAAGGCATAACTTGCATTATACCTTGTGCACCTACTGATGAAACAGCAAAGCGGTTAAATAAGCTTTCTACATGGATCACGGAGAGGACGAGTTCTGGTTTTAAGCCTGCACGGGTTGCTTCTTGGTGGACCATTTTTAACATAGCCAGTCGCTTGTCAGGGGCTTTGACAAAGCGAGAAAGCCTGGAATTCATATCCACCAGCCATACTTCTGCGTCATATTTATCATAAAAGCTGGACGATTCATTGACTGTTTTTTGGAGTAATGAGCGAATTTCTGCATCTGCAGGCTGTTGACGTCCCGCAAAACTTGATTGAATAAACAAACAAAAAAAGCAGATCGCTAGACGCAAGACGTTTTTTAAGTCTAATCGAAACACGACATAATGATTAACGTGATCTGATTTGATGTGGAATTGCTGCATAAGAATCAGACTATTACTAATGGGCCATCCTGCCAGTTTAATCTATACCTTACCTGTTGCATTGACTTTTAGAAACGCTAAATCGCGCTAAACCGCACGAGTAAGTGATGAAGTGTCTAAGTGAAGTGCCACATGGGGCACTTCATGATGAATGCGACAGATAAACTATTTGATTAAAGCGTAATTTGTTCTTTGAAAAAATCTACTATTTCAGCAACCGGAACGGTTGTAGAGTCTTTTGCTGACCGGTGTTTATATTCAATAACGCCTTCAGCTAATCCTCGGTCACCAATCACCAAGCGGTGTGGAATACCAATCAATTCCATTTCTGCAAACTTAACACCTGGACTGGTTTTTCGGTCACGATCATCAAGTAAAACATCGAAGCCTGCTTTAGTAAGTTGTTGATAGACTTGTTCTGTTATCGCTTTAACTTGCTCTGATTTATCCATTTTCAGAGGAACAATACCAATTTGAAAAGGCGCTATTGCATCAGGCCAGATAATGCCATGTTCATCATTTTTTTGTTCAATAGCCGCTGCCGCAATACGTGATACACCAATACCATAGCAGCCCATTAGCATAGTGACGGACTTACCGTGCTCATCCAGAACCGTTGCATTCAGTGCGTTGCTATATTTAGAGCCCAGTTGAAAAATATGTCCAACCTCAATACCGCGCTTGATAACCAGCTCGCCTTGACCGCAGGGGCTTGGATCACCTTCGACCACGTTACGGATATCGGCGACAGTCGTATATTGGCAATCCCGCTGCCAATTAGCACCTGTGTAATGGTAACCATCTTCGTTAGCACCACAGATAAAGTCTGCTAAATGCGCTGCAGAATGATCCACAACAATAGGAATGGATAAACCAACAGGTCCTATAGAGCCTGGCTGACAGTTGAGTTGTGCCTGTATTTCTGCGTCAGAGGCAAAGGTCAGCGGTTGAGCGACAGAATGAATATTTTCTGCTTTGATCTCATTAAGCTGGTGGTCACCTCGGATGATAAGTGCAACCAGTGTAGTATGACCTTGCTCATCAGGTTGACCATGTACGACAAGTGTTTTGAGCGTTTGTTTAGGTTCAACACTGAAAAAGGAGGCAATATCTGCGATAGTGTGTTGGTTAGGTGTTGCTACTTTAGTGAGTTCAGCACTAGGTGCTGGACACTCTGTCGTATCTGGTAAGGCTAAGGCTTTTTCAATATTAGCGGCGTACTGGCTGCTATTGCTAAAGGCAATTGCATCTTCTCCTGACTCAGCCAAGACATGAAACTCATGCGATGTACTGCCGCCAATGCTGCCACTATCCGCAACAACAGGTCGATAATGGAGACCTAGTCGGTCAAAAATATTGCAATAAGCAGTATGCATGCGTTCATAGGTTTTTTGCATACTGTCTTCATCTAAATGAAATGAGTAAGCATCTTTCATGACAAACTCACGAGCACGCATAATTCCAAAGCGAGGACGAATTTCGTCACGAAATTTCGTTTGAATCTGATAAAAATTTATAGGTAATTGCTTGTAACTACTGAGTTCATTACGGGCGATATCAGTAATAACTTCTTCATGGGTAGGCCCTACACAGAAGTCACGTTGATGGCGGTCTTTAATACGGAGTAATTCAGGCCCATATTGTTCCCAGCGTCCAGACTCTTGCCATAGTTCAGCAGGTTGAATGGCAGGCATTAATAGCTCGATGGCACCTGCTTTGTCCATTTCTTCACGAACAATACGTTCTATTTTGCGTAAGGTGCGTAATCCCAACGGTAACCATGTATACAACCCTGAAGCCAGTTTTCGTATCATTCCAGCACGCAGCATCAGTTGATGGCTGATAACTACGGCATCAGTAGGCGTTTCCTTTAAGGTGGGAATAAAGAATTCAGTTGTGCGCATAGTTGGCTACCAGTTGTATTCCAAAAAGCGGGTATTTTACGGCGCATTGCTGCGAATTGCTATGATCACGTATTATCAATATCAGTGAATAGTGTATTTTTACGAGATTGGTCAGAGGATAGCGTAAGATGGAAGCAATGAAAGATTTTAGTCTAGCTAAACAGTTACAACAAGACACAATAAAACTGGGCGATTTTTCATTATCATCATTGTTGTTAATGAATGATAAACGATACCCCTGGTTTATTTTAGTACCTCGTGTTCCTGGTATCGAAGAGGTTTACCAGCTTTCAGCGGAGGATCAACAACAGTTGTGGTGGGAAGTTAGCTATATTAGTGAAAAGCTTAAGGATATTTTTGCAGCAGACAAAATGAATATTGCCACGCTGGGGAACAAGGTGCGCCAGTTACATATTCACATTATTGCCCGGCAACAGTCGGATGATGCGTGGCCTGAGCCTGTGTGGGGCAAACTACCTCCCATCGCTTATGCTCCTGAGGCTGTGGAAGCGCTCAAGGAGCGTTTACACACAGTATTTACGACGTATTTAACTTACACTGCAGAGCGTTAAAGGAAGTTCGATGGATCAGATGCTTGTTGATTTACAGACCCAAATAGCTTTTCAAGAAGATTTGTTGCAGGCTCTAAATAAAGTGGTTGCAGAACAACAGAAGTCAATTGATGCATTACGACGAGAAGTGGATTATCTTAAAGATCAGTTACAAACATTGCCTGAGTTAATTCAAGCGTCGCAGCAGCCTGAGAAGCCTCCACACTATTAATCTAAATTATACCCTTTGTTGTGGCCATACCATTAATGGGATTGGTCGTTCCAAGAGGTGGTAGGAGGTCAGTGGGAAAGTAAAGCGCTATCTGCATAACCATTCCCTAAGCTGCGCAGATAGCGATATCACCATTAACAAAGTAGAAGCACTAGCGTTATTCAGTTTACTTTTTTATTGTTTCTCTCATTTATTTTGTGGGTTTCTCTAGGAGATGCCACGGGTTACTTGTCTTATTGATCGTTGTTATTTTGATACGGTGGAGAAGTATCTTCGTCATACTCCAGGTGAAACATATCAGGTGGAATACTCACTACATCCTCCGCCTGTAGACCTTTATCGCGAGCAGTAACAAGAAACTCGACTTGCTGGCCTTCTGCTAACGTTCGGTGTCCTTGGCCTCGTATTGCCTTAAAATGAACAAATACATCATCCCCGCGGGCACGAGAAATAAATCCAAATCCTTTACTGACATTAAACCATTTAACAGTTCCAGTTTCCCGTGCTGCCGTATCCCAGACAATGTTGGCATGCAGCCGGAAGTTATACCAGTGTGCACAGGCTGAAAATACGACACCAAACAACATAAGCCAGATTATATGAAGACTTTGAAAAATAGCGGACTCTGTAAGTGCTGCAATGATACTGCCTAACAGACTGATAAGTAACAGGGCCGAGCCAAGCAGTTGAAGCCACCATAAGCGTTGTGATAGTGGTAAGCTGAATAAGCTACCGACCAGTAGGTTAATGAGTGAAAGACTTAGCATATTCAAGGCTTCTGTTGAGGGAAGGGGCATATGTGCCTCGGGGAAAAAAATAGGCACACTGACTAGCGTTAATAAAAAGGCTAATAGCCCAAGATAACAATGTACGATACGGAGTAATTTGGCTAATTTCATATTGTTTAAATTTAGTTTTAGTGATGATTAAAAAAGTTAAGTAATGGCTTATTCATTGAGTAAAGTGGATTAACCTTAAAAGCGATTGAAAGCCATCAACAGTACACAAAGCAAAGGTTATATTGACACTACTACCATAAATGAAAGCACTATGCTTTACTTCCTAAGTGTAGTCTAAGACATTGAATTTGTAGGAAGATTCTCAGCTTACCTATAAAGTCATTCAGGCTAAATCTGTTGTTTATACCCTTCACGAATCATTTTTAGGGTTTGTTGTCGGCGTTCTTCACCCCAGTCACTTATGAATATAAGCTCTTGGGGCTTCATCACTTGACGGCCGCCCCTAAAAACCCTTCGTTATGGGTATATATAAAAAACAAAAGAAAATGCTGTTTTTCAGTATAAAAAGCGTGCGTCCTGGAAAGACTTGTATTATAGTTTCCTGCTAAGATGGTAAGCTTTTTAGGCTACAATCTAAGAGATTTTGTGTACGTTAAGTACTTCTGCGTATACAGGTTTTTACCAAATTGTATTGGCTAACAAATTAGCTCAATCGTTTGGTTTTGCTTACTTCCCAAGTACACTGCGCTGTCAGTCGTACTTAACGACAGTCGTTATCTATACCCATTGTTAAGACAAAGCGAACTTTATAGATTATTTTGTTTCAAACAATAGTTGATTTCTTATCAAGGGTAACTGACTGAAATCTAAAGTGTTTCCATAGCTATACGCTTTATTTGGGACGAAACTCATTTAGTGGGGTGAAACTCATTTAGAGAGTGCTAAGCCTGGGAGCATGGTTCGTTTAGTTAAAATATGTTTTAGTGTTGGAGTTAAATAGCAATGGCACAAGCAAAACGCAAAGCACCTGCAGCTATTAAAGAAAAATACAATAAAACTCAGTTACTGAATGAGTTGGTTGAGACTACTGGTTTAGCCAAAAAAGATGTACAGAATGTGTTGGACGAGCTTGCAAACGTAATTGAGCGTCATGTCAAAAAGCGTGCTTGTGGTGAGTTTACACTGCCTGGACTCCTCAAAATTACAACTAAGAAAAAACCTGCTGTTAAAGCTCGTAAAGGGGTGAATCCTTTTACGGGTGAGGAAATGATGTTTAAAGCCAAGCCTGCTTCAATGCAAGTAAAAGTACGTGCATTGAAAAAGTTGAAAGATATGGCAGAAAGCTAAGCTGTTTTTAAGGTGCTGATTGGCATCTTTTTTATAGTGGAAAGTAGAATGCACCCGTGATAGGGTGCATTTTTTTTCTGTCCAATAATAAAGTACTTAGCAAATTTCATTTTACGCATTAAAAAAGTAGTCATCATATTAATGGTAAGGTGTAATTAACAATAATACGAAATTCATCAAGGGCACCACCATTATCCATGCCTCGGTGTGAGCGGTAGGTTGCATGCCGAACCCGAATGTCCATACCTTCTAGCTGTCCGCTGGGTACTTGATACCTTAACTCAAGGTCTCGTTCCCACTCGGTATACTCTTCATTTGTACTGCTATCAAAGGTCTTTGCATCATTGGCATAACCATAACGAATGAGCCCTGTTAGACCGGGAAAACCAACCCCTGAAAAGTCATAATCAAAGCGAGTTTGCCAAGAAGTTTCATCTTCAAAGTTAAAGTCAGAGTATTGGATACTGTTGAACCACCAAGGATCACCTTCAGCAAAATAATCAAAACCACTATCGCCTGTCAGGTTTTGAGATATGATGGTAAATTTTGAATAATCACCCAGTCTAAAGGCCAAGCTAAAGCTAAATAAATCATTATCAATGCCTACTGAACCAGGATTATCGTCGTTAAAGTTTCCAGTGTCCTTTTGTCTTTCCCAGAGTCCTGCTACATCGATTTTTAGCCAATCACTCAATGGGAAGCTATAACTTGCTTCCAAATGATAGGCATTATAAGCATCCTTAGCTGTTAATGCTTGAGCGGCTAAATAAAGACCACTGTCATAGGTATAATCCATACTCAACGTGTATGCGTGCTCAATTTTATCTCGGCTAATGGCAAATCCGTATTCATAATGAATATCATCAAAACCACTATCATTTTTATCTTTTGCTTCGTATATACCCAGTAAATTTATGTTAAAACGGTCAGCTGGTTGACTATGAATATTTACTGCAGAGTAAGCAGACGGTTGAGATCGACTATCTGAATACATTGCAAGGGGTGTTTCAAATGTTTGACGACCGACTTTAATGCTGGTCTTCCAGTAATTTTCCAAGTTGAGTTTTATGAGTGCAACCCCTAAGGACGAGTAACTGACTTGTTTGGCATCTTCTTGAGTAATTGTTAAGGCATTTTTGCCTGTGCCTTTTCCGCCATCCAGTTTAAGCGTATTCCAGATAGAAAAGTCACCACCAATCAGGTTTTGCCAATAAGGCGATTGATAGTCAAAGAGTAGTGATTGGGTCCAGGCTTTACGTTTGCCATCCCTGTTGCCTGCTCTTACATCACCATTTTCATGGCGGTAATCTCGGTTAAAGTAGTAGTTTCTGAGTGTTAAATCAAATTTAGGAGCAGAGCTGTTTGCAAGGGTTGTACCACTGAAAAAGCTTAAAGTGGTACAAATCGAAGTGTAAAGAATCAGCGTTGGTGAAGCATCTTTTAATATGGATTTTGATAGCTGCATAAACAGCTCCTTATATTTATCAATGTATTTTCCCTTTTATAAACTCAGTAACATCCTTCGCTATGAATATAATGAGGAGCAAGGTTATTGTTTGCAGATCTCTATGAAATATAAATTAAAAAATTATTTACAAGACATAAATATACGTTACTCGTTGTAAAGTTGTAAAAAGATAGGGTGGATACGTAAGGTGATTGGAATCTATAGTCATCAGGAATTTTTTTTATGTAATTGCCCTATTTCTTTGAGCTTCTCTTTCTTAGTTTTTAGAGTTAAATAAAAGGTATATTTAGTAGTTTGGTTTATTGTAAAAGTTGTTATTGATTTAAATAAAAAAAACGCTGCAGATGCAGCGTTTTAGGAGGTTATACTATTTTTTAAATGGTATTAAAATAGCGCTATATCGTATCTGATTTTGATACGGTTGGTATCTTCATCTCCACCAACAGGATTATCAACACGGAAATGTTGCCATTCAACAGATAAGTCTTTCATGGGACCACTTTGTACGGTGTAGGTAATGTAGTGTCCCCATTCATGAGCGTTATCATCACTTGATGTTGCATTAACTCCAGCAGCAAGCGAAGCATCATCTATATCAGTACCATAAACATAATATGTATTTGCAACTAGACCAGGATAACCAATGTTGGCAAAGTCATAACCAATATCAACGATCCAAGCGCGTTCATCTTCGCGGTTGTAGCCTTGCCACTGGTCAAGTGTTGAGTTGTAAACACCTTCTTGTTGGTAGTTTGCATGCCATTCAGGATCCCAGTCACCATCAGAGGTTTTGTTATAACCTAGTCTCACATAGAAATCATTAACGGTAATGGTTCCAGACAGGTTCCAGTAGGTACTTTCATACCCTTGGGTCCCATAACCATTGCCATCTTCTTCTGCATCAGCCCAGCGGCCGTCAATTAGCAGGGTGATTCCGCTACCCAAATCAAAGGTATAATCAAATTTTAGGAACTGTTTCTCAAGGTAATCTTCAGAGTTACCCCACTCAGCATAAAGGCCAAGGCCATTATCAAACTTGTAAGCAGCACCTAAAAAGACAATATCATCAATCTCATCTCCCATCGCATCACGGAAATGTTTTGAAAAGAAGCTATTGTTACGAGAGTGTACTTGCGTCCAGCGAGCACCATATAATTTTAGGTTTTCAATATTACCTTCAATATAGGTGCCATAAGAGGTTGCTTCTAAAATACGAGATCCTGATGGGCAATATAATTCAGTACATGTGCGCTGTAAGCCAAATCTTATATTGGCATTCATTTTATCATCACCAAATTTAGCTTTTAAATTAGCGATGTTTGTACCTCCAATGTCGTTAGCATCGGCTGTGCTACTACCATCTTGAGGTAAGTTGGTAACACTGTAACCAATTCTATTAGCTGGGTTATCGAGTTTAAATGCAGCACCAGCGCCATAATCAAAGCCTATCATGTCCCATAAGTAGCCTGATGAATAACTAAATTGTAAACCTTGAACCCATTCTTTACGATCAAAGGTATTACCATTTACGCCATTTTCATTGAAATAGTAATTCCTTATACCCAAAGTAGCGCTACTGTCGTCTATAAAACCTGTTGCTTGAGAAATTGTTGGAATAAACGTACTTGCGGCAAGAATTGCTGCACTCAGTGAGGTTAGTTTAAATGTTCTCATTTGTGACCTACTCCTAGTCATATTGTGTTTATTGTGTGTGATTTAGCATTAAGTCCTGAATCACTGGTTAAGTGTAGGGGTTATTACGGAAACCAAAGCCAAAACTGCCTTAGTGCCACAGACTAAGAATAGTCATGTGAACTCCTTACACGTATTACTTGGTGTAATGTCACTGAAACGCAGAAGAGGCCCCGATAAAGCCGTGGAAAAGTTTTTTTCATACACAAGTCCATGTGTGTTTTTTTTGTTCCATTACCTTTCCTAGTATGGATCTTCCATGAGATTTTGCTAACAAATATAGACGGGATTTATTACAAGAATAAAAAAACGCCGCAGATGCGGCGTTTTTTTAGCAAGAAAAGTATGAACTTTTCGAGAGATTAGAAAATAGCCAAGTCGTACTGAAGATGTACAAGTGTATCGTCTTCATCACCACCAGTTGGGTTATCACCACGAGCATGCTCAACGTATACAGAGAAGTCTTTCATAGGACCTGTTTGAACAGTGTACTTAGCCCATTGAGTCCACTCATGTGCTTGGTCATCAGTTGTTAGTGGGTAGTCACCTGCAGCTAATGCATCCTTGCTAATGTTAGAGCTATGAGCATAGCGTGTACCTGCTTCAAGACCAGGTAAGCCAATGTTATCAAACTTGTAATTTACGCCCACAACCCAAGCGCGTTCGTCTTCACGATTATAACCCTGCCATAAGTCAAGGCTTGAGTTAAATGCACCCATGTGGTCGTAGTTGTTGTGCCACTCACCTTTCCAGTCACCGTCTTTAGTGACGTTATAGCCAACCCAAACATCCAAGTCTTGGATAGACAGTGTTGCAGTTAAGTTATAGTACTTGCTCTCATAGTTGCCATCGTAGCGAGATCCTTCGTCATTGAAGCCATCACCAGCATCTTTGGCTTTACCATAACGAGCATCTAATAACAGTGAAGTTTCATTGCCTAAGTCAATGGTGTAATCAACTTTAGCCAGGTATTTTTTCAGGTAGTCGTCTGACTTACCATATTCACCGTAAACACCTAAGCCATTGTCAAACTTGTAGGAAGCACCAACGATTTTGACATCATCAATACGGTTACCATAGTCATCTTTCATGTCATCATAAAAGAAACTTTGGCTACGGCTGTGTATTTTTGTCCAGCGAGCGCCGTATACTTTTAAGCTTTGTGCATTACCTTCCAGGTATGTACCGTAAGAAGACGCTGGTAATATACGAGAACCTGAAGGGCAGAATAGTTCTGTACAGGTTCTTTGTAAACCAAATTTCAAATTAGCATTCAGGTTTTCATCGCCAAACTTGGCTTTTAAGTAAGCTTGATTAGTACCTGCAATATCATTTACATCAGATCTATTTCCATCCTGGGGCAAGTTAGTAGTATTCCACTCGCCATCTCTGCTGTCATTAGCTGGTTGGTCCAATTTAAAAGCGGCACCCGCTGAGTAATCAAAGCCGATTATGTCCATAAAATAGCCAGATTTATAATCAAGCTGGAAGCCTTGTACCCACTCTTTACGGTCAAACGCATGTCCATTTACACCGCTTTCGTTACGGTATTGGTTACGAATGCTCAATGTAGCTGAGCTGTCGTCAATAAATCCTTCAGCTTGCGCTGTTACTGCTGTTGCAGAGGCAGCAGCAAAAACAGCTGCGCTCAATGCAGAAAGTTTAAACATCTTCATTGTGTGACCTACTCCTAAGGTGTTGTGTGTTATGAGTCGATTCGGCATGCCTATTTGACTCACTGCACTGTCAACATATGACAGATCTTACCTAATCAGTTCAAAGTTAGAACTGACGCATTGTTGTGTTTTTAATAAAAAACAACAATGAATGCAACGACATTTTCATGTGTTATTTCTAAAAGCTGTAATCTGTTTTATTCTCCATTTGTTTACCTAATCGTTATGGTTAAATTATGCTCAGGAGAATATAAACAGAGATCAGAAGCAGAAAAAGCCGGTAAGCTATGTGCTTTAGGAGAAAAACATAAGGAATTGGATGGTTGGGCTAGCAACTTACACTGCATAAGCTAAGTTCTACTTCTCTATTTTACTTAGTTACGTTTTTTTATTGACTTCTATTACTGCTCTTAAGATTGCTAGTGTGTGCATTAAACACAGTTAAATTAGTATTTTTTAAATTGCATTTGTTTGGTATCTAGTTTGGCCTATTATGTCTAGAACATAACGTTTTTACAAGAATGTAATGGTCATTTGTTGTGAAATTTTGTCATTAATATTACTAAATTTAAAGTCTCTACCATAGTCCTAACCAATACACTGTTGTTGTATAACATTGAAACCACCACTTTTGATATATTTTGCTATTTTTTGTTGTTTTGATGTTAAGTAAAGTTTGAACAGCTAATGAAAAAGATTGCCATTGTCATTTGTATTTTCATATTGGGTTTGTTTCTTGAAAAACACCAAGTGTTTATTACAAATATTAGTTTTATCTAATACTTATCTGAAGAGGTTAGAGAATGAAGTATAGTTTGATGTTTAGTGTCACTTTTTGAATTCAAATTCTAGCAAGGGCGTTCCTGAAGAGTTCGAGTGCTGGTTAAGTATCAATAAGCATTAAGGCTGTACTGAAAAGGCTGACCTTTTTTAGTAAGGTGCGGTATAATGCGCGGCTTTGTCTGAACTAGATAGAACACGATTAGTTGGCTGTTGTAGTCGAGGTGAAAAGTCAATGCCAATCTATGAGTATGAGTGTGGCCAGTGCCAACATGCTTTAGAAGTTATTCAAAAGGTAAGTGATGAACCATTAGTTACTTGCCCTCAGTGTAATACTGATGCCCTTCGTAAGAGAATAAGTGCGCCCGCTTTTCGATTGAAAGGTGGGGGCTGGTACGAGACTGATTTCAAAACAGGTAAGAAAAAGAATCTGGCTGAGAGCGATAGTAAAACGTCTGCCAGCAAGCGTAATGAATCAAATGCCAGCAATAAGAATGCCTCTTCTGGCGCAGCGAAAGCACCTGCAAAAGCATCCACAACCAGTAGCTAATCGTCTGATTATCGAATGTCAATTTAGTAAAACAGGGTACAACTATTATGCGCAGCCATTATTGCGGCGACTTAAGAGCATCTCACATTGGAGAGGAAGTAAAACTGTGCGGTTGGGTTCATCGCAGACGAGATCATGGTGGTGTGATCTTTCTAGATGTGCGTGATCGTGAGGGTATCGCTCAGGTCGTGTTTGATCCAGATGAACAAGCGGCTTTCCAGTTAGCTGATAAAGTCCGTAGTGAATATGTGATCTCAATTGTAGGTAAAGTAAGGGCGCGTCCAGAAGGTTCTAATAACCCTGAGATGGCTACTGGCGAAATAGAAGTATTGGGTAAACAAATTGAAATCCTCAATCAGGCAGAAACACCTCCCTTTCCTTTAGATGAATACTCTGCAGTGGGTGAAGATGTTCGGCTTAAATACCGCTTCCTCGATTTACGTCGACCAGAAATGCAAAATAAGCTGCGTTTCCGCTCCAAAGTAACTTCGATTATTCGAAATTTTTTGGATGAAAATGAATTTTTGGATATTGAAACGCCGATTTTAACCCGTGCTACACCTGAAGGTGCGCGGGATTATTTGGTGCCAAGCCGGGTTCATCCAGGGAGTTTCTACGCGCTTCCACAGTCTCCA
This sequence comes from Zooshikella sp. RANM57, assembly GCF_050749885.1. Lineage (NCBI taxonomy): Bacteria > Pseudomonadati > Pseudomonadota > Gammaproteobacteria > Oceanospirillales > Zooshikellaceae > Zooshikella > Zooshikella sp. RANM57. The sequence continues at coordinate 435,818 of NZ_JBOIUB010000003.1, read as the reverse complement.
CAGCTGTTTAAACAGTTGTTAATGGTGTCAGGGTTTGACCGTTACTATCAAATTGCAAAGTGTTTTCGTGACGAAGACTTACGGGCTGATCGTCAGCCAGAGTTTACCCAAATAGACATTGAGACTTCTTTTATGAATGAAGAAGACATAATGTCCATGACTGAAAAAATGGTTCGTCAGCTGTTTACTAATCTGTTGGATATTGATTTGGGTGAATTCCCGCGCATGACCTATGCAGAAGCCATGGAGCGTTTTGGATCTGACCGTCCAGATTTACGTATTCCACTTGAGCTGACCAGCATAGACGACTTAATGCAGGGTGTTGAATTTAAGGTGTTTAATGGTCCGGCTAATGATCCAAAAGGGCGTGTTGTCGCGTTGAAAGTGCCTGGTGGTGCTTCACTGTCGCGTAAACAAATAGATGATTATGGTAAGTATGCCAGCATCTATGGCGCGAAAGGTTTAGCCTGGATTAAGGTGAATGCGATTAATGAAGGGGTTAGTGGTTTACAGTCTCCTATTGTAAAACATATTCCTGAAGAAACTGTCCAGGTTCTGATGAAACGCCTGGATGCAAAAGATGGAGATATTATTTTCTTTGGTGCAGATAAGACCAAAGTGGTGAATGAGTCCATTGGTGCGCTTCGTGTTAAGTTGGGTGAAGATTTAAATCTTATTGAGCGTCCATGGGCGCCATTGTGGGTCATTGATTTCCCCATGTTTGAAGAAAATGGTAAAGGTGGTTGGACTGCATTGCATCACCCATTTACGTCGCCAGCATGTTCACCTGATGAGTTAAAAGCTAATCCAGAAGCTGCGCTTTCTAGAGCTTACGATATGGTCTTGAATGGTACTGAGTTAGGTGGTGGTTCAATTCGTATTCATGATCAACAGATGCAGGAAGCTGTTTTTGAAGTGCTTGGGCTAGGTGAAGAAGAACTGAAAGATAAGTTTGGCTTCCTGTTGGATGCTTTGAAATATGGCTGCCCTCCACATGGTGGATTAGCATTTGGTTTGGATCGTTTGGTCATGCTAATGACCGGAACTTCTTCAATTAGAGAAGTGATTGCATTTCCAAAAACCCAAACGGCATCATGTGTAATGACACAGGCTCCAAGTGAGGTGGATACACAGCAGTTGCATGAGTTGAATATCCGTATTCGTAAGCATATTTAGTAATTAAATCTTATCTATGTCCAAACTGTGACTCAGCAATCGCTGAGTCACTTTTTAAGGCTCAGGAGTGTCCTCTTTTTTCTTTCAGGCTTGCTTATTATTGAGCCAAATCCAAGTGATGAATTCCAAAAGATGACAGTCTTGCTGTAAACGATTTAGGAGAAATAGTTATGGCTGGTCATAGTAAATGGGCCAATATTAAACACCGTAAAGCAGCACAAGATGCGAAACGAGGTAAAATTTTCACGAAGTTAATTCGTGAGCTAGTCGTTTCAGCTAAACAGGGTGGACCTATACCCGAAGATAACCCAAGGTTACGTGCAGCTGTTGATAAAGCCTTAAGCAATAATATGACGCGTGACACGATTGATCGTGCGATTGCTCGAGGGGCAGGTACTAATGACAATGATAATGTTGAGGAATTAACATACGAAGGTTATGGACCTGCAGGTGTTGCGGTTTATGTTGAGGTAATGACTGATAATCGCAATAGAACAGTGGCAGAGGTGCGTCATGCTTTTACCAAGCATGGTGGTAATTTAGGTACCGATGGTTCTGTTGCCTATCTGTTTGCCAAAAAAGGACAGATCTGCTTTTCTCCTGATATTGATGAAGAGTCAGTAATGGACGTAGCATTGGAAGCAGGCGCTGAAGATGTGATTAGTAATGATGATGGTTCTGTTGATGTGGTTACCGAGCCTGCTGATTTTTCAGAAGTAAAAGCAGCGTTGGTTGAGGCAGGATTAGCGCCAGTGAATGCTGAAGTCACCATGATTCCATCAACAACGGTTGCTTTATCTGATGAAGATGGTGAAAAGGTGTTTAAATTAATTGACCGCTTAGAAGATTTGGATGATGTGCAGAATGTTTATTCTAATGCAGATTTTCCAGATTCACTGCTTGAGTCTTTGTAAAGAACGGCTCCATCTAATTTGCTTTAATTATTTATTTTTATGTACCAAGGTACATCAAGTGTAAGCAGATTATTTTCTAAGTAAGTTAAAAAGCAGAGGCTTTAACCTCTGCTTTTTTTGTTAGCATGTTGCTATTCTGCAGCTGTTGTATTTTTTTGTTGCCAACCCTGACCACAGTTTTTGCCACGTTTTTTACCACGATGGCCTTTTTCCTTCATGGCTTGTTTACGCTGTTCATGATGAGCTTTAAATTTTTCGATCTGTTCAGGTGTTAGTACACTTTCGAGCTGACTTAATGTGCCTTGATAAACTTGATCCATTTCTGCTTGAATTTGATCACGGTATTTTTCATGTACCGCTTTGCGCTGTTGGTGTTGAGCTTTCATGATACTTTGGAATGATTGTTTCTGCTCAGTGGTTAACCCAAGTTCCTGAGCTGCACGCTCTCCTGGGTCGGGTCTTCCTTCATTTTGCTGACCCCAAGCGAGTCCGCCAAGTGCTAGAGGTAGTACCAGGGCGATAACGTTTAGCTTCAAACTTTTCTTCATGTTGATCACCTCGTAATCTGTTGTTTGGTGTATGAGGTGTAAGATACAAACTAATTAAGGAAGAAATGTGGATGAAAAAAGGAAGTTAATAAGTCTTTTTATGAATGCTCTGCTTGGGCATTATGTGTGATGAGAATACGTTAATTTAGTCTTCATACTTGTAGCCAGCACCATACACTGAATGAATGACTTCCTGACTGTCATTTATCGTTGCTAATTTTTTACGAATTTTTTTGATATGGCTGTCAATAGTACGTTCACTCACAATACGGTGGTCTTGATAGATCTTATCCATGAGTTGGCTACGGCTAAATATACGGTGAGGGTTATCAACAAGAATTGCTAATAGTTGGAATTCAATGGTCGTCAGTGGTACATATTCTCCAAAATATGTAGCGCGTAGTTGGTGCTTATCTAAATGAAGCAACTCATTTTCAGCAAAGGAAGGTTCATTTGTTCGACGGAGTACAGCTTTAACTCTTGCAACAACTTCGCGAGGGCTAAAAGGTTTACAAATATAGTCATCGGCTCCTAATTCCAGCCCTAATAAACGATCTATTTCATCAATACGTGCAGTGACCATGATAAGTGGTGTATTGGTAAATGTGCGTATTTGTTTGCAAATTTCAATACCATCTACACCCGGTAGCATCAAGTCCAGCAAAATAAGTTGTGGTTGATGTGTTTTTACCCATGAAACTGCATCTGTTCCCTCATTAAGAATATATGGACTAAAGCCTGCATGCTTTATGTAGTCAGCCATAAGCTGAGCAAGCTTTGTTTCATCTTCAACAATCAGTATTTGTTTTTCCATAGTGATACATTAATAACGTAAGTTTGCCACTTATAGCTTAAGTTTTATTGTTGGGTAGTAATGGAAAATTGATGCTTAATTTTAAACCTCCCAGAGAAGATTGTTGGGCTGTGATGTGAGCGTGGTGCGCATCACACACTGCTTTCACAATGGCTAAACCTAAGCCTGCTCCACCTTTCACACGTTGTCTGGACGAGTCGACACGATAAAGTCTATCGAACAAGTAAGGGAGTGAACCCTGTGGGACCTCCGGTGCTGAATCTTCCCAGGTTACCGTTAAATCATTATCGAGTGTTTGAAGCGTAACATGTATTTGTCCAGGACTATCTGTGTAGTGCAAAGAGTTGAACAGTAAATTGATAAACAACTGTTGTATACGATCAGCATCAAGATTTAAGTCAATTGGTTTTGTGCAGTGATCCTTGACGGTAATGGACAACTGGTGTTTTTCAAGAAGCGGTATATGGCGTTTAACTAACTTCTCTAAAATAGGTTGTAAGGGTTGAGCTGACAGATGATAGTCAATTGCGCCTGTATCTTCTTGGGCTAAGTGGTGAAGGTCATTAACTAAGCGTGTTAATCGTCCTAAGTCATCTTGTAGAGATTGAATACTGTTAAGGGTCAGGGGGCGGATGCCGTCTTCAATTGCTTCAAGTTCAGCTTGTAAAACACTGATGGGAGTACGAAGTTCATGTGCAATATCAGCTAACCATTGTCGTCTTAGGTGTTCCTGATGTTCCAAAATTTTACTTAATTGATTGAAGTCTGCTGCGAGTAAACCGATTTCATCATGTTGCTTAATATCTAAGGTTGTCGTTTGTTTTTGACTGGCCAAGGTATTCATTGCCGTTCGCAGTTTTTGAATAGGCTTGACTATCGAGCCTGCAAGGGGAATAGTCAGGAGAGCACTTAATCCAATGACGACCCCAGTAAAAATAAGTAAAAGTTGGCGTTGAGACTCAGCAAAAGCAATATCATTAAAGTCTGTAAGCTCCTTTCTTGGAATGACTCCAACATACCCTACAAGCTGGTTCTTTATCTCAATAGGGAGTGTTAGAGGGACAGCTTGCTGAGGAATATGGCCAATTAATATTTGTTGTTTTTCATCAAGTAATACATAGCGGCGCAGAAAGGATCTAAACCGAGGTCGGTGGGTTGGTAAGGGAAGATGAGACTCTCTTCTTATTGGCTTGAGCGCTTTTATCAGTAACTCAGCCCAGTGCTGTGGATGGTTAACTAATGGTTGCCAACTGTTACTTTGTTGATAGTACTTGGTCAGTTCTGGAATGATCTGTTCCAACTGGTTTTTATCTTGTTGATTAATATATGTTAAAAAGCCTCGATCAAAATTCCATTGAATGAGTCCCAACATAATTAAGGCAACTAAGCTGGTTGTAATAACGACGAGAATATACAGTTTCCAGCGTATGCTAAGAAAAATTGTGCCAGGATTTAATCGGTTTATATATTTTTTCATGGTTTGGTCATGATGTGCTTTTAGCGTATTACTTTTGAATGCAGCTAAGGGAGTAGGCGTATGCTTCTCTATGGAGTTCCTTTATCACCTTTTGTTCGTAAAGTTATAGTGTCATTGAAGTTATTGAAGATAAATTACGAACTTAAGCCCGTGGTACCTTTTGATCTACCAAAGGATTTTGATCGACTTAATCCACTCCGAAAAGTACCTGTATTAGTTGATGGTGATTTAACAATTCCGGACTCAACGATTATTTGTCTGTACTTAAATGATCAATATGGCCAACAATATGAATTGTATCCTGCTGATCCAAAACTCAAAGCGCAAGCTTTATGGTTTGAGGAATATGCTGACAGTCGAGTGATGGAAGTTTTAGGCCCACCTTTATTCTTGGAGCGTATTGTTAAACAAAAATTTAAAAAACAGCCCGTTGATGAGCAAAAGGTTGAAAAAGCCATTAATCAAGATATTCCACCAGTACTTGATTATTTAGAGTCTCATGTACCTGTTTCTGACTATGTATTTGATACATTTGGTATTGTTGAGATTGCACTAGGTAGTCAGTTTTTAAATGCTCATTATGCTAACTATGAAGTTGATCCATTACGTTGGCCAATCTTGGCTGCGTACTTGGAGCGTATATGGCAAGAACCAGTGTTTAAAGAGTGTATGCAGGTTGATGAAAAACTGCTTTCATCGTAGATATTGAATTTTCACATTGTCAGGCAATTCTATTTCCCGAAATGCTGCTGTTGAATTTGCTGGTAGAGTCCTTTTTGTTTAATGGCTTCAAGTCCATTTTTAAGGGCTTGTACGACAGCAGCATCTGTTTCCTTGTTGAACGCCATGTAATAACCTTCAGGCGAGAGTTCCTTTAAAAAAAAGGCTTTTTCTAGCGTTTTGTGAGGGTCATAGCCTGCTTTGCGGGCTATATAGTATGCTACTAGTTCATTCATAGCCCAAAGATCAATACGCTTGTTGACCAACAAGTTGAAACTCTTTTCATAGCTGTAGGTGCTGACTAAGTGAACGCCTTTCTCAAATCCTTTTCCGATTAGATACTGTTCTCGAACGCTTTCAGGAAAGGTGCCCATTAAATAAGGTTTTGCATCCTGAAGTGTGTTGATAGTGATGTCATTTCGGCTTTGTAGTTTAAACAAGAAAGATTTTGCGGGTGCAATGACTCCTATCCAATTGAATAGGTTTTCGCGTTTATGATTTCTACCAATAGAAAAGATGAGCGTGTTTGGTTCATTGAGTGCTGTTTGGTAGGCTCTTACCCAGGGATAAACCCTAATTTCTGGGTTTATTTTTAGCTCTTTGAATACTGCCTGGACAATATCTGTGCTGAGACCAACCAGTTTTTGATTTTGGGTATAGTTATAGGGGGGGAACTCCTCGGTTACCACGCGAATATTTAGTTCGAGGGCAAAACTTTTTATATATACCAGGCTGAGCACAAGCCATAGACTATATCTCACGAAAACCGCCATATTAGTTGAGAGGCCGCAGTACTGCTAACAGTATAGTCAAGGCTTGGCGAGACAGGAGTTTCAGTGAATATTAGGATCCATTAACACAAAGAATGTAACCAGAGATAAATTCTGGGTCCTGGGTATACCATGGGTGACACTCCGTTGAGTACTTTTTACTGCAGCGTTCAGCTAGCTGGTGAAAAGTAGAGCGGCCTGGATCTGCAAGTACAACTTGCTTAACACCTGCTTGCAAAGAGCGTCTAATGAGGTTGTATACCTTGTTGACTAACTCATCCCAAAAACAGATATCAGTGCCTAACACGGTGTGATGATGTGCTAGCTTTGTTTTGCTCAGCTTTTCAAGAGGTGCTTGCTCAGTATTAATGGTTACCTGATTGAAATCAGCCAATATTTGGAGATAAGGAAAGACGCTCGGGTCTAGGTCTACCCCTGTCGCTTTTGCATTAAAGCGTTTAGCGCAAAATATACTTGTCGTTCCCCAGCCACAGCCAACTTCTAATAAAGAAGCTTTATTAGGTAAAGGGTGAAAATTTAAATAGTCCATTAATAAAAAGCTTGAATGCCACAGCTTGTGGCCGTGTATTGACGGCTTGTGCTTTCTTTTTAGTGTTTTAATGGCGTGGTGTTTTTTTTCAAGCACTACAATGCCATGTGCTTGAAGCGTATTTGGTTCACAGTATTCGTTAAAGTAAGGCATAACCGGATAGTTCTACCTCCTTGAATGCAAGGGTAGTTGTGATGAAAAAAATATTTTGAAGTGTAAATAATAAGGTTTAAACGCGCAAGCGTATACAAAGATACTTTTTTATGAGTGTTAAGAGAGGGAAAAAAAACAGCTTGTGTCATGCAGTGAGAGGGTTTTGGAACGTTAAGCAGTAAGAGGAGATAACGATCTTGACACAAGCTGATACAAAGATGGCTTAAAACGTGTTGGTTTTGATCAAGTTGTTTCTGACCAAAACGAAATCATTTCTGAGACAGTGCTACCTCACCTCCTTTATGGAATGTAGGTTTAGTTTAAAAATGAATGTCTGAATAACTTATGTTGTAAAATTACTACAATTTTTTGGGTTTAGCAATGGTGAATTATCAGAAAGTTGAAATCTTTTGATAGTCATCATGCTTTTAATTAAAGGTTATGGAAAGTAACTACACTGTTACGGTTAATACTAAGGATTAATCATGCAATACAGAGTTGTTGTTATATTACCTATATTTTGTTGCAAAAAAGTTACAAGGGGCGGGCGGTTTAATGATTTTGGTTGAGTAGTTGTTAGTGTTGGGTCGTTGTCAGTAAAGACATGGGGCTTTTAAGTGCTTAACCGCACGGTAAGTTTTGTTGAGCTGTAACGCCAACAGTCAGGTATTTTGGTGATGACAGGAAAGGGGGAGTGTACTGGTAAGCAAGCTAACGAGATTAGCTAGGTTATGTTTACGTCATAGCAAATTGGCTGTTAACAATATAATGAACAGGCAGGAGACAATTGCTGAAATCGTAAGGATAGACTTTTGGGACTCAGACATAATCATCAGTTGTAATAGTTTTATTATTTGCGGCCAGCTAATGTTTCGCGAGCTACTCGTCCAAACAGAATAGTCCCTTGTCAGGAGAAGGAATACAGTGTTTTGGTAACAAAAGGAACTTGTTTGTAACAGGAGGTTTCTGATTCATCAAAGTGATGCTTAGATGAGTTATTTATGAAGGTGAGCGTCTTGGTATTTAAGGAAAAGTCTGGTGAGTTGGTTATAAATGGGCACTAGCATTATTTAGCTACTTGCTATCACTACAATAGATGTATAATTATACAGTAATTTGATTTGGGGTAGTGCATTAATTAACCATGGCAATTATTTTAGGTATTGACCCAGGCTCTAGAGTCACTGGTTATGGTTTGATCAGCCAGCTAGGGGCAAAAACTGACTATGTTGCAAGTGGCTGTATTCGAATGACAACAACAGATCTGCCTGATCGGTTGCAAGAAATATTTCAGGGTATAACCGCTGTTATTGAACGTTATATGCCCCAATCCGTTGGGATTGAACAGGTATTTATGGCGAGGAATGCAGACTCTGCATTAAAACTGGGACAGGCTCGAGGTGCAGCCATTGTCGCTGCTGTTGCTCAAGGGCTGCCAGTATCAGAGTATTCTGCCAGGCAAGTAAAGCAGTCTGTGGTGGGCAAAGGTGGAGCAGAAAAGTCTCAAGTTCAGCATATGGTGCAACATTTATTGAAGCTATCTCGTTGCCCCCCTGCTGATGCCGCAGATGCTTTGGCTGTGGCTTTGTGTCACGCACATACGCAACAAAGCTTAATCAAAATTGCAGGCGCTTCAAGTACACGGCGACGTCGGATACGTTGAAGCATTATTAGTTGATGTTTGAATATGTGAACTTAATTTTATGATTGGACGTTTGAAAGGGGTTTTGATCATAAAACAGCCTCCTGAGTTGATGATTGATGTGCAGGGGGTGGGTTATGAATTAGAGGCGCCAATGAGTAGCTTTTATCAGTTACCAGAAGTTGGCGGTGAGGTTACGCTTTTTACACACTTAGCAATAAGGGATGATGCCCATCAACTTTACGGGTTTGTCACTCAACAAGAGCGAATGTTATTCCGGGCCTTAATTAAGGTGAATGGGGTAGGTCCTAAACTGGCGCTAACCATTCTGTCTGGTATGGAAACTCAAGACTTTGTGCATAGTATACAGCGTCAAGACACAGCAACATTAGTTAAGCTGCCAGGCGTTGGTAAAAAAACGGCAGAGCGCTTGTTGATTGAAATGCGTGATCGATTAAAAGGCTGGGAAACTGACAGTGGGTCTTTATTCGCTATACCATCTGATCAGCCTGGTGAGCATGATGTGTTGCAGGATGCCGTCAGTGCATTGCAAGCACTAGGCTATAAGGCATCTGATGCAGAGAAAGCAATCAAGACTCACTACCAGGCAGGTGCAACACGAGAAGAGCTGATACGGCTTGCATTGAAAGGCATGGTGAAGTAAGGGGGTGCAGTGTGATTGAAGCTGATCGACTTGTAGCCCCAGCCGCGTCTGGGGGAGAAGACTCACAGGATCGTGCCATTCGTCCCAAGCTTTTACAAGACTATGTTGGACAACCTCAAGTTCGTGAGCAAATGGAAATTTTCATTAATGCGGCACGACAGCGAAATGAGGCGTTAGATCATACATTAATTTTTGGGCCACCAGGTCTTGGAAAAACAACACTGGCAAACATTCTGGCAACAGAAATGAATGTACAGCTGAAAACAACCTCTGGACCTGTTCTTGAGAAGGCGGGTGATATTGCCGCTTTGCTCACTAACTTAGAGCCAGGTGATGTGTTGTTTATTGATGAAATTCATCGCTTAAGCCCAATGGTTGAGGAAGTGCTTTATCCCGCAATGGAAGACTATCAATTGGATATTATGATTGGTGAAGGTCCTGCGGCACGCTCTATTAAACTGGATTTGCCGCCTTTTACCTTGGTGGGGGCAACCACCAGAGCGGGGTTGCTCACTTCACCATTGCGCGACCGTTTTGGCATTGTGCAGCGACTTGAGTTTTATAATGTCCCTGATTTAACCCACATTGTAACCCGTTCCGCCAATATTTTAGGTGTTGCTATTGAGTCTGAAGGTGCTACTGAAGTAGCAAAACGCTCTCGTGGAACACCACGAATTGCTAATCGGTTGCTGCGTAGGGTAAGAGATTATGCTGAGGTCAAAGGGGAAGGCATCATTACTCAACCCATGGCGGATCAGGCGCTGTCTATGTTAGCCATTGATCATATAGGATTTGATCAACAGGATAGAAGGCTGCTGTTAACAATGATTGAAAAGTTTAATGGTGGTCCTGTAGGAGTTGATAGCTTGGCTGCAGCGATTAGTGAGGAACGAGGCACCATTGAAGATGTGTTAGAACCTTACTTAATGCAACAAGGTTATATCCTGCGTACACCTCGTGGTCGTGTTGTTACCGATGCCGTTTATCATCATTTAGGCTTGTCTAAGCCAACCTGATTATAACTATTTCATGTGATCAGGATAACCTAACCAGCCTTTAATACGCATGACTTAATATTTTTACTGAGATTGCTTATGGAGTTATTGTGTCCATTTTTGCCTTAAATTTTCGTATTTATTATGAAGATACAGATGCGGGAGGTATTGTTTATTATGTTAACTACCTTAAGTTTATGGAGAGAGCCCGTACTGAATATTTAAGACAGTATGGGTATGAGCAGGCAAAGCTTCATGAACAAAATGTGATGTTTGTTGTCCATAGCGCTACAGTGGATTATAAAAAGCCTGCCAAGCTGGATGATAAAATAGATGTTAGCGTGTCATTATCCGAAGTTAAGCGCACATATTTAGTATTTCACCAGCAGGTGACACTCAGTGAGACGGGTGAGCTTTTGTGTGAGGCAAAGGTTAAAGTTGCTTGTGTCACATTTGATTCGTTAAGGCCTCAAGCTATTCCTCGTGATCTTATTTGTAAAATTGCATAAGTCTTCGTAAAACAACGACAAGTAACAATGTGCAGTGTTATGATTCGCCCTGCTTTTTATTAGGCAAGTATTTAGCAGGTGTCGTCTTTGATTGCTGATGTCTGCTGATAGGTAGGATGAAATGATGGAAACCAAAGTGGTCATTGATCTATCTAATCAGTATACCAGTGCTAAAAAATGTAATTTAGTTGCCGGCTAACGTTTTAATACTATTGCATTTACGGGTGCTCCGTTAGGGGGATGTAGTGACTGAGTCTTTGTCCATTTGGTCTTTGATTCTACAAGCTAGCTGGGTTGTACAGTTAGTGATGCTTATTTTAGTAGGCACATCGATTGTTTCATGGGTAATGATCATTCAACGTGCATTTTTGATAATAAATGCACGTCGTGCAGCGTCTGCATTTGAAGATCGATTTTGGTCTGGTATAGATTTATCAAAACTATTTAGACAAGTGACCAATGACCCTGATCCTGATAGTGGGATGGAGCATATTTTTCGCTCAGGTTTTAAAGAATTTACACGACTGAAGCAAGATTCTGGTGCTGATGCAGATGCAGTGATGGAAGGAACACAGCGTGCAATGCGTGTGGCAATGTCTCGTGAACAGGAACGTTTGGAAACGAACCTGCCTTTTTTAGCAACTGTAGGTTCAATTAGTCCTTATATTGGTTTATTTGGCACTGTAATAGGTATTATGGATTCTTTTAGAGGGCTCGCTAACCAGACGCAGGCAACTTTGGCAACCGTTGCCCCAGGTATTGCGGAAGCGTTAGTGGCAACAGCAATGGGTTTGTTAGCGGCAATTCCTGCTGTTGTAGCGTACAACCGATTTTCTGCACGTGTTGATACAGTACTTAATAGCTATGACACGTTCTCTGAAGAGTTTTCTAGCATATTACACCGTAATGTGCATAGCCGGCCGCGGCAGCAGCAGGGGTAAGTTATGGCAAGGCGCTCTTCACGCAAGCAGATGTCTGATATTAATGTAGTGCCTTACATCGATGTTATGTTGGTTCTGCTGATCGTATTTATGGTTACTGCACCTATGCTTACCCAAGGGGTTAATGTTGATTTACCCAAGACTGATGCTAAGCCGCTTGATGTAAAAGAAGACGAAGAAGCCATCATTGTCTCAGTAAAAGAAGATGGTACCTATTACATCAATATTGGTAAGCAGCAAGATCAACCTGTACCGTTGGAAGCAATTACAGAGCAGGTAAGTAAAATACTACGTGTTAAGCCTAATCGTATGGTTTTAATCAAAGGGGACGAAAAGGTTGACTATGGCATTGTTGTGACAGCTATGGCTGCTTTACAACAGGCAGGCGTGCCAAATGTTGGCTTAATTACAGACCCGCAAGATTTGACTCAATAGAAGTGGTTAGTTTGTGAGGCTTCCAAACGGTTATACATTACCTGCTGTATTAGCAGTGGGATTGCATTTGATCATGATTATAGCTGTATCTATAGCATGGCCATCTCCTACAGAGCGACATACAGTTAAACAACCTAAGTTGATTCAAGCGAGATTAGTAGGCTTAAAGTCAACCACAAAACAGCAGCAAAAAGCAGCAACACCTCAAAAAAACAAAGTTAATCAGCAGGCAAAACAAAAAGCTGAAGAAGCTAAGCGTAAAGCGGCTGAGGAGGCTAAGAAAAAAGCAGCGGAAGCAGCCAAGCGTAAGGCGGCAGAAGCCGCTAAACAGAAAGCAGCTGAAGCAGCTAAACGTAAAGCTCAAGAAAAAGTGCAGCAGGAGGCCGCTAGGAAAAAAGCGGAAGAAGTGAAGCGTAAAGCTGCGGCAGAAGCAAAACGTAAAGCAGCCGAAGAGGCTAAACAAAAAGCCGCGGCTGAAGCTAAACGTAAAGCTGCTGAGGCAGCTAAGCGTGCGCAACAAGAAAAACAGCGCAAGCAACGTGAGGCAAAAGCACGACAAGAGCGTGAGCGTAAAGCAAAAGAAGAAGCCTTACGTCGTCAGCAAGAGTCTGAGTTGGAAAAAATGTTGGCTGCAGAAGAAGCTGAAGAGCGTGCTCGACAGGATGCAGCGGCGAGTCAAAAACAAGTTGCGTCAATGTCTGCCTTAATTGAACAACTTGTAACGCAAAACTGGCGAAAACCTAGTTTTTTAACGAAAGGACTGAAAGTAAGGTTACAAATTCAATTAGTACCTACTGGAGAAGTGGTGAATGTATCTGTAATTCAGTCCAGTGGTAATGCACTATTTGATCGTTCTGCTGTACAAGCTGTGGAACGAGTGGGACGCATTCCTGAGTTAAGACAGCTCAAGCCGCGAGTGTTTGAAAGTAATTTTCGTCGATTTGCTATGAATTTTAGTAACCCGGAGGACTAAGCGCAGTGAAAAAAATTATTTCCACAATGCTGACGCTGTTGCTGGTAACATTCTATGGACAGCAGGCGTTAGCAGAGCTCACCATTGAAATTACTCAGGGTGTTGATAGTGCTGTTTCGGTGGCGGTGGTGCCTTTTGGTGGCAGTAGCCCTGAGGATGTATCCAACATTGTAAACAGTGACTTAAAACGGACAGGGCAATTTGATCCCTTTGATCCAAATAACATGTTAAGTATGCCACATACAGAAACTGATGTGGTTTTTGCTGACTGGCGTAAGTCAGATGTCGAGTATCTCGTAGTTGGCAATATTAACAGTGCGGGTGGTCGATATGAGGCAAGCTTCTCAATCCTTGATGTGGTTCGTCAACAAAGCTTAGCCGCAGGCAAAATTGCGAGTACGAATGTTCGTAAATTAGCGCACCGTATTAGTGATCAAGTCTATGAAAAAATAACTGGAATACGTGGTGCGTTTGATACGAAAATCATGTATGTTACCGCCGAACGGTTGGGTGGACAGCGTTCACGCTACCAATTGAACTACGCTGATGCAGATGGCTATAATGCACGAGCCATTTATACCTCGAGTGAGCCCATTCTTTCTCCTACTTGGTCACCCGATAATAAAAAGGTTGCTTTCGTCTCCTTTAAAGGAGGAAGACCTGGTATTTATATTCAGGATCTGGCAACAGGCAAACAGCGTCGTATAACAAATTATAAAGGTTTAAATAGCTCTCCCGCTTGGTCGCCAGATGGTCGGCAATTAGCGGTTGTGCTGTCTAAAGGTGGAAACCCTGATATTTACTTGGTTGATGTCAATTCGGGTGCTTTACGGCAAATAACCAAACACTTTGGAATTGATACTGAACCAAGTTGGATGCCAGATGGCTCAGCTATCGTGTTTACTTCAAACCGTGGTGGTTCACCACAAATATATAAGTCAACACTGGCAACTGGTAAAGCTGAGCGACTGACACATGAGGGTAGATATAATGCGAGAGCCAGGGTTTTCCCAGATGGCAAACAAATTGCCATGGTTCATAAAGGGCAGGGAGTTGCGCAATTTAATATTGCTGTTTTAGAGCTTGAAACGGGAAGAATGCGTCTACTGACGTCTACTTCATTGGATGAATCACCGAGTGTTGCGCCAAATGGCACAATGCTACTGTATGGCTCTATGCAAGGCCAGCGGGGTGTATTGTCTGCCGTTTCTGCAGATGGGGCTGTGAAACTTAACTTGCCTTCGAAGCAAGGGGATGTACGCGAACCTGCATGGTCAAACTTCACTTACTAATGTCACCATGTAGTGTTTGTTTTCTCTAAAGCATTTTTTAGCAAACCGGGAGTTATTTATGGATTTTTTGAAATTCGGTAAAGTTGTACTGCTTGCATCTTCCGTTGCCTGGCTGGCAGGTTGTAATACGACCGGTGGTGATAGTGCTAGCTCTGTAGGGGATGCAGATGTATCAGCCACCACGGGTGTTGCAACTGATGGTATTGATGGAAGTGTTGATGCACAAACACAAGCACTGTTAGATAAAAAGGTGTTTTTGTTTGGCTTTGATGACTCTAAAATTTTACCAGAAGACTACCCAGCACTTGATGCCCATGCAGCCAAGCTAGCATCTGACTCTAACAAAACTATTATTATTCAAGGTCACACGGATGAGCGTGGAACCCGCGAATATAACTTAGCACTTGGCGAGCGTCGTGCAAAAGCAGTTAAACGTTACTTGGTTTTAAAAGGTGTTGCACCTGAGCAAGTTGAAACAATCAGCTATGGTGAAGAGCAACCTGTTGCACTTGGACATGATGACCAGTCTTGGCAGCAAAACCGTCGCGCTGTGATTGTTTCCAATGGTGCTTACTAAGATAATTTTAGTTTGAACTGATTGGTAGCTTGGTAGCGAATACAACAAATTATGTTTATGAGTTGCCAAGTACCCGCAAACATTTTTATATTGTTTGCAATGCCATAGATGGGTGTCACACATCCATCTTTGGGTACAGCAATAAAGTGTTTAGGGTTCGATTAAGTCATGACTCATTCAACAGCTCGAACAGTGAAACATGTGTTGGCAAGCTTAAGCTTGACAGCGACAAGTCTACTTATAGTTTTACCTTCTTATGCTGAGGTTCCCGTTGTTGAGCCTACGCCTTATGGCCGCTCCAGTGGACAAGCAGCGCCTTCGCGTGGATACCAAGGAGGTAATAGTACAGCGTTGTTCGTGCAGTTAGAAGAATTACAGCAGGAAGTGTTGTCTTTACGCGGTTTAGTGGAGCAACAGGCATATCAGATCAAGCGTATGCAGCAAGAACAAAAAGATCGTTATATGGATCTTGATCGGCGAATTTCCGATCTTGCAGCGAGTGGTGCTGGTGCATCTGTCAGTGGCAGCCAAAATTCTGGTGCACAACAAATGACTGATGCTTCTGCCACTTCAGATAAAGAGAAAGAGGCATATAATTCAGCTTTCCAACTGATTCGTCAAAAGCGTTTTGACGACGCGCTTACCGCATTAAAGGCTTTTGTACAGTCGTACCCATCAGGTGCTTACACTGATAATGCTTATTACTGGCAAGGTGAAGTTTACTTGGCGCAAAATCAGCTTGAGCCTGCTAAAGAAGCGTTTACTCAAGTGATTAATAAGTTTCCACAAAGCGGTAAACTACCTGGTGCGATTTACAAGCTTGGCCGGGTTTATTTCCAGTTGGGCGATAAGAAACAAGCAAAACATTATCTAGAGAAAGTAACAAAAGAATTTCCCGATGCTGCTGCAGCTAACCTTGCAGCAGCCTTCCTTAAGCAGGTTAACTAGTAAATCTGCAGTTTTTAATTACGCCAGCAAGTAATACTTGCTGGTTTCTCCTCAACTTTATTTCCGCTATACTCTCGCCGCTTAATGAATCTTCTTGTTTAACAGGCTCAATAGTTCAAACGATCTTTTGATCATTGGCATGACGCCTCGTCTTTGTGCTTACAGTTTTTGCGTCTATTGTGATGTATTCTTAATAAGTATGCTGTGAGTGAATGGTTGCAGGTATTAAAAAATAATCCAGTTTTATGGCAGTAGAAAAAGATGAGTGAAAAGCAGCTTCGCTTAACAGAAATATTTTATTCACTGCAGGGTGAAACAAGAACTGCAGGCTTGCCTACTGTATTTATTCGGTTGACGGGGTGCCCATTAAGATGTGGTTATTGTGATACTGCCTATGCTTTCTCTGGTGGTCAAATTTGGACATTAGATGCGATTATGGCTGAAGTGCTACAGTATCAGCCACATTATGTGACAGTTACAGGTGGTGAACCTTTAGCGCAGCCAAATTGCCTACCATTACTGACAGCACTTGTAGATGCAGGCTATGAAGTTTCACTTGAAACTAGCGGCGCTTTGCCTATAGAGCATGTTGACCCGCGAATTGTTGTTGTTATGGATCTTAAGACTCCTAGCTCAGGTGAGCTACAGCGTAATTTATACAGCAATATTGAGCATTTAAAACAGCAGGACCAGGTCAAGTTTGTTATTGGTAGTCGGGAGGATTACCAATGGGCTGTGTTTAAAATGGATGAGTATGGTTTAACACGTCGGGTTTCAGAGGTTCTTTTTTCACCCGTTCACCATGAGCTGGAGCCTCGGCAGCTTGCAGAGTGGATACTTGCCGACCGATTAGCAGTCCGTATGCAGTTGCAGCTCCACAAATACTTATGGAATGATGAACCAGGGCACTGAGGTGCTGTTGCTGGAAATAAGTTCCCTTCTTTTTAGATTTTCCTTATTACATTTTCTAATGCCTTTTTAAAAAGAGTTATTAGAACCTATTCGCTAACAAGGCATTTCTTGAGGCAAATATGGTAGGATCTATTCCACAACATAATTTTCTCGTTAGCCTGATACTTGATGAAGTATGACTGCAGATATTAATAGACAAATTGTCAAAGACTACCTGGCAACAGAGCACTTGCAAAAGGATAAGTACAGTAGTGAGCAGGTACGTCAGCTAAAACAGCAGATAAAGCAGTTGTTGAAAGCTGAGGATGCTGTGCTGGTTGCACACTACTATACCGATGACATAATCCAAGAGCTTGCGGAAGAAACGGGAGGATGTGTCTCGGACTCACTGGAAATGGCACGTTTTGGTAGTCAGCACTCTGCTTCGACATTGTTAGTGGCAGGGGTTCGCTTTATGGGTGAAACCGCAAAAATTTTAAGCCCAGATAAGCGGGTGTTAATGCCGACCTTGGAAGCAACATGTTCACTGGATTTGGGTTGTCCTATTGATGAGTTTTCTGCTTTTTGTGACGCAAACCCTGACCGGTCTGTTGTTGTCTATGCAAATACTTCTGCTGCAGTAAAAGCCAGGGCTGACTGGGTTGTGACATCAAGTATTGCGCTTCCTATAGTTGAGCATTTGGTGGAACAGGATAAACCTATTATTTGGGCGCCAGATCGCCATTTAGGTAGTTATATTCAGCGTGAAACAGATGCTGACATGATATTGTGGCACTCTGAATGTATTGTACATGATGAGTTTAAAGCAAAGGGGATACTAGACCTGAAACAGATATACCCTGAAGCTGCAGTGTTGGTTCACCCAGAGTCCCCTGCTTCTGTTGTAGAGTTAGCTGATGCAGTAGGTTCAACATCTCAGTTAATAAAAGCGGCACAGTCTTTACCCAACCCTCAATTCATTGTGGCTACTGACCGAGGCATTTTTTATAAAATGCGACAAGCCGCACCAGGCAAAACCTTCTTGGAAGCCCCTACAGCAGGAACTGGTGCGACCTGTAAGAGTTGTGCGCATTGTCCGTGGATGGCTATGAATGGTCTAGAGAGTACGATTAGTACGCTTGAGCAAGGTAATAATGAAGTGTTTGTTGAGCCTGATCTAGCAAGGCGAGCGATGATTCCACTCAATCGAATGCTAGAGTTTGCGGCTGAATATCAGCTTAAAATTAAAGGTAATGCTTAGCCCTTGTCGTTTTATTTTCATTTATCAGTGATATAGACGTTAAAAAAGCCAACAGGATTTTGTTGGCTTTTTTATTGTTGTAAATCTGAACTCTTCCTTAAATAAATTTTTTAACCAAAGCCAAGGTCTTTTAACTCTTTTTTGTAGGCTCTGAGGTCTTCTATTTGTTTGTTTAACTTTGCAGTAATCGCAAACTTACCTTTTGCAAGTTTCAAAGCGTATTCAAGGTGCTCAATCGCTTTATCGACATTACCATTGAGACGGTAGTATTCAGCTCGGGCCTCATGTACACCCAAAATATTTTTATTTAAACCTCGTGCCTCTGCAAGTAAGTACCATACATAGGGGTCGGTCGCACGATTGCGCGAAAGACGACGTAAGGTTTGTTCAGCCTTTGCATATTGTTTTCCTGCTATCTGGTTTTCTGCCAGTTGCAACATTAATGCATGATTGTTTGGATAAATATCCAATAAGGTTGTCACTGTTTTGTTTGCTTGGGTTATATTTCCCATCGCTTTTTCCAGTCGCGCTTGTGCGAGTGCAAACTGGATATTATCAGGTGATTTTTCATAAAGTGGTTTGAGTGTGCTTTGGGCTTGTTTTAGTTGGCTACTTGCTATTTGTGCCAGTGAGAGACCATAACGTGCTGCGGTTTGTTTGGCGTTAGCTTTGAACTGTTTGGCTGCAGTTTGGGGTGTACTGGCATAATGGAGCTTAATTTTGGCTTTGATTAGTTCATAGCGAGGGTTATAAGTGTAGCTTTGTTTAGGAAATTGTGCTGCTCGGCTTTTCGAGTCAGCAATACGGTTTTGAGTGACTGGGTGAGTTAACAAAAATTCAGGTGGTTTTTGTCCAAGAAAGCGTGTTGCATGATTCATTTGTTCAAACATTGCAGGCATAGCTTGAGGGTTCATTCCCGCACGATAGAGGTTTTGAATACCAACATTGTCTGCTTCCCGTTCATTTTGACGGCTAAAACTGAGCATTTGGCTGCGCATGCCGGCCTGTGTGGTAGCTAGTGCCGCAAACCCAGCATCTCCTCCACCGGCAGCAAGAACGGCTATGCTGGCGAGTGTTGCTGCAATGTAAGGCAGTTTATTTCGTTCTGCATTTTCGACACCACGAGCATAGTGACGTTGACTTAAGTGTGCTAATTCATGGGCAATGACTGAGGCAAATTGATGTTCATTTTTGGCATAGAGAAAAAGACCGGCATTAATTCCAATGATGCCACCTGGTGCAGCAAAGGCATTAAGCTTAGGACTATCGATGACTACGATCTCTAAACGACGGTCTTTTACTTCACTGGTATTGATGAGTTTAAAAATCAGTTCCTCAACATAGTCCTGTACTTCTGCATCCTGCAGCATGGGGATCTGGCCGCGAAGGGAGGCGAGAAATGCTCGGCCAAGCTTATGTTCATGGGATGGAGAAACAATAGCTGAACTACTATCCCCTAGGTCAGGAAGTAAGAGTTCATTCCCTGCGACTGTCAATGAAAGAGCCAATGAACAGGTACTTAGTGTTGTGCAAATTTTTTTAAACATGATGAGATTTTTTTCGCCAGCGGATAAAAAAGATTCAAACTGTTCTTCTGACGGCTATCCGAAAGAGCGTTTATAAATGAAACCCTGATCCTATTGTGTCGTTAGTGACAGTCAATTGCCATCCTGTTAAGTTAAAATACATTAGCATGATGAGATTTAAACTGTCTGCTAAAAGCCTCAGTACTATCTCAGCACTATTTAGTGTTAGTGCATTACGTTTTAGTGCATTGCGTTTATGGATGCTAGCCGTAATAATGAGTTAGCATTATTCCTTATACTGCAATTATTTAGTTGATTCGAGTGCATTGAGCACACTTTTGTTCCTTGGCAAAGCTTTAACTTTAGGATAACAGCAAATTATTGAGCCACCATGACAACTACTGATATCGAACTGGATATGATTGGGCAGCGTTGTCCAATGCCATTGTTGAAGGCTAAACAAGCACTTGTATCAATGCAGCCGGGGCAGGTACTCAATGTCGCGGCCACAGACCCTGGCTCAGTCAGAGATTTTGCCGCATATTGTCAACTGAGTGGGCACAAGTTACTGTCAAGTGATTTGGTTGATGGGGTTTACTACCACAGGATTAAAAAAATATCTTAGTGGCTTTAAGGCAAGATGCCAAATCAAAACGTACATGGTATGAAAGGTACACAGCATGTTAGATGTTTTTAAAAGCTGGTTTCATCGCTATTTTTCTGACCAGGAAGCAGTAGTATTAACAGTGCTCTTGGTGGTGGGACTTGTTGTGATTCTTACCATGGGCGTTATGCTGGCTCCAGCATTGGCTGCATTGGTATTAGCATTTTTGCTTCAAGGTTTGGTTGCTTTATTAGAAAAATATAAAACACCTCATACACTTGCAGTAACCATTGTGTTTATTTTATTTGTTGCTGCATTAACTTTGATATGCTTTGTATTGTTACCCTTAATTTGGGACCAAATAACAGGTTTAGTTAATGAACTGCCTTCCATGATTAAAGATGGACGTCAGATTCTATTATTGCTACCAGAGAAATATCCTGAGTTTATTTCAGAGTCTCAAGTTAATTTATGGATCAGTTCTGCAAGTAAACAGTTAGCTGATCTAGGACAAACGGTGTTGTCCTTTTCGCTTTCTCAACTGCCTAATTTTGTGGGAATTATTGTTTATTTAATCCTTGTACCTATTCTTGTTTTTTTCTTTTTGAAGGATCGAAACGTTTTACTCAATTGGGTAACAGCTTTTTTACCAAGTGAACGTCCTTTGATTGATCGCGTTTCAGAGGAAATGAATGAGCAAATCGCAAATTATGTGCGTGGTAAGGTCATTGAAATTCTTATTGTAGGAACGGTTACTTATATTGCGTTTGCCTTTTTGAATGTTAATTATGCTGCCTTATTAGGTTTGCTCGTGGGGTTGTCTGTTATTGTACCTTATATTGGCGCAGCGGTTGTCACCATTCCTGTTGCATTAATTGGCTTCTTTCAGTGGGGCTGGGGTAATGACTTTATTATTTTAATGGTTGTATACGGCATTATTCAGGCGCTTGATGGGAATGTATTAGTACCCTTACTTTTCTCTGAAGCCGTTAACTTACATCCTGTTGCAATTATTGTTGCAGTGCTTGTGTTTGGAGGGCTTTGGGGTTTTTGGGGAGTATTTTTTGCTATACCGTTAGCAACGCTGCTCAAGGCGCTACTGTCAGCCTGGCCAAGAGTTTCGGATGGAGTATCTATTAAAACAGAAGGGTAAACCCGCATTATTCGCGGGTTTGACCAATAGTCATAAAGCTGCTTAAGGCAGAGACTCTGCCGCAGCGAGTACTTCTTTAACATGACCTGGAATGGATACTTTACGCCATTCTTGTCGAAGTACGCCTTCTTTATCAATCAAAAATGTACTGCGCTCAATGCCCATGACCTGTTTGCCGTACATATTTTTCATTTTGATGACATCAAATTGCTTGCACAGTTCTTCATCTGGATCTGAAATAAGTGCAAAGGGAAAGTTTTGTTTCTGCTTAAAGGCTTCGTGCGATTTTAGGGCGTCGCGGGATACGCCAAACACAACTGTTTTGCATGCTTTAAACTCGTCATAGTGGTCTCTGAAGTCTTGTCCTTCGGTTGTACAGCCTGGTGTACTGTCTTTAGGATAAAAATAAAGTACGACGTTATATCCTTTCAGGGCTGACAACAAGACATCTTTATTGTTAGTTGCTTGTGCTTGAAAGTCATTTACTGGTTCACCCACGGTTACACTCATTATGCCGTCCTTACTCTTTGTACAGTTGTTGCTGGATTACAGTCACAGTTAGTTAGATATGAGAAACCCAGAGTGGGGTTATGATGATCACTAGCGACTACCTGTGTACTGCTTATACAGGTATGAAGCCAGAAATATGTAATAATTTAACGGATTGCGGTGGAATTATTAGAGTATGATTTTATTAAGATTAGGTAAAGAGATAAAGCTATTTGCAGGAGAGGGTGGCGGTTGGCTAGCTGCAATTTGTTCACTTAGTCAATGTTATGTGACTTAAAACATACTCAAGCTGCAAAGTATTTTTTTTAGGCATGAATATTACCGGATTACTTGAGCAATTCAGCCAGCCTCAGTAACATAACCGCCAATTAAAGTGTGAATGGAGCAAGGCAATGATTTCAGGCAGCATTGTAGCCCTAGTAACCCCTATGCATAGTGGGGGTGGTATTGATTGGGAATGCTTGACGAGACTGGTTGACTTTCATTTGGAACAAGGTACTCATGCTATCGTTGCTGTGGGAACCACTGGCGAGTCTGCAACCCTGACTGTTCCTGAACACTTGAAAGTGATTAAACATGTTGTACAACAGGTGAAAGGAAGGATTCCTGTGATAGCGGGGACGGGGGCAAACTCAACAGCTGAAGCACTCATTCTTACCCAGGAGGCCAAAGATGCTGGTGCTGATGCCTGTTTATTAGTAACGCCTTACTATAACAAACCAACTCAGGAAGGGTTATTTCAGCACTTTAAAACGATAGCTGAGCAAATCGATATACCTCAAATTCTGTATAATGTGCCTGGCCGTACAGCCGTTGACCTGCTCCCTGAAACGGTAAAACGCTTGTCTGAACTCCCTAATATTATTGGTATCAAAGAAGCAACAGGTGATGTCTCTCGTGCTGTGGATATTATTGAGCAGTGTGGGAGCGAGTTTTTGGTATTGTCGGGGGATGATGCAACAGCAGTGGAGCTTATGCTGGCAGGAGGTAAGGGGAATATTTCTGTAACGGCAAATGTGGCGCCTGCTAAAATAGCTGAGTTATGTACCTTGGCTATCGCGGGTAAAACGGAAGAAGCTAGAGCATTGAATAATAGCCTTATGCCACTACATAAAGCATTATTTTGGGAGTCAAACCCCATCCCTGTTAAGTGGGCTTTGGTAGAAATGAAGTTAGTTGATAAAGGAATACGTTTACCGTTAACCCCCTTAAGTGAACAATTCCGAGCACCATTAGTTGATATTTTACGGGAACAAGGATTGCTATAATGGCGCCTAATTATGTTCAAACTGACCTTAACCCAGGTCGTCTGAAATGCCTGCTTGTGGCATTTTCTGTAACAGCCAGTGCTCTATTATCTGGGTGTAGTTTTTTTGGTGACGGGGGGTACATTAGAGACCGTTCCAATGATTATTTAAAAGCGGAAACCACGCCTCGCTTAAAGCTATCAGAACGATTAAAAGAGAATGCTATCGATGATGCTATGGCGATTCCTGAAATTAATCAGGATACAACGTTACCTGATGAGTTTCGGTTACCACGGCCTGAGCGTGTAGTAGTGAAGTCGGATAATGTCCATTATCAAATTATCAAGCGTGGACCTTTACGTTGGATGATTACCGATAAAACACCTGACTATGTTTGGCAGGAATTGCTGTCTTTTTGGAAGCAAAATAAAATTTCACTGGAAAAGCAAGATACATCAGCTGGCGTGATGGAAACAGGTTGGTTAACGCCTCGTGAGTACAGTAATGCTGACTTTATTGGTCACTTTATCTTGGACTTGATTGGCGATGACGATGAAGACTTGTTTAATGACAAGTTTCGGGTATTTGTAACGAAACGTGCAGAGACAGGAGAAACTCAGCTTTTTGTTATGCATGCTCGGCAAACAAAGTCACAACGTGATGATGATGAACAAATAGATTGGGAAAAGCATAAACAATCGACTGATGCTTATGCGGCAGGAATGGTGAACGAGCTCTTACTGTATTTTTCTCGAGGAGGAAGTGGTCAGCAGGCAGTAGATACCTCTCTTGACCTTAGTGAAACAGCGTTGCTTGATGAGGATGGTAATGGTAATCCTGCTCTACTGATCAAGGCACCTTTTGAGCGAAGCTGGGCAGCTACAGGCCAAGCGCTGGCTAATGCAAATATTAAGGTGGCAGATAAGAACAGGTCAGCAGGTTTGTACTATATTGCTGTTGGTGAGAACCAGGAGCCAGTGAAGGCTGAAGAGGAAAATCCTGGATTCTTTTCCCGTCTGTTTGGTGATGATGATAAAGAAAAAGGGGCTGTTAAACCAACACAATACCAAATTAGGGTCACGCCCTTTGGTAATAAAGTATATGTTTCTGTTGAGAAAGACATTAACACCATTGCTCCAAAAGACTTTAGTCAGGATTTGCTAAGGTTAATAAAGGATAACTTGCGATAGTGATGTTGAAAGACCAGGCCTAGCGCCTGGTTTTTTTTGTCTAAATTATTCTGTGTGCCGCAATAGTGATTTGTTCGTGGAGAAAATCAATGGAAAAGCGTAATGAGCTGTATTCGGGGAAAGCAAAGTCGGTTTATACGACAGATGATCCAAATCGACTGGTATTGCACTTTCGTGATGATACTTCTGCGTTTGATGGAAAGAAGAAAGAGGCATTAAATCGTAAAGGTGCTGTTAATAACCAGTTTAATGCTTTTATTATGGAAAAACTTGAGGCTGCAGGTATAGCAACTCACTTTGATAAAATGCTATCAACACAAGAGTCTTTGGTTAAATGCTTAAAGATGATTCCAGTAGAATGTGTGGTGAGAAACATTGCTGCAGGAAGTATCTGTCGTCGTTTAGGCGTTCAGGAAGGGATTACGCTTGAACAGCCTATTTTTGAATTTTTCTTAAAAAATGATGAGCTCGGCGACCCAATGATTAATGACTATCATATTGCGGCATTTGGCTGGGCTGAGGCCGAGCACGTTGAGCGAATGAAAGAACTTACGCTTGCGGTAAACGATGTGCTTAAGCCACTCTTTCTATCTGCAGGGCTCTTGTTAGTTGATTACAAGCTTGAATTTGGGCTTTATGAAGGTGAGCTAGTACTTGGCGATGAGTTTACCCCCGATGGTTGTCGTCTATGGGATGCTGAAACCAGAGCTAAGCTTGATAAAGACCGGTTTCGTCAAGGGCTAGGTAATGTGGTTGAAGCTTATGAAGAAGTAGGGCAGAGGTTAGGAATTACCTTTAATTACTAAGTATTTTTTCTAGTGTGGTGTCACTGTTTGTTAGCACATTAGCTAATGAGTGGTGACACGTTGGGCAGGATTGTACATTCAGTTTCTTATAAATTTATCGTTGGCTTGTTACTGATGAGTCACTAAAATGAAGTGTACATTTGCTGTGCAATTTAAAGAATAGGTCTATATTTATAGGATTTAGTCCTTGTTTATAAGGGTGATCCACAAACTTATCCACAGAAACTGTGAGTAACCCTCTTTCTGGCTTTAAATCACCATGCTTGAAATGCACAACTAAGAACACCATGTTCCTATATATAAGCTTACAAAGTTGAATAGTTTATTGTGCACTTTGATAGTAGCCTTTAGCATTTTTATTTGAGTTGCAACATTTAAAGTGTCAGATAACACGTCTATTTAAAAACATTGTTTGGAAGAGAGCATGTCAGACAACCCTTATATTGTTGATGTCACTGTTGATAACTTTCAGCAGGTGGTTGTTGAAAAGTCGCAGTCAGTACCCGTGTTGCTAGATTTTTGGGCAGATTGGTGTCAGCCCTGTAAAAACCAACTTCCTATTCTGGAAAAGCTGGCAACAGCCTATGGTGGTAAATTTATTGTTGCGAAAGTTAATGCTGATGAACAACCCATGTTGGCACAACATTTGGCCGTACGCTCTTTACCCACATTAAAAATAATTTTTCAAGGGCAAATTGCTCAAGAGTTTACGGGGTTAACCAGTGAGGCTGACATAAAGGCTGTATTGGATGAGCTGACGATGAGTCCTGCAGATCGGATTCAAATGCAAGTTGATGCTTTAGTTGAGGCTGGGCAGTTTGATCAAGCGCTATTGTTTGTTCAACAAATGTTACAAAGTGAGCCTGATAATCAGGCGCTAAAAGTTCAGTTAGCTAAATTACTGTTACAAACAGGGAAAATTGAAGATGCAAAGCAGGTAATGGCTGGCATTCCTGATGATGCACCAGGTATAGAACAGCCTAAAGCCAAAATTGCCTTTTATGAAATGGCTGCAGCGTTGCCTTCCACAAGTGAACTTGAGGCACAGGTAAGCAAACAGCCTAAGGATTTAGAAGCTTCTTACCAATTGGCAATCAGGCGAGTGGTAGATGATGAGTATGAGTCTGCATTGTCTCTACTTTTCACTATTGTGCAACAGGATCGAACCTTTAAAGAAGACGGTGCCAGATTATTGATGTTGCAAGTTTTTGATTTGCTGGGGTCTGCAGATGATCGTGTTAAGTTATTCCGTCGCAAGTTGTTTAGTCTAATGCACTAGTCTTAAAAGCCCTCAAGGAGGGCTTTATTCATCGTTAGAAAACCCTCCGAACTGTTCTCCTAGCTTATCAAGAAGTGCTAACAATGTTGTAGTCATGAGGGTAAAGTCTGCATCAAATTGTGCCGCTTTATTATCTGGATCATCAATAGAGGCTTGCTCTATCAATTCATCTGCAAACTTTAAGCGTTTAAGTGTGAAGTCATCTGCAAGGACAAAGGATAACTCTGCTTCTAGCTGTAAGGACAGTTTGCTAACTTGCTTGCCATTAGTAATCAGTGTGCAAATTTCATCATTAAGCAAGTCTTGACGCTTACAACGAATGATACTGCCATCCTCTGTTGGTTCTCTCAGTTCACATTCATCGCCAATAATAAAAGGTGTTGGTAACTCATTACCGTTAAGCCAGCTGGTCATAATAGTGTTTGGTGCATCATTAGGCATTAGTGGTACAACAGGTAGTGAGCCTATGGACTGCCGAAGAAAGCTTGTCAGTTCTTCCGCTTTCTTATGGCTTGCAGCATCCACTAGTAACCAACCTTGTTGTGGTGCTAAGCAAGCAAATGTTTTTTGAGAGCGGCTAAATGCTTTTGGTAAAAGCGCCTGAATAGTGTCTTCTTTTATTTGATCACGTTCTTTACGAGTGACTTTACGGAATTGGCTTTCTTCTATTTCAATAACTTTATCTTGAACAAAATCTTTGATAACTGATGAAGGGAGTATTTTGTCTTCTCGTTTGGCACATATAAGCAGAAGGCCGTGAGCTTGATGAACAAGTAAATCACTGTGTGAGTCCAGCGGGGGCACCCAGCCATAGGTGGAAGCTTGCTGTTTAGTACAGGGGGTAAATAAATGATCCTGGAGTTGTTGATCAAGTTGTTCACTATCAAAATCAATGGGTTTAGTTAAACGGTAAGCGATTAAGTTTTTAAACCACATACTTGCCTCACTTTGTTAAGAGGCCGCATGTTAGCAAAAGCTTACTTGGCACCTCAAAGCTTTTTGCTCTGGATGCTTCTCAATTAGCATATTGGTGTTAAATATTGCTGTCAGGATAATAATCACGTCAGAACAGTTTTTGTAGAATTACTCGTTAGTTTTTTGATTGGTAGGTAAGATTGTTTAAATGAGCTAGTTGGCTGAAATAGAGTGCTAAATAAGAAAAAACTTTACAGAAGGGTTGCATTGCTAGCAAAAGCGCTTATATAATTCGCTCCGTCCTGAATCGATGGGCAGATAGCTCAGCTGGGAGAGCATCGCCCTTACAAGGCGAGGGTCGGGGGTTCGATCCCCTCTCTGCCCACCATTTCTTACAGGATTCGGAGCGGTAGTTCAGTTGGTTAGAATACCGGCCTGTCACGCCGGGGGTCGCGGGTTCGAGTCCCGTCCGCTCCGCCATTCTCACTTCATAAAATTTCTAGTTTTCTTCTTGCTCTTATTCGTTGCAAAAACTACCCACAGTTAGTCGTGCTTTTATAAAGCTGAGTTATTTTAGAGCTTACTTTTATATTCTCGTTTAACTCCTACAGTAAGTGGAATTCATGGCTTGTGTTTAAGTGCTGGACCTTGGCTACTACCAGTGAAAAATATTAAAAGATAGTTGCAATCAATCATCTATAGTGCGTATAATGCGCTCCGTCCTGAAGCGATGGGCAGATAGCTCAGCTGGGAGAGCATCGCCCTTACAAGGCGAGGGTCGGGGGTTCGATCCCCTCTCTGCCCACCATTTCTTACAGGATTCGGAGCGGTAGTTCAGTTGGTTAGAATACCGGCCTGTCACGCCGGGGGTCGCGGGTTCGAGTCCCGTCCGCTCCGCCATTAATTCTAAAAATACACTTAGTATTTCTTCTTTTATTTCATTTCACATCACTCAATTAAGCATTTCTAACTTATCAGTTAGTCGTTTTTCTAGTACTAATAGTGCTTAATACTCAACCTTATTTGCTTGTTATCTTCTTCATAGCCTGCGAAATATAAGGCAGAACATGAGTTAGGTTTGCTTTGTTTTCTTAGTTGGGTTGTTAATGAGGGCTTTGGCTGTGGTAATGAAGTGCGGTCAGGAAGGAAAAATATTAAAGCTATTAGCCATTTCTGGCTAATAGCATGATACTAAGCGAATTCAACAATGTTTAGAAAACATTATCATTAGCAGCAATACGGTGCTTAAGTTGGATGTAATCAACTAATACATTACCAGCTTCAAATAGATAGGCATCATCCTCAACAGGAAGATCGTCTTGGTCCTTTTGACTTTCTTCCGCAGCTGTTTTTTCAAAGTCAGAATAGTCTTTGTAAACATTCTTACCTTTTGCTTTACGGAAGATGTTTTCTATTGAGAGTCTCTGCTCCTGACGCTGTTTAAGCTCTTCTTGTCGTTGTTTTTCATTTAAGGAGATCGTTGTTTGTTTTTCCAGTTCTCTTTGATAGTTCAGCTGATCCTGAATGTATATAAAATCAGGACTGGTTTGAATCCGTTGATTGTGCTTCTTTTGCAATAGCATCATTTCAGGAATATTGGCTTGGTAAGGCGTATGTCGGACAGGCTTAATAGTATCCCAGGGTAGGGCATCAGGTAATGAGCTTTCACCTATTTCTTCAGTATTGTAGACAGCAGGAAAATGTATGTCAGGCATAATGCCTTGATGCTGCGTGCTTTGCCCAGATATGCGATAAAATTTAGCCAGGGTGTATTTAAGCTGCCCATGATTTAGTGGCTGAATGCTTTGTACAGTGCCTTTACCAAAAGTTTGGCTGCCAACGACAAGTGCACGGCGATAGTCTTGCATAGCGCCAGCAAAAATCTCAGATGCAGAAGCACTTAAACGGTTAACAAGAACAGCCATAGGGCCATCATAGTAAATTGAGCTGTCAGGATCTTCCTGGGTGTCAACTCGACCAAAGCTGTCTTTAACAACAACGGTAGGACCTTGCTTTATAAATAATCCAGTAAGCTCATTGGCTTCTTGTAGTGAGCCACCACCGTTATTTCGCAGGTCAATAATCAGGCCATCAATTTTTTCTTTTTCCAGCTCTTTTAAAAGACGCTTAACATCTCGTGTTGTGCTTTTATAGTAGGGGTCGCCTGCTTGAGCGGATTTGAAGTCAATGTAAAACGTTGGAATCTGGATAATGCCAACTTTAAATGTTTTTCCTTTTTCTTTAATGCTGAACAGCTTTTTCTGAGCTGACTGTTCTTCAAGTTTAACAGTGTCACGCTTGATAGAATAAACTTTTCCTGGCCCTGTGCTGTCACTGCCAGAAGGAAGAACCTCTAATCTTACAATGGTGTCTTTTTTACCGCGTATCAACTCAACGACTTCATCTAGCCGCCAGCCGATTACATCAACTATCTCACCCTTTGTTCCCTGGCCTACACCAACAATCTTATCAGCTGGTTTTAGTTGACCAGCTTTATCGGCAGGTCCTTTATTTACTAGACGGACGACCTTTGTGTATTCGTCTTCAGACTGTAAAACAGCACCAATACCTTCAAGCTTAAGGCTCATATTGATATCAAAGTTTTCAGCTCTGCGAGGTGAAAAGTATTGCGTATGAGGGTCATAGATTTGTGTGAAGGCATTTACAAAAATTTGGTAAGCATCCTCATTATTGTTTTGATGCAGTCGATTGAGCTGGTTATTAAAGCGCTTAGTAAGCAGTTTGGTTATTTCTTTATCTTCCTTGCCAGCAAGCCTCAATCGTAGTATGCGGTCTTTCAATATTTTTCGCCATAAACTTTGTTGCTCTGTATGAGTCACTGGCCAGCGAGCATTTTTTCGATCAGTTTCAAGGGTTTCTTTGATAGCAAAATTAAAGCGGTTAACACCACGCTTCAACAGTTTAAGGTTGAAAAGCAAGTGTTGTTTAACATGGGCTTGATAACGATTAAATATTTCAAATGCATGACGAAGATTGCCTGTTTTCAAATCGTTATCTAGTTTATGGCGGTACTTTTCAAACTCATTAATATCTTGAACTAGGAAATAGCGTCGGTCAGGGTCAAGATTTTCGAGGTATCTGTCAAAAATTTTAACTGAGCTTTGGTCGTTAAGAGGGATCTTTTCATAATGACGACGCAATAATTGCACCATGTTTACAGTTGCCAGACGTTGATCTTCAGTAGGCGTTAATTCTTGCAAATTCAGCTGTTCTGCAGGAATAACCTTTGCCACTGTGGCAAGTGATATGCCAGTCAGGGTAGTAAATAATAGTGCATGTATTAGCTTGTTTTTACAGAGATTTAATGCCATTGGTTAATGCTCGATACCTTTCCGATGCTTATGGTCTTTTTATGCCCTATTTGGAGAGCCTGTATGCATTATTAGTTCCCAGTATCCTAATTCCAGGAGGGGGGATATTTGCAATCATAACCTGTTTTACGTGTTAAGTTTAGCCTATTTATGGTTGTATCAGCCTTGAACAACTGCATAAAACACGTTGGGAGGAATCTAGAACCTGTCAATATGTGAGCTGGAAAGCTAATGATGTGAGAGTGACCGCTTTCGGTGGCTAAAAAACTGTGTTGGATGAGTGTAATTAAGTTACGAAGGAAAGGTTATATATAATGAATTTGAAATTGCTAGATAATATAAAGCCACTTAACATGTAATATTAAGTGGCTTAAAGAAATCTTGGTCGTTAGCTAAGTTCAATCTAACAAAAGAAAACTAAATAGTGCTTCAGAGCTATTTGTTATTTAGTTATAGCCTCGCACAAAATTTGCGTTTGAATCGTTTTCAATATCAATTTTGGTTGTGAACTTAGACTTAAGAAGAGTAGCCGTTGAGTTTTGAGTATTTTTTACTGATCGTTTTCCAAAACGATGGCAGGCGATGTGGTCAGCAAAGCTTGCTCTTTTGGTTCTGGTAGGCATTTTGAGCTCCAAGCGTTGATCGTGCAAGTTCTGGCTGCTTCAGACTGAGGATTTGGCTTATCTCAATCCGTGATGGTTATTTTAGCACCAATTTAATGTGAACTAACTCCGTATGAATACGTAAATGTGGATGCTGCTGCGACTATATTTTCATAAAGTCGCAGTTTTTTTATTACGGAAAAGTTAGGGCTTTAGTGCTATTTGTGGTTGATTTATGAAGGAAGCTGAGATGTTTTAAAAAAGGCTTGTAATACATTATTTAATGTATAGCTATCTTGGCTCCCAGCCAATTCTCTTGGTGAGTGCATAGCGAAAGTAGGAACACCAATGTCTAATGTTTTAACCCCTAATTCTCCGGCACTAATTGGGCCGATGGTTGAGCCACAAGCCATATCAGTGCGAACAACAAATGATTGAAAGGGGGCATTTTGTTGCTGGCTTAACCATTTGTAAATAGCCGCTGTTTCACTGTTTGTTGCATAACGCTGATTACAGTTTTGTTTAATGACTGGACCTCGATTAAGTATGGGACCATGGTTAGCATCATGCCGGTCCGCATAGTTTGGGTGAATTCCATGAGCGTTATCGACAGAAATCATAAGTGAGTTTGTCATTGCTTTAGCGGCGGTAATAGGACTGCCCATGATTCGAGTTAATGTTTGTTGTAAAAAAGGTCCCTGAGCGCCACAGTGTGATTGACTACCGACCTCTTCATGATCGTTACAAACCAATAGACATGGTGCATCATTACTTTGATAGTCACTACTGACTAGAGCATGAAGTCCAATAAAGCAACTTAACAAATTATCCAGTCGAGCACTGGCAATAAACTCTTTTTTTAGGCCAACTAGAGCGGGAGGTTGTTTGTCATAGAAGCAAAGTTCGTAATCTAAAATTTCTTTAACATCTTGATGGTCCGTACTATTCAGTTGATCGATTAAAAGTTTATTGAGGGTAGGTTTTTCTGTGCAGTCCTCTGCTATTAAGCTTAAGATAGGAGGAATATCAGTTTGCGGATTGATTGAACGTTCTTTGTTAGCATTTCTATCTAAGTGAATGGCTAAACTTGGAATGATTGCTATAGGCTCTTCAAAATTAATTAAGGTGCTGCAAACCTGTTGTTGATTATTTAAAAAAGTAACGCGGCCAGCCAAGGATAGGTCTCGATCATACCAAGGGTTTAGTAATGCACCACCATAAACTTCCACACCTAATTGCCAATAATTTTGCTGATATAGATCGGCATTTGGTTTAACTTTAAGGCAGGGGCTATCTGTATGGGCGCCAACAAAACGCCAGCCATGTTTAGTGTATTGCTGATTGCCTGTTGTAAAAGCAATAATTGAAGAGTCATTCCTTGTGATAAAATATCCCTGAAAATCTTTGAGTGACCAATCTTCATTTTCTTTTAAAGGTGTAAACCCCGCGTTAATTAGCAGTTCTGTCATAGAAGAAACTGCATGAAACGGTGTAGGGGAGGTATTCAAAAACTGTAGAAGTTGATGATTGAAGTCTGACAATGTGCTCATACGTTACTCAAAATCCATAATGAAAGCTTTGTTTTATTTATATAGTGCCAAAGCTATGCCAGAAAACAATACACTCGTTAATTTCCCTAAACGTATTTTGCTTCTTTCACCTTATGATGCAGTGAGTCACCGTTATTGGCATACCGGACTAGTAAAAGCATTTCCTGAAATAGAGTGGACAGTATTGGCACTGCCTCCTCGTTATTTTTCTTGGCGAATCAGAGGGAATAGCCTGACACTGGGAATGGGTTATCGGGATATACTACTTAAACCGTATGATTTAATCATTGCGACATCCATGACAGATTTGTCCTCCCTTCGAGGACTGGTGCCTGAGTTAAGTAAAATACCAACAATTGTTTATTTTCATGAAAATCAATTCGTTTATCCAACTCAAGAAAACATAGTTGACTCAGTTGGGGCTCAAATTGTAACGCTTTATTCTGCATTAGCGGCTGACTGCGTGGTATTTAATACACGTTATAATCAAGAGACTTTTATTGTTGGAGCAAAAAAATTATTAAATCAATTGCCAGATGGTGTGCCAAAAAATGTGATATCTGAAATAGTAAGAAAGAGCAGAGTGGTACCAGTACCACTTCAAGCAGATCATTTATTTCAGGTCAAATCTACTGTATCAGAACCGAAGTTGCAGATCGTTTGGAATCATCGTTGGGAGTATGATAAAGCACCAGAGCGTTTTTTTTCAGCAATTGCTCAGTTAGCCGCTAAAACAACAAGTATGTGTATTCATGTGGTTGGACAACAATTTAGGAGTAAACCACCATGCTTTGCTGAGTTTTATCAGAAATACTCAGGTATAGTTGGGCAGTGGGGATTTATTGATAGCTGTAAAGACTATCATCAGTTGCTGGCGAACAGTGATGTTGTTGTTTCTACGGCACTACATGACTTTCAAGGAATAGCCATTCAAGAAGCTGTGGCATTTGGCTGTATTCCCGTTGTACCTGACCGGCTTGCTTACCCTTATTTATTTTCTAAAGAGTACTGTTATCAATCTAATGTTGATGACATTGAAAATGAGACAGATGGTTTGGTAAAAAGGCTATATCAACTTGTAGTTGCAAAACAGGAAAATAAATTTCCTCAAGCACCTGTAATGCAAAAGTGGTATTGGTCTTCGTTAAAAGAAGATTATGCCTCTTTATTTAGTCAAGTATGTTCGTCATTAACTAAGCGTGAGTTATAACGGTTTCTAAAAGGGAACAGGAGAAGAAAAAGACATAGATCTGGCATGAATTGGGTGATCAAACTTTAGGTATTTTGCATGAAGTAACATCCGTTCACTCAACTGTTGTACTTCGTTTGGTGCATACAGTGAATCACCAAGGATTGGATGTCCTAGCATCATCATGTGTACACGTAACTGATGAGAGCGACCTGTCACAGGTTTAAGCTCAACATTGGAGTACTGTTGCGTTTTGTGTATAACGTGCCAGTGAGTTAAAGCAGGTTTGCCTTGTTGATAGTCCACTTTTTGCTTTGGACGATTTGGCCAATCAACACAAAGAGGCCAAGTTGCTTTTCCATGACCTTCTTTTATTGCACCATGTACTACAGCTTCATAGCATTTATCAACTAAGCGATCATGAAACTGTTTTGATAAGTTTCGGTGCGATGTTTTATCTAAGGCAAGTACCATTAACCCTGAGGTTTCCCAGTCAAGGCGGTGCACGATCAAGGCATTAGGAAACAACTGTTGTGCTCGAGATGAAATGCTATCTTTATGCTCAGGTAAGCGGCCTGGAACCGCCAGCAAGCCACTAGGCTTATCGACAACCAAAATATGATTATCTTAAAAGATAATATCAAGTGCTGCTTGCTGGGGCATGAGGCTTAACCTGTGATACGGCAGGAACTGCTTTAGCTTCAGAAAGTCAATGAGCTATTCTTGTGCTGGAACATTTTCGGGTAGGGTCACATTGAGCTCCAAAATGGCATAGTCATCGAGGGTATCAAAATTAACGGCAACATCTTCTGGATTGATTGAAATATAACGACGTACGACCTCTAATATATCTCGCTGTAAAGCGGGTAAATAATCTGGTCCATCACGCGTGGCACGTTCATGTGCCACAATGATTTGCAGGCGTTCTTTAGCCATTGAAGCACTGGCGTCTTTTTTAGTATTTTTAAAAATCTCAAAAAAACTCATGATAGGTTAGCCTCCAAACATCCGCTTGAGCAGGCCTTTCTTTTGCACTTCAAGAAAGCGGTGGGGCAGATCTTTACCAAGAAATCGATCTACAGAATCAGCATAGGCTTGTCCTGCATCACTTTCAGCATCATGGATAACAGGAATTCCTTGGTTCGATGCCTTAAGGACGGCTTTTGACTCAGGAATAACTCCCAATAAAGGAATGGCAAGAATTTCTTCTACATCGCTTACGCTCAGCATTTCACCACGGTTTACTCGCTCAGGGTCATATCGGCTAAGCAGTAAATATTCTTTAACTGGCTCTAGATCTTGCTCAGCTCGAATAGACTTACTTTGTAAAATACCCAGGATTCTATCTGAGTCACGAACGGAAGAAATTTCAGGGTTAGTGACAATAATGGCTTCGTCTGCATAATAAAGCGCCATTAGAGCACCTTTTTCTATACCAGCAGGAGAGTCACAAACGATATAATCAAAGGATTGGCGAAGCTCTTCTAAAACACATCCTACGCCTTCTTTTGTTAATGCTTCTTTATCCCGCGTTTGCGAAGCAGGTAAAACAAATAAATTGGCGATTCGTTTATCTTTGATGAGAGCTTGTTTTAAGTTTGACTCTTCGTTAATAACATTAACAAAGTCGTACACCACGCGGCGTTCACAGCCCATGACTAAGTCAAGATTACGTAACCCTACATCAAAGTCGATGACAACTGTTTTATAACCACGCATTGCTAAACCTGTGGCAATAGCTGCACTGGTCGTGGTTTTGCCAACGCCACCTTTGCCTGAAGTGACAACAATTATTTTGGCCAACGTAGCACCCTATAAAAAAATTAGTTTCTAGCGTAATTTCTCAAAAAATTATTGTTTAAAGTGGAAGGATCTGCAAGTTTTCTCCTTCACGAAAAATATGAGCACCTTTTTGCCAGAAAGACTGGAAGGGGGTCATTTCTGTCATATAGTGCCCTGCGATTGCTACAAGCTCAGCTGCAAACTGTAAGCAAAAAATACCTGAATTTGTGTTGCCTTCTATGCCCGCAAGTGCTCGCCCTCTAAGAGGTCCATATACATGAATGTTACCTTTTGCCAATAACTCCGCACCTGCACTGACTGGCGCAAGAACGATAAGATCTCCTTCAGGCGCAATTACTTGTTGGCCTGAGCGTACAGGTTTATTCACGACAACATGCTTTGGGTGTATGGGCTTTGGTTCTGAGTTTGTTGTTTGCTCTACGGTTTGACGTTGAGGTTTGCTAATTGGTTCGTCGGACTGTGCAGAAAGTGTGGGTAAATAGGCAATTTCAGTTGTTTTTAGGTAAGGACGCCAGTGGGCAGGTGCTCGAATTGCTATTATTCTTAACCCCATTCGTTCACATTCGTGGATGATCGCGTTAATATTGCACGTTTTCTCTGGCAGAGCCGCTTTTTCTAAACTTAATATCACAGGCATGTCATGGAGTAAATTGGGTGCAAGCTTGGCCTGCTCTGTTAATTGAAGTCGAATTACTTCGAGCTCAAGGCTAAGCAGCTCAAGCGTGGTCAGCGTTAACCGGCTTCTTTTTAACTGGAAACCAGTGGCATTTTGGGGAAGAGAGGCATTCGCAGTCATTGTTTGCGCATCAGTTAGAGTTTATTGCTGAATTTTCCTGGGTCATTGGGTAATAGATTTTATGGCATGAGTTTATAAAGTGACTGTCATAGGTTTCAGTAGTCATTATTTATAATGGCAGCATGACTAACTGTAGTTGTTTTTAGCATCAATTGCTATTTTATTAAACGCGTATGTGTCAATGAGGCTAATCATTGAGCACTGATCGTCATTAGTATTTGAGTGTTTTTATGGAGCCTTTGAAATTTTCCAAACAATTTTTCCATCCTCGGTTTTGGTTAACCTGGCTGGGGTTAGGTGTAATGTGGTTGCTTTGTCAACTGCCCTATGCATGGATCCAATTTATAGGAAAAGGTTTAGGAAAAATTGCATATTATTTAGGAAAACAGCGTCGCCATATTGCGGAAACCAATATAAAGCTGTGTTTTCCTGAGCTATCATCAGATGACCAAGCTGCACTGGTGAAGCAGAGTTTTCAGTCTTTGGGTATTAGCATGCTGGAAACAGGGATGGCATGGTGGTGGCCAAAGTCACGGCTGGCAAAACATGTTGTATTTGAGGGTAAGGAGCATCTTGAAGCATTAAAAGGTGAGGGGGTGTTATTAGTTGCAATGCATTTCACAACGTTGGAAGTTGGTGCTGCATTGCTTGGTCTGCACTTTCCAATTGATGGTATGTACCGTAAACACAAAAACCCAGTATTTGATTATGTGCAAAGACAAGGTCGGGAGAATTATCATCCTTCTTCGCGCACGATTCCTAGAAAAGATATTCGAACAATGTTAAAGGCTCTACGTGATGGTCGCATAGTGTGGTATGCGCCTGATCAAGACTACGGTCCAAAACAAAGTGTTTTTGTGCCTTTTTTTGGTGTTCAAGCGGCTACTGTTACTGCAACGTCAAAGTTTGCTCGGATGGGTAAGGCAAAAGTTGTGGTGTTTTCACAGCAGCGGTTATCTGGCAATAAAGGTTATTTAGTTACCATTCACCCAGCACTGACAGATTTTCCTTCAACGGATGAGACTGCTGATGCCATTAGAGTTAATCAGTGCATTGAGCAAGAAATCCGCAAACAACCAGATCAGTATATGTGGTTACATCGCCGCTTTAAAACGCGTCCAGAGGGAGAGGCTAAATTATATTAGTTATTTGAATTAAAGCGCGATAATTGTGGTTAAGGACACCGTTAAAAAATATTTAAGAGGTGTTTTTAAAAAATTAAAGTGTAAAGCATTAGCAGGATGCTAATGCTTTCACTTGCTGACAGTTTTACCCCGCGAACATAACGCGTACAGCATCAAGTCGTAGTTGAGCTTGAGATAACCCGCTAAGCCCTGATGCGATAGTGTGTTGAAGATGTGTAATCTCTTCTTCCCGGATATTGGGATTTACCTCTTTTAGTGCTTGCAAACGCTCAAGCTCAGCTTCAAGCGTTGTCCTAAAAACTTGAGTCGCTGATTTGATAATATCTGGCATTTGTTGCATCGCAGCATTTTCAGCGTGCTTTAATGTTTGCATGATAGGTTCATGCTGTGCTTTGACCAGTTTTCGTGCTGTCTTTTTCTTTAAAGGATGTAACTGAGCATCGAGTGTATCAAAATTAACGCTGTTATTGAGGTCATTACCTTTCGGGTCGATTAAAGTACGAATACTGGTAGGGGGTAAAAAGCGATGTAATTGACGGTGCTCTACTGGTGGTACTACTACATAAATTGCTTCTACTAGCATTGTGCCAGGTTTAAGCGCTTTATTTTTTAGCAGAGCAACTGTTGTGTTTCCAAACTCACTATCGAGTAACATCTCCATACCGTTACGAATAATAGGGTGTTCCCAGGTGAGAAAGTGTATATCTTCACGACTAAGAGCCGTGTCCCGGCTAAAGGTCATTGTCATACCTTCTTCTTGCAAGCCAGGGAATGAGGGGACTAGCATTTGCTCACTGGGTCTGACGACAATACAGTCCTTTGAGTGATCTTCATGGTCAATACCAAAACAGCTAAACAATTTTTCAGTGTATTTGCGTAGCTTTTTGCTATTTCCTTCATTTTGTAAAGCGTTAATCAAGTCAAAGCTTTTAATGTTTCCTTGCGAATTAAGCTCAAGAAGGCGGTCTCGCCCTTCATGAAGGTTATGTGCAATTTGTTTAAGCTGCTGCTGGGTATTTTTGAGTAGGGTTGGCCATTTATTATCTTCAAGAGGCTTTTTTTGATGGCATAAAGCAATTATTTCTTCTTGAAAGAGTGAGTATAACTGAGTGCCAGCAGGACAGGTATCCAGAAAAGCATTTAAGCCGTCATGGTACCAGCTATAGATCATGGCTTGAGATGAACTCTCAAAATAAGGCACATGAATTCTAATAGCTTCTGTTTGTCCAATCCGGTCAAGACGACCAATGCGTTGTTCCAGCAGGTCGGGATTGAGAGGTAAGTCAAACAAAACCAAGTGGTGAGCAAATTGGAAATTGCGTCCCTCACTACCAATTTCTGAACAAATTAAAAT
Source organism: Zooshikella sp. RANM57 (assembly GCF_050749885.1). Classification (NCBI taxonomy): domain Bacteria; kingdom Pseudomonadati; phylum Pseudomonadota; class Gammaproteobacteria; order Oceanospirillales; family Zooshikellaceae; genus Zooshikella; species Zooshikella sp. RANM57. Next base: position 396,567 of record NZ_JBOIUB010000003.1, on the reverse strand, counting down.
TTGTGCCCCATATTCTTGATCTGCAAAATAAGCTGCTGCACGATCCCGCTCAATGATCGACATGCCTTCTTCAAATACAGCACTTGGTACCCCAGAGCGAACACGAATTGCTTCGTCAAGGTCGAGGGCCGTTGTTGCATTAGCACAAATCAGTAATATTTTTTCGCCTTTTAATGCTTTGAGTAGCGTAAGGAGCCAATCAACTCTTGGGTCGAACCGCCACCAAGGATCTTTATCGTCAATAGTAATTCGTTGCTGGTATGCAATTTCAGGAAAGAGAAACTCTTCTAGCTTTTCGCTATCTTCCCAGGCAAGTTTGTACAGTTCGGGTATTTGTTGTGGGTAAGGTTGTACCAGTCGCCCAGGAAAACCATGCACACCAGCACGCGTATTACGAAATAGAACACGACTGGTGCCGTGCCTATCAAGCAGTATATTGATGAGAGAAGATTTTGCTTGCTCTCGCTCGTCGTTATCTTTAGATGTTTGAATAACGGCTATTAAGTCTTGTGCTCTATGCTGCTCTGTAGAAGTAAACGTCAGAAGTAGTTTAGCGGTATCTTCACTAATTGAGTCAAGTTCAATTAGGTTTTGCACTGCTTTTGCTACAGGTGTGTAAGCGGCTTCTTCTTCAATAAAGGCTTCTAAGTTATGAAAACGTATAGGGTCTAACAGCCTTAGCCGAGCAAAATGACTCTCTTTACCCAGTTGTTCAGGCGTTGCGGTTAGTAGTAGCACGCCTGGCGTTGCATGCGCCAACTTTTCAATGCATACATACTGTTCGCTGGGTCGCTCTGCTGACCAGGTTAAGTGGTGAGCTTCATCGACAATCACTAAGTCCCAGCCAGCTGTGCAGCACTGCTCGTGGTAAATTGGGTGCTGAGAGATGAATTCCAGGCTTGTTAGTACAAGTTGTGCACTGTCAAAAGGATTTTCGTCAGGGTATTGCTGACAGCGTTCTAAATCAAACAGGCTAAAATGCAGATTAAATCGACGAAGAAGTTCAACTAGCCATTGGTGCTGAAGTGTTTCAGGGACGATAACTAAAACACGCTGAGCACGCATTGATAAAAGCTGTTGATAAATGATCAGCCCAGCCTCAATGGTTTTCCCAAGGCCTACCTCATCTGCAAGTAATACACGAGGTGCTGTACGTTGCCCTACCTCATAAGCAATATGTAGCTGATGGGGAATTAACGCTGTGCGTGAGCCTACTAAACCGAGTAGTTTAGAGCTGAGTAACTGGTGATTATGTTGTAATGTTTTATACCTAAGGGAAAAGTGCTGGTTTTGATCTAGCTGTCCAGCTAACAAACGCTCTTGAGGTTTATTAAAGGTGATAAAGTTACTCAAGCATGATTCGGGTACCTCAAGCGTTTCTCCTGTAGAATTGCTACCAGTGTAAGTGATTAACTCATTTTTAGTAGCAACGTCTGTGACCTGAACCTGCACACCTTCATGATTTTCAATTGTATCACCAATATTAAAAACCACCCGGGTCAAGGGAGCATTATGGATAGAGTAAATCCGTGTGTCGCCAGTGGAAGGAAATAATAGCGTGACCAGGCGGTTATCCAGCGTCAGAATGGTACCCAGACCCAGCTCTGTTTCGGTATCACTAATCCAACGTTGTCCTGGAACAAATGTTGTCATGCTTTACGCCTACTACCTCTGAAAAAAAGCCGCTATGGTAGCTGATCCTGACAGAATGACAATAGGGAGGTGAGACAAATAATAATTGTCAGACTGGCTTACACGGTTTATCAAGTGTAAGCCAGCAATGCAACATTATGCGTCTTTTTTCTCAGTTTTTTTACTGGAGGATGCAGCTGCTTTCTGGTCAGCCTGAGGCTCAATTTCTAAAATAAGCTCAGGCTTTCCTTTTATTGCTTTAGCGATTGTTTCTTTGTTTTGTGCGAAAAGCAAGCCAATGTCTTCCGCAAGTTCTTCATCAATTGTTGAATAATGACGTTCTAACATGTGAGTGATGTTAGCCGCCAGCTCCAGCATTTTATCGTGCTCTTCAGCAGCTTTTTTATCATCAAACATACTGCCATCCCTATCACATTTCCACATGGGTATTACCGGCATGGGTCACCTCGATTGAATTTACGCAGGATAAGGGTTGAGTTGGTATCCCTAGAGTAAAGCACATACTGTATAAAATATCAGTATTGATGTCTATTATTTACTGACGATTGCTGAAAGTTTTGAGTGTGAATTATTTTGGCGTTTGCTGGCTAGTAAGTTGGTGCTAGAAAAATTGCGGTAAATCAATAGAAGAATTGATGGTGATTAGTTATTTGTCCGTATTGACTAAAGTCAAATATCCTTTTTGTGCATCAATGCTAGCCTTACAAATAGTCAATGCAGTAGCACAAACCATCCAAGCAATTCAAGACAGTTAAGGTGAGGTTCGACCATGTTTGTTGATGGGACAGTTGTAGCTGGCTTACTTGTTGTAACAATGGTGATTGTGTTTATAGGTGGTTTTGCTTGGTTTATAAAACACGACAGTAAAAAGCATAAGGCACAATGAACTTAAATAGAAAAGCAGCATTAAGTGTATTTTAACAAGCAGATTTAAAAAACGTAGGATGTTTCGGTTTGGTAAGTGTTGTATCACTTTTTTTGACATTAAATAGTTTAATACACGCTAACAAACAAAAGGAGAGCCGGCGAAACTAGAGCGAACGCAAGGTAGGTTGAGAATTTCCAATAATTATTGCTTAGCTTCAGGCTGCATATAATAACAAAACGATAAGTGGGGTATCCCCGCGACAACATATCATGTTGATATGTGCTTAAAAGGCAGATGAGACAGGTAAAAGAGGTCAGGTCCTTTTAGCTGCTTTATCTGTCTTTTTCTTATCTGCAGTTTCCTGTCTAATAGCAGCTAGATGCCTGTGCCGTAGTATTTAACCCTAATCTCTATGTGTGTATGGTGTGAGCTAATTCTGTTAGGCTTGTACTAAGAATTTTTGGATTTTGAGGGTTAGTGTGTGACTGTGCAAGATGCCATTATTAGCAAGCTGAACGAGGGTTTGCAGCCAACATATTTAGATGTGCAGAATGAAAGTTATATGCACAATGTCCCACCTGACTCAAGCACACATTTTAAGGTTGTTATTGCTTCCAGTGTTTTTAATGATAAACGCAGTGTGGCACGTCATCAGCTGGTTTATCAACTGCTCGCCAATGAATTAGCGGGTCCAGTGCATGCCTTAGCACTTCATACTTATACGCCAGAAGAGTGGCAAGCGCGATCAGCCTCAGCACCACAATCACCTAACTGTCAGGGTGGTCATCATTAAATGTGTGGTGGAGTGACCTTCCAGCAAGAACAAGAGACGATTCGTACTTTTTTTCCCAATCCTAAGAGCTGTCTTCCTGTTCGCAGTAAGCGTGGACAGGTAGTACTTGTGCCCTGGGGTAGAAGAGAAAAACAACCAGGTTTTACGCCTTTAGGTGGGTGGGCACGCTTAGAGTCGATCCATATGGGGAAGTGGAATAACTATAATCCCAAGCCCGTTAAAATTATGGTTGATGGGTTCATGGAAAAAGACCAGCAGGGAAATAGCCATTGGTACGCCCTAGGAGAAGGTGAATTTATTCAGGGATTATTAACAGAGGATGCAGGCGTTACACGTGTCTATGTTGTCACAATAACAGATCCCCAGTCTCAACATAAAAGCGCACGTTGGCCTCGCGTTCTAAAACACCAGGAAAACAGCCTGGGTGAGTAGCTATATCTTTTAGCTTTTATGAGTGGGAAACAATTATGTCGTTTGTGGTGGCAGCATTATATAAGTTTGTTGAACTATCAGATTATTCGTTGCTGCAGGCTAGTTATAAGGCTGAGATGTTGAAATACGATATCAAAGGTACCTTGCTACTGGCAAAAGAGGGTATCAATGGCACGATAGCTGGTACGCGGTCAAATATGGACCACTTTTTGTCCTTTTTAAGGTCTGACAATCGTTTGGCAGACCTGATTCATAAAGAGTCATATAGTGAAAAAATGCCATTTTACCGTACTAAGGTAAAACTCAAAAAAGAGATTGTTACATTAGGGCAACCAGGAGTTGATCCAACAAAAAAGGTGGGTTCGTATGTTAAGCCTCAAGACTGGAATGCACTCATATCTGATCCTGAAGTGGTATTAATAGATACTCGAAATGATTATGAAGTCAAAATTGGCTCATTTCAGGGGGCGGTTAATCCTGAGACAAAAGCGTTTCGAGAGTTTCCTGATTATGTGAAACAGCTTGACCCTCAAAAGCATAAAAAAGTGGCAATGTTTTGTACGGGTGGAATTCGTTGTGAAAAAGCTTCTGCTTTTATGTTGGATAAGGGATTTGAAGAGGTATATCACTTAGAGGGTGGTATTTTGAAGTATTTGGAAGATGTACCTCAAGATGAAAGTTTGTGGCAGGGTGAGTGCTTTGTTTTTGATGGGCGAGTTGCGGTAAAGCATGATCTTTCTGAAGGTCGGTACGACATGTGCTTTGGGTGTCGAGAGCCAATAAGTGAGGAAGATAAGCGCTCACCTCACTATATGCCTGGTGTTTTTTGTCCTAATTGTTTTGATACTCAATCTGAGAAAACGCGACAAAGGGTAACGGCAAGACAAAAGCAGATTGATTTAGCTAAGCAGCGTCAGCAGCCTCATCCTATTGGGTCTATACAAACCAAAAAGAATAAATAGTTAGCCGCTATGTTACTAATGGAAGTTGTTTAAAGGATTAAACAACGCCGAAGTTTGCTTAAAGCCTCATGAATAAAAACCAAAAAGTCACATTTCATAGCAGGTTTCCTGTTTTAGCTTGGATACAATTCAAAAGCTGAGTTTTTTATGAGTTGGCTTAGGTAGGATTAGTGGTGAAGTCCAAGGAGTTGGTTTATGGCGTCATATCTTGAAATTGCTGCAATGCCTGTGGTCATAGATGCGACTGTAGAATGGGGACAGATGGATGCATTAGGGCATGTGAACAATACAACTTATTTTCGTTATTTTGAAAATGTACGCATTGCCTATTTTGAACGATTGATGCAGGGTAACTTGCTGGATTCACAACACCTTGTGCCTGTTTTGGCTGAAACCTCTTGTCGTTTTAAAATGCCCCTGATTTATCCTGATAAGTTGGCGATAGGTGCGAAAGTAACGGAAATACTTACTGATCGAATAATAATGCAGTATGTTGTTTTTAGCCAAAAGGCACAGCGTATTGCAGCAGAAGGAATGGGGACTGTAGTATGTTTTGATGTGTCAAAGCACACCAAAACTGCGTTGCCTGATCATGTGACTGAAGCTATTCGTAAACTAGAAGGGAGTCAGGTTTGAGCGAAAGCATGCTGATCGATCAACATGAATCTGTAGAGCAGTTTCCTGATGCAAAGCTAATCCAACAAAATGGTCAGCCTCGATTTGGGATAATAGATTACCCTATTTCTGAAATAAATTATCGTGATTGCCGGCTGTTGACGCCAATGGGGAAAGCGGCATCGCGTTGGCAACGTTGGTTTGGTTTTAATGCCTTTCAATATTACGGCATTATTTCACCTGAAATTGTTTTAGGTTGTGCATTGGTCGATACCAAGTTGGTAGGGTTGGCATTTTGTTATTTATATCATCCACCTTCTAAACAGAGATGGGCATTAACATTCCATGATTTATTGAGCCAAAACTGTCATTTGAGCTTAAGTCCAGATGAGGGGGGGAGCTATTTTAAGCGTGGGAATCACGTTATTGTCATGAAGTATGATCGGTTAACACGAACTAAGTCGCTTCGTATTGAGTTACCCAACCTGAATGTAAACTGTGTCTTTGATGAAGCAATTCAACCCATGCAGCCATTACGCATCTGTACACGATGTGGTCCAACGGGCTGGGTTTATGCGCAAAAAGTGGCAGGGCTAGCAGCTCAAGGTGAAATTCATTGTAAGTGGGGGCATTTTGATTTATCCAGGGTAAAGGCTTCTGCTCACCATGATTTTTCCGCAGGCTATATGCGTCGGGAAACCTTTTGGAACTGGGCATGTTTAGGCGGCCGGTTAAATTCAGGTGAATGGCTGGGTTTGAATTTATCAGCAGGTGTGAATGAAACGAGTTTTACTGAAAACTGTTATTGGTTGGATGGCCAGTTAGGAAAAATTGATCATATTCACTTTGACTATCATGTTGATGATATCTATTTACCTTGGCATATCACATCTTATGACAAGTCTCTTAATTTAACATTTACACCGCTTGGTGCTCACCGTGAATGTTTAAATTTGTGGTTAATGGCGACCAATTTCCATCAACTCTATGGTTATTTTTCAGGAACGATAGAGACTGGGCAGCGGACAATTCAAGTCGATAATATTTTAGGATTTGTTGAAGAGCATTATGCCAAGTGGTAGGGATGCAGTAAGCCTATGGAAAAGGGGTGCTTTGAATGAAAGTAAAAGTCCCTCGCTATAGTTTTGCCTCGCTTCTGGTTGCACTTGTTTTAGCGGGTATTATCTTTCCTTTAATTCCTGAGCTTATTACTCGTAGTGTTATGTTGAAAGCCAGTTTAACGTTGTTACTGGTCTGCTCTATTTATGTTTTTAGTCATGATCGACGGACATTAATTTCAACGATGATTTTAGCAATTCCTACAGTTGTTACTGGTTGGATCTCTGTAAGCAGAGGAACACCAACCTTTGCAATGTTGGACACGTTTTTGTATATCATTTTTTTTGCGTACATCATTATTCGTATTATTAAACTGGTATTTGCTAATTCGGTTATTACGCGAGACACCCTTTATGGTGCTATGTGTGTTTATCTGCTGTTTGGTATTTGGTGGGCGTTATGCTACAGCTTTATTGAGTTAGTTCATCCAAACTCATTCCATGGCATTAATGCTGTAGATGGTTATGATTTGTGGGGCTTTATCTATTTTAGTTATGTTTCTTTAACCACGTTAGGGCTGGGTGATATGGTACCTGTTACCCGAGCAGCGCAGTCATTGACTGCACTGGAAGCTGTTGTTGGACAGTTTTATTTAGCAGTTTCTGTTGCCAGGTTGGTGGGGATGCATATTTCTCAAAAAATTGCTTAACACTTACGTATGATATTCACACCATCGCGAATGCTAAGTAAGACATTTTCAAGTGTTTCACTTTCAGCAACATAACGGTTTAACTCAGCAACGGCTTGATCTCTTTCATCATTAGGTGCAAGTACATTTCCCTGCCAAAGTGCATTGTCAACAATAATGAGTCCGCCTGATTTCACGAGCGGTAATGTTGCATGCAAGTAATGAGTGTAATTTTTTTTGTCAGCATCAATAAATACTAAGTCAAAAGTGGTGTCCGCTAAGGATTGGATCGTGTCTAGTGCTTTTCCAAAGCGAATATCGATTTTATGACCGTGAGGCGATTGCTCAAAAAACTGTTTAGCAAATTCAATCGCACGCGGGTTGGTTTCGCAACAGATGATTTTACCGTCTTCAGGTAATGCTTCTGCCATTGATAGTGCTGAGTAGCCTGTGAACATACCAATTTCAAGAATAGTCTTGGTTTGACTAATACTGACAATCAGTTTTAATAAGCGTCCTACTTGTCTGCCCGATAACTTGACGGGATACCCCATATTTTGGTTGGTTTCGTCAATGAGAGAGAGGAGTAAGTCTGACTCTTTTGAGGTGTATTGGTGGCAATAATCTTCTATTTCAGGGTTAACAAGATAGTCCAACATAATAATGATCGTGTATGAAGTAATGATGGCCGGCTAGTTTAACGTGTCCATTCTTGAATAGCTATTTGCTTCAGCAGTCATAAAGCTATTGAAATAAATAGTGTATTACTTGCTTTTCAGCCAGAATAAAAGTTAACAACAATGCCAGGTCATCAGTGACTGTGGTTAGAGCATGTTGAGGTTATTATGACAAAGAAACCATTGGTAACGATTGAGTACTGTTGTCAGTGTCAATGGTTGCTTAGATCCGCTTGGTTGGCTCAAGAACTTTTAAGCTCATTTACTGAGGATCTTGCTGGTGTCACCCTTAAACCTTCGCATGGTGGGCGATTTTATATCTATGCGGATGACGTTTTACTTTGGGAGCGTAAGCGTGATGGAGGTTTTCCCGAGGCAAAAATACTCAAACAACGCTTACGTAATTATTTTCAGCCAGATAGAGATTTAGGCCATATTGATCGTTAAAGCCATTCACTTTGTTTACGACGAAGCCTAATTCGTGGCAAAACCAAGCCTAAAGTAATGCCAAGAATCATAGTACCTGCGCCATACAAAAACCATTTTAAGTAGGCCATTTGGGATAGCTCATTGTTTTCTGATTGTAATATATTGATTTGTTCAGTGAGCTGAGTGTGAGTATCACTGAGTGTTTTATTGCGAGCCACAATTTGCTGTGTATTTTTAGTCATTGTTTCAAGTGTTTGAAGACGTTCCTGAATGGCTTGTTTCTCTTTTTTTAATTGGTCATTTAGAGACAGGATATCTTGGTGCTCGTTTTTATAATCAGTAATAAGTTCTTCTAGCCTGGTTTTTTCCGCAGTTAGGGACGACATATCATTTTGTAACTCTACAAGCTGGATTTTGGCAACAGGCTCTTCAACCAAGTATTGGTTTTCAATGTACCCTTCTAAATCAGAAGGTGTTTTAACCAAGCTGTAACCTTTTTCAAGGTCATAGGCGAGAATCTCAAGTTGAGTACCAGTTTTAAGGCCTGAATGGACAATACGATAGCTACTGGCTGGCCCGGCACGAAGGGGTACATAGATTTCATCACCGACGTATCCAATACGGGCAGCTTGAGCTGATGAGGAAAGTGAAAAAAAGACTGCAATAAAAAAAGTCACAATGCTTCGCATTCGGCCCAACTCCCTGTCTCAGCAAAAATACGTAGTTTTTTGTGTTGTTCAGAACAAGTTATTCAGCTTTAAAGGTGTGAGTAAAATACCATTAACACTATTTATTAATGAACAAACAAAGGAAAGGTTAAGAGAATAACACAAATTTTTTATGAACTTGAATGGATAAAAAACGATATTACATCGTTGGGGTAGGAAGCCTGACCTTTCACTTAGAGTTATTAGTGTATCAGTACACAAATCTGAGTGAGGCAGGCAACGCTAGGAAACGATTAGGGAAAAACTTTCTTGAAAGGTTTTACGGTTGTTTGGGCATACACACCAGCTTTTATGTAAGGGTCATCATTTGCCCAATGTTTAGCTTCTTCTAATGAGCTAAATTCAGCAATAATAACACTTCCTGTAAAACCAGCTTCTCCAGGGTCACTATTATCGATAGCAGGGTTAGGGCCTGCTATCACCAGCCTGCCTTCTTCTTTAAGTTGTTCCAGTCGCACAAGGTGTTGTGGACGCGCCTGTTGACGAAGGGGCAGACTATTTGGGACATCTTCAGCAATGATGATATATAGCATGAGGCTCTGTTATTCTTGGTCTTCGTTAATTATTGCGGGCTCAGTTTTTTGTTCAGATTCCATATAGCGAGACAGTGGCATAATTAACGCAACCATGAAAACAAGTGTGATGCCAGTTAAGCCAAATAGCTTAAAGTTGACCCAGGCTGATTCGCTAAACTGGAAAGCAACATAAAGGTTAGCAACACCAATGGCAGCCAGAAACCCAAAAACGCTTAAATTAAGTCTATTCCAGGTAGTATTCGGTACTGCCTGAAGTTGAACATTTGAGCTCTTTAGTAGCCCTTCAAGACTTCGCTGGGTAAGGTTTTTCTTTCCCCAAAACTGAGAAACAAGCACCGCCACACCCATTACCCAGTAGAGGATAGTAGGCTTCCATTGTAAAAAGGCGGAGTTATCAAAAAGCAGGGTCATACCACCAAGTACGGCAAGTAATCCTGCTGAAATAAGATGGATACGTTCAATCTTGCGGTGACGAATCCAGCTATAAGCCATTTGCAGACCTGTTGCAGCCAGAATACTGATGGTTGCCAGTAAAAAATCACCTGTAAGTTTGTATACCGTGAAGAAAACGATGATTGGGAGTAGATCAACAAAGAATTTCATTGCGTTTCTGTCACCCTGGGCAGTAAGTAAGCGTTTATAATACGTTATTTTGTCGGCAATCTAAATAAAAAGTCTCCCTACCCTAATGGTAGAGGTCAGGCTAAAGCTATTATTAGGTTGGTACTAAGAGGTATTACTGCTGTTTTTTGAGTGCTTAAGTATTAGTTTAGTTCAATTAAGCGAGCTAGGATGGTTCGATGACATTAACACACATCAATAAAAACTGTTACTATGGGCTGATGTAAGTAAAAATAGAGAGTTAACGTGCTGTACGATTTGCACACTCATACAACAGCCTCTGATGGCCTATTATCCCCTCTAGCACTGATTGACCGCGCAAAAATGCAACAAGTTGATGTTCTTGCCATCACTGATCATGACAGTGTTGCTGGCATTAACTGGTTGAATCATTCTTGTGGATCAGAACTGCAAACACAACCTTTAGTCATTATTCCTGGCGTGGAGTTTTCCTGTGTTTGGCGAGGGATCACATTACATGTATTAGGCTTAAATATTAATCTGCAAGCGCCAGGTTTGCAGCAAGCACTTGCTTTTCAGCATCAGGCCAGGGAAGCACGTGCTGTCAAAATTGCAGAGCGTTTAGCTAAAATTGGTGTTCCTGATCCATTGGCGGGTGCACTAGAAGTTGTTCGGAAACAAACAGAAGGTATTTTTGCAGATCAAGAGTTACAACTAGGGCGGCCCCATTTTGCGGAACATATGGTTCGTTCAGGCTTTGTGGAAACACGTGATCAGGCATTTAAGCGGTGGCTGGGTGCTGGCAAGATGGGGGATGTAAAAAGTCAGTGGCCAGAGTTACAGCAAGTTATCACTTGGATTAGTGAAGCAGACGGTCAAGCTGTTTTAGCGCATCCCGCTCGATATAAGTTGACCAATACTAAGTTGCGTCGTCTGTTACAGCAGTTTAAAACATGTGGTGGTCATGGGATGGAAGTCGCTACGGCTGGTACTACTCCAGACCGGCTAGCGTATTTAGCTCAATTAAGCTGTGATTATGAGTTACTGGCATCCTGTGGTAGTGACTTCCATGGACCTGCGACCCATTGGGCGGATGTTGGCAAAGTACCTCCATTACCCAAACAGTGTCGACCAGTCTGGTCTGCCTGGTCGCTTTGAATATAAAACAGTAGGTAAATACTGTGAGTCAATTTTTTCAAATTCATTGTGAAAATCCCCAGCAGCGTTTAATACGACAAGCTGCAGATATTATTCACCAAGGGGGGGTGGTCGTTTATCCAACAGATTCAGCCTATGCTTTAGGCTGTCATATTGGAGATAAAAAAGCGGTTGACCGTATTCGTCGTATTCGAAATTTAGATGAGCGCCATAATTTCACATTGATGTGCCGAGACTTGTCTGAACTTGCGATTTATGCCCGTGTTGAGAATACCGCCTATCGTTTACTAAAGGCATACACACCAGGGCCTTATACGTTTATTTTGCAGGCTACCCGTGAGGTCCCACGACGTTTAATGCATCCAAAACGGCGAACAATAGGCTTACGTGTACCTGATTTTGCAATTACTCAGGCGCTGTTAGCTGATTTGGGAGAGCCTTTAATGAGTACAACGCTGATAATGCCTGGGGACGAATATCCACTTATCGATCCTTATGATATGCGTGACTTATTAGAACATCATGTTGACCTTATCATTGATGGTGGATTTTGCGGAATGGAACCTACAACCGTGATCAATATGGTTGATGAAGTGCCTAGTGTCATTCGTGAAGGCAAAGGCGATCCTGCCCCTTTTTTACAGGGATAAAACTTTCCTCTTTAGCATTTGGGCTTTTGGGTTAACTATTTTCTTCTAAGCTGATTATAGTGTGGTTATTTATTGCTCCTTAATATTGCCGCATAGAATATAAATGGTCAGCTTTTCCTGGAAACCAGATAAATGCTCAGTCTGGAACTTTTATCAAGATTTATTCAGATATATCCGTACAAAAATGGGTGCAGGATAGGTGTTGTTTTGCGAAAATAGACCGTTTAGACAACTGAAACTGTATTGCTATGGAGGTTGATATCCTCTTTGTCAAAATAGTTATTGTCAATGCGTTAGAAAGTACCTGTGATATTGATTGAGGTTTACGCTAGACGAGTCAGCTTTTTGCAGGATTTGAGTAAGCCCAGCAAACATTTGAAAACGCACGTTTAACTATGCGCTTGCTCTATCGTTAGGAATACATGTATGTCAGAACCTGTGTCTCAACCGGAAAATTCTACAGTCGAAGATGCGGTGGATCACCGAACTGACTTGCTATCTGAAAACCAGATTTATCAGCGTCGCTTTCGGCAAACACCTGAGCAGGCTGAGCTGCCTTTTGCGATTGTACAAGGTGAACCTGTCACTGAAATACCGCAGGACTTGTACATTCCTCCAGAAGCATTGGAAGTCTTTCTTGAAGCTTTTGAAGGCCCTTTGGATTTACTTTTGTATTTAATTCGACGACAGAATGTGGATGTTCTGGAAATATGTGTTGCAGATATTACGCTGCAGTATATGGAGTATGTCGAATTAATGAAGGCTGTCCACTTTGAATTGGCGGCAGAGTATTTGGTGATGGCTGCCATGTTAGCAGAAATTAAGTCTCGTATGCTCTTACCCAGAACAACTGAGGAATCTGAAGAAGAAGAGGAAGATCCTCGAGCAGAGTTAATAAGACGTTTGTTGGAGTATGAAAGGTTTAAAAAGGCGGCTGAATCTATTGATGAAATACCACGGCAAGGGCGTGATATTCATTTAGCAAGAGCATTACCGCCTCACATTGTGCATGATAAACCTCAGCCGGATGTGGAGCTAAAAGAGGTACTGGTTGCATTTGCAGGTGTTTTAAAGCGTGCAGAGATGTTTGAAAGCCATCAAGTGGAACAGGAAGCCCTGTCGACCAGGGAACGAATGTCTCAAGTATTAGGAGCATTATCTGCTGATCACTTTACGCCTTTTATAGCACTTTTTTCACTTGAAGAAGGGCGGTTAGGGGTGGTGGTGACATTCTTAGCGGTTTTGGAATTAATAAAAGAGTCCCTTATAGAGCTAGTACAAGCTGAGCCATTTGGGGCTATTCATGTAAAAGCACGAGCCTCATGACAGATTTTGACGTTACTTTAAGTGTGATTTTGGAGGGGGCGTTACTGGCGTCACCAAAGCCATTAAGCATAGAGCAAATGCGGCTGCTGTTTTCTGAAAGTAGTCGTCCTGAACCTGAAGTCATCAAGCAAGCATTAGATGTAATTGGTGAGCAGTGTGAAGGACGTGGTTTTGAACTCAAAGAAGTCGCTTCAGGTTATCGCTTTCAGGTTCGTAGCCAATTAAGTGAATGGGTGGGCAAGCTGTGGGAAGAGCGTCCCCCTCGCTATACGCGGGCCTTGTTAGAAACACTGGCGCTGATTGCTTATCGGCAACCTATTACACGTGGTGAAATTGAAGATATTCGAGGGGTTAGTGTCAGTTCTTCCATCATTAAGACATTACAGGAACGAGAGTGGGTCCGGGTGGTAGGGCATCGTGATGTGCCTGGCAGGCCCGCGATGTATGCAACGACACGTCAATTTTTAGATTACTTCAATTTGCAAAGTTTAGATCAGTTGCCGCCACTTGCTGAAATTAAAGAAATGGCGGCGAATGAAGAGCTTGCCCTGGATGAGCCTGGAGGAGAGCAAGTAGGCTCAAGTGAAGGGCCTCAGGATAAACCAATGTCGGCAGATGAGCTATTTGCTGAGCTTGATGACATGGAACAGCATTTACCTGAACATTTTGATCAGCTGCTATCGGGCAAATTTGAGCCAGAAGTTGGCGAAGAAGACGCTGCAAGTGAAGAAACAACTGAAAACACTGACCAGGATGCGTCTTTGCATGACGCATCTTTAGCCATGACTGAAACTGAAGAAACAGAAAAAATGACGCTGGCAGAAGAAACGGCTAGAGCACAAGAGCGTGCAGTAGCGCTCTTGGATAAGCGGCTTCATGAAGAACATGTACAACATAACACTGATGAAACTAACCCAAGTGCTGAAGCAATATCTGATGGAAGTACTTTAAATGAGCCATCTCCTCTGCAAGATGACTCTGCTTCTTAATAAGATTTCTTTACTTTGGAAAACTGGAAGCCCAATACCTGAAATGGGTAGTAAGCTTTAATTATTAGAAACGATTGTGAGTAAAAACGAAGTGGAAACGGTTAAGTTACAAAAAGCTTTGGCTCAAACAGGCCTAGCTTCCAGGCGTGAAATTGAGCGATGGATTGCTGAAGGTCGTGTTCAGGTAAATGGGCAAACAGCAGCTTTAGGTGCAAGAGTTTCTAGTGTTGATCAAGTAAAAGTAGATGATCGATTAGTGACCATTAGTTGTGGTGCTGAACACCGTCGTGTATTGGTTTATAACAAGCCTGAAGGAGAAGTTTGCTCAAGAAAAGATAATGAGGGACGTCCTACCGTCTTCGATCGGTTACCAAAGCTTAAAGGAGAGCGCTGGATAAATATCGGGCGTCTGGATATAAACACATCAGGACTATTGTTGTTTACCAGTGATGGTGAGTTGGCAAATCGTCTGATGCATCCTTCATATCAGATTGAGCGGGAATATGCTGTTCGAGTTATGGGTGAAGTAACAACAGAAATGACTGAACGCTTATTTAAGGGGGTCACTCTGGAAGATGGGCCTGCACGCTTTACCGATATTGTTGATTCCGGCGGTGATGGCATTAATCACTGGTTTCATGTTGTTATCATGGAAGGTCGAAACAGAGAAGTTCGTCGTCTTTGGGAGTCTCAAGGGGTAAAAGTAAGCCGCCTAAAACGCGTGCGTTATGGCAATGTTATTTTATCGAGTCGAGTTAAGGTGGGTGCTTGGGAAGAGCTTCCACAGCGAGAGGTTGACGAATTAGCTAGACAGGTAGGTTTAAGTGTCAAACCTGTGCCCACCCATAGTAAACAAGGTAAGACTGATTTACAGCGTCAGCAGCGAAAGCATACCCATACCACTAAGCCTAGAAAAAAGAAGCCAGCTGGTCCTCAGCGTTAATTAGCATGTCTAACTATTAACGACCCTATTTCGACCTGATGCTTTTGCACGGTACAAGGCTTGATCTGCTCTATTAAACAAGTCTTGTATCGTATCTTTTGCCTGAAGTGTTGATGTGCCCAAGCTAACAGTGAGTGGAATGGCTACGTTATTAAATTGACATTGCATGTCTTCAATACTTTTACGCAAACGTTCAGCAACAACCGTTGCGGCTTTTTTACTGGTTTTAGAGAGCAGGACAATAAATTCCTCGCCACCATACCGAAAAACCATATCCACATTTCTTAAGCTGTTATGCAAACAGGCTACAGTTTGCTTAAGTACATAGTCTCCAGCACTATGGCCGTAATTATCATTAATTTGCTTAAAATGATCTAAATCTAACACCAGCAAGGAGAGAGGTTGTTTCTCCCGCTTACAAACCTGTAACTCTCTATGAAGTGCATTATCAAGTGCAATACGGTTGCCTGCACCCGTTAACGGATCATAAAGAGCAGCCTGAATAGCAGAACGATACTGTAATGCATTACGAAGTGGACAAACAACATACTGCAGTAACTCTTCCAAACAGGCCAGTTCGTCTTCAGTAAAACGGCGTTGGCGATAGCTGATTATTTCTCCGAGTTGGTCCGTTTCGGTAATCATTCGATAACTACAACTGTGGTGCTTGGTTTTTCCACAGTGAATACTCAGACCGTACTCTTTATGAAGATAAGTAAGGCCATCCAGCTCAATCAGTCCATCAATACTCGTAAAAAGTTGCTGAATGAGTGTTTCTATTTCTAGTGAGGCTTGCAGTCGTTGAATAAACTGCAAACGCTGTGTTACTGAAAGGTTATCCGCTTGAATTGTGTGTAGTGGTTGTCTCTTAACCTTTGCGTTGGGTGAGGCTTGTCCATTGACTGCGGTGAGCTTTCTTAACTTACTCATATGAGATTGCTGCACAGGTTGATTCATAACGACCAAAGCCTTCTGTAAATAGTTCCGTCTTGTTCGCTAAATCTTTGCGAATTTTATGCCACTTAATTAATTTTTTATTATTTAAATATATCTGCGGCTTTACAGTCCCGTAACACGCTAAGGCGGCAAACCGGTTCCGCCCGAATGGCTATTGTTTGAGTTAGCAACTAATAATAACGGATAGAGTAGGGGGAGCGTCAAATAAGTGACGAAAAAAATCGTGCTTGTTATAAGTGTTTTTTTGATGAGTAGGAGAGGTTAATCATTAGCTCAGGAACGGCTTTTTAACGCTCAATAGAGGAACAGGTAACTCTCTTTTTGAGCGTTTTGTGGAGTGATTTTAGATTAGTGGACCATACATTACGACTCACCAGTGCTTATTGAGCGTTAAATGCTTGACCATTGACGGATTGACTATCAGGCCCCATTAAATAGAGATAGACATTCATGATATCTTCTGGTCCAGCTAATTTAGCTTGATCTTCTGCTGGATAAGCCTGTGCTCGCATGGCTGTTCTGGTAGCACCAGGATTTACTGAGTTGAAGCGGATGTGGCTAATTTCTTCCTCTTCATCGGCAAGTACCTGCATTAGACCTTCTGTGGCAAATTTGGATACAGCGTAGGCGCCCCAATGTGCTCTGCCTTTACGCCCAACGGATGATGACGTGAAAATGACAGAGGCATCACTTGATTTGCGAAGGAGTGGTAATAGTGCTTGCGTCATCATAAAGGCAGCATTAACGTTAACTTGCATGACCTGATGCCAAGTATCGATATTATATTGGCTAATGGACGTCAGAGTTCCCAAACTGCCTGCATTATGAAGCAGGCCATCTAACTGACCAAATTCTTGGTCAATACGTAATGCTAAATCGTCATAATCTTTGGGGCTTGCTCCCTCTAAGTTCATTGGATAAATGGCGGGTTGAGGATAGCCTTTTTGCTCAATTTCATCATAAACAGCTTCTAGTTTTTTGGTGGTACGACCTAGCAAAATTACAGTAGCGCCGTAACGGGCAAAACTTAGGGCTGCTGCCTTGCCAATGCCATCACCAGCACCTGTTACTAAAACAACACGATCAGCTAACAGGTTGTCGTGTGCTTGATATTCAAACATGATGTTCGCCCAATTAGTAAAGTTAAGCTCGTAAAGTCCAATTGTTATCGTCAAGCCAATCAAGAATATCCATGACAGAGTCTGCATGAAAATCAGCAGGCCAAGACAATGGATTACTGTCATTGTCAATATAGCCATAGCATGCTGCAACCGTCACCATACCTGCACGCTGGCCTGCCTCAATATCCCGTTCATGATCACCAATATAAATACACTGCTGAGGTAGGCAATTAAGCTGGTTGCAGGCAGTGAGTAGTGCTTCTGGGTGAGGTTTGCGCTGCTGAACATGATCTGGACAAATAGTCACTGCACTGCGTTTACTGAGTGCAAGCGAGTCCATAATTGGAAAAGTATATTGACTGGGTTTATTGGTCACGACACCCCAAGGGAGCTGGCGAGATTCAATAGCTTGCAGTAAATGATCTATGCCTGGGAATAAGATTGTTTCGTTGACAAGTTGTTCCTCATAAAAGGCTAACAGTTGCTGGTGTAATCCAGTAAAACGCTCATCATCTTCTGTTGTCGAAAAAGCCAATTTGACTAAGGCTTTTGCACCATTAGAGACACAGTTGCGTACCACATCGTAGTCAAGGCTGCTTTCACCATGTGTGTGGCGCAGACGATTTACCGCAGCAACTAAGTCGGGTGCGGTGTCGAGTAGAGTGCCATCTAAGTCAAATAAAATGGCTTGGATTGGAGACGTTTGCATGAGGGTTTCTGCTTCTCAACTGAACCGGTGTTACTCATTACGCTTGGTTTAGCTCAGGCAACTAAACCTGAACGATGCCAACTACAGTATTCATTCTGGTTTTACAGTGTGCAGCAAATAGTTGACGCTGACATCGTGTTTATCCAGTTTATAGTGTTTGGTGATGGGGTTATAGGTCATCCCTGTCATAGTTTGTGGCTGTAAACCTGCAGCACGTACCCAACGAGCAAGTTCTGCTGGGCGTAAAAACTTACTCCAGTCATGTGTGCCTTTAGGAAGTATTTTCAGTACGTACTCAGCTCCGACAATCGCAAATAAATAAGACTTGGGGTTGCGGTTAATCGTTGAAAAGAAGACATGTCCCCCTGGTTTAACCAGCTGACTGCATGCCTTAATGACTGATGATGGATCAGGGACATGTTCCAGCATTTCAAGGCAAGTGACGACATCAAAGTAACCAGGCTTCTCTTGAGCTAAAGCTTCTGCTGTGGTTTGTGTGTATTCAACATTTGCCCCTGATTCCAAACAGTGAAGCTTAGCGACTGTTAGCGGTGCTTCCCCCATATCGATGCCTTGCACTTGAGCACCTCGCAAGGCCATCGATTCAGAAAGAATGCCACCACCGCAACCTACGTCGAGTACTTTCTTTCCTGCTAGGGATGCTCGCTCATCAATAAAATTAAGCCTAAGTGGGTTGATATCATGGAGAGGCTTAAACTCACTGTTACGATCCCACCAGCGGCTAGCTAATGCCTCAAACTTAGCGATTTCATCGGCATCAACGTTGTTATCTGTATTAACGCTGTTGCCAGGGGTATTAACGTTGCTGTTAGGGGATTGTTCCATTGCGAGCATTTCCCGTTTAAAAGTACCCTGTTGGTATAGGTTTATTGGCCAGTAATGATATGCTCTTTCCAACGTAAAGCGTTGGCTTTGAGATAATCAATATCTAATGTAGTGAGTTCTCGGTTATTTAACACTAAATTACCGTCAACCCAAACATGCGTTACTTGTCGTGAACTTGCGGTATACACAATTTGTGAAACGGGATGGTACATGGGCAGATTTTCCAACTCATCAAGATTGATAGCCGTAATGTCTGCAGCTTTATTAACTTCTAAACTACCCGTAATGTCATCAATACCTAATGTTTTTGCACCATTTATTGTCGCCATGGCGAGTGCTTCATGGGCAGACAAAGCAGCGGCATCTTCGGCAACCGCTTTAGCAAGCAAGGCTGCTGTGCGCATTTCTCCCAACATATCCAGATCATTATTACTGGCTGCACCATCCGTACCCAAAGAAACATTAACGCCAGCTTTCAGTAGTTGATCTACAGGACTAAAGCCGCTGGCTAGTTTTAAGTTGGATTCAGGGCAATGAACAACATGAGCTCCTGTTTGCAGGAGTAGCTGAATATCTGCTTCAGTGATTTGGGTCATATGCACACACTGTAGACGTGGGCTGAGTAAACCTAAATCATGGAGGCGTTGTAAAGGACGTTTTCCTGTTTTAGCCAGTCCTTCATCGACCTCTGTGGGTGTTTCATGAATATGCATTTGGACTGCGGCATCTAATTGCTCAGACAGTGTTGCGATACGTTTTAGTGGTTCATCTGACACAGTATAAGGAGCATGAGGGCCAAACATAATGCGCGTCATAGACTGATGACGGAACTGATCAAAAACTTCTAGCCCTTTGTGAATATATTCGTCAGGATCTTTTGCCCAGGGGGTGGGGAAGTCCATGATAGGAAAGCTGATTTGGCTACGAATCTTAGCATCTAAAGCAACTCTGGCGGCTACTTCTGGGAAAAAGTACATATCACTGAAAGTAGTAGTACCACAACGAAGCATTTCAGCAATCGCAAGCTGGGTGCCATCGTGAACAAATTCAGCGCTTACCCATTGAGATTCAGCGGGCCAAATATGTTCATTTAACCAAGTCATTAAAGGTAGGTCGTCAGCTTTCCCTCGGAAAAAAGACATTGCTGCATGACAGTGTGTATTAATAAAGCCAGGAATAAGTGCATGGTTTGGTAATTGTTGATGATTTGCTGGCTGAAACTGATTTAATGCTTGATCATTAGGCAGTATGGCAATAATTGTTCCATCATTTATAACAAGCGCATGATTTTTGAGTACTTCTTTATCAGCATTGACAGGGATGACCCAGCCAGCCTCAATAATAGTATCGACAGCTTTTTTTTCACTCATAGCGGCTTCCACAGACTGATTAAAAATACAACAGCATTAGTTAGTAGGCTTATTCTAGTAATAAGTGATCAGCACGTGTTCATGCATCCTGCACTAACCGGCTGTATCCAGAGATCAGTCGGCAGTATATAGTTTTGTGTTGTCTATTTCGAGTTTGATATTCATCGTATGTCGTGTAGCTGGTCTTGATCATATGAATAGGCGAATACATTAATATACGACAACTAATTTATTTATGGCGTTATTAAAATATCAGAGTGTTTAGACAATGGCCTGACTCAAAGGTAAAAGACTTTATAAATATACAGATTTTTACACGGTAAACTAACAGGTAACTGTGCTGAGTGAGTTTATTAAGTGAATGTCAAAGGATATAAAAAATATGCAGTCTTCATTTTCAAAAATAGAAGCGATTAGCTGGACAGGGACACAGTTAAAGTTGCTGGATCAACAAGTGTTACCTAATCAAATACAGTATGTACTGTGCTCAACAGCAGAGGATGTCGCTAAAGCAATACAACAAATGGTTGTTCGTGGCGCTCCTGCTATTGGTGTTAGCGCAGCTTATGGCGTTGTGCTTGCTGCAGCAGTGGGGCAATCAATAAATTCACTCATGGCTACACTTGATATGCTGTCAGCAGCAAGACCCACAGCGGTTAATCTTCGCTGGGCAATAGAGCGAATGCGTGAACTCATCAATGCACATATATCCTCTTCAGCAGATGAGCAAGTTACCACATTACTGAAAAATAAGCTTATGACTGAAGCAGTCGCTATTCATCAGGAGGATATCGTAGCCAATAAAACCATGGGGCAATACGGTAAACAGGCTATTTTAGCGTCATTATCTGAGGCACGTAAGGTCAGTGTGATGACCCACTGCAATACTGGAGCACTTGCAACCAGTGGTTATGGGACAGCACTGGGCGTAATTCGTGCGTTGGCTGAAGCAGATGAACTAAGTCAGGTTTGGGTTAATGAAACACGCCCCTGGTTACAAGGTGCTCGGTTAACGGCGTGGGAGTTAACTCAGGAAAAAATTCCTTTTGTTTTAGGTGTGGATGGTGCGGCAGCCTACCATATGGCAACGAATAAAATAGACTGGGTCATCGTAGGTGCTGACCGTATTACCGCAAATGGTGATACAGCTAATAAGATTGGCACTTATGGTTTGGCGCTGCTGGCACATCATCATGGATGCAAATTTATGGTTGTCGCTCCTTCATCAACAGTCGATATGAGCTTGACTTCAGGAGAAGAGATTGACATTGAGTACCGAGAGAGTAATGAGTTAATCATGCTGGGTGATAAAATGCTGGCACCTGAAAACACTTCTGTGAGTAACCCTGTGTTTGATGTGACGCCTGCGAGTTTAATCGATATGATCGTCACAGAGCGTGGCGTGATAGAAAATCCAACACAGGCAAAAATGCAACAACTGTTTTGCTGAAAATGATGCTGATAGTCGTAATGTGACGACTTAAATGTATTGTTGGAATAGCTTAAGTCAGATGCATTGATTAAATATACACCTTTGCGGTAATTGGTTATAATTACTCATCTTTTTGCTGGGTGACCGGAACTTCACGGAATATTACCCAGCCCAACTAACAGTAACTGGTTGTATAAAGCTGGCTAAGCGTTACCAGTGGTGAATAGATTAATTGTGCATTGAGCATGGTAAAACCCATACCCCTTTACATTAATCATTAACGTAATCCATGTTGAGAATACGTTCCTATTGGTTTTTGAGCGTTTCTAGTAGAGGTGATGGGGCTTTAGTATATGTTTGGAGATGTCGATAAATAGTGTTACTTCAAACTGTAAGTAGTACGGGCATCTTAATAAAAGCGCTATGAGTTGTCAGAGTGATTCAAGTTGACTCTATGTTAGAAGACAAATGCTCAATACGTTTTTTCATGTAGATAGCTTCACTTGGTGCAGTTACTTAATGCATAGGTGTTATCGGTTTTTGACTCATTGATGCTGGCATCAGTCAGAACCCACAGCATAAGGAAACATATCCGTAATGGGTGATTTAGCTAAAGAAATACTTCCGATTAATATCGAAGATGAGCTGAAACAGTCGTATCTTGATTATGCTATGAGCGTGATTGTTGGGCGTGCTTTGCCTGATGTCCGCGATGGTTTGAAGCCAGTACATCGTCGTGTACTGTTTGCGATGAGTGAGCTTGGTAATGATTGGAACAAAGCTTACAAAAAGTCGGCACGTGTTGTTGGTGACGTAATCGGTAAATACCACCCGCATGGTGACTCAGCTGTATACGATACTATTGTCCGCATGGCTCAGCCTTTTGCGATGCGCTATGTGTTGGTTGACGGACAAGGTAACTTTGGATCTGTTGATGGTGACTCTGCTGCAGCTATGCGTTATACCGAAGTACGCATGGCAAAAATTGCCCATTCTATTTTGGCAGATTTAGAAAAAGAAACAGTCGATTTTACGCCCAACTACGATGGTACAGAGCAAATCCCTGTAGTATTGCCTACGCGTATACCTAATCTGTTGGTGAATGGCTCTTCTGGTATTGCGGTGGGGATGGCAACCAATATTCCACCACACAACCTAAGAGAAGTGGTCAATGGCTGTTTAGCTTTGCTGGATGACTCGTCTCTCACTATTGATCAGCTGATGGAATATATCCCCGGCCCTGACTTCCCTACAGCCGCAATCATTAATGGGCGAGCGGGAATTCTTCAGGCTTATCGTACTGGCCGTGGTCGTATCTATCTTAGAGCGAAAGCTGATATTGAAGAAGACCCAAAGACCGGTAAGCAAACCATTATCGTTTCTGAGCTCCCCTACCAGCTTAATAAAGCGAAGTTGATTGAAAAAATTGCTGAGCTGGTAAAAGATCGAAAAATTGAAGGCATTACTGAGCTTCGCGACGAGTCTGATAAAGACGGGATGCGAGTTGTTATTGAGCTGCGCCGTGGCGAATCAGGAGACGTTGTACTCAATAACCTTTACTCACAGACTCAGCTCGAAAGTGTTTTTGGTATTAATATGGTGGCGTTGGTTGATGGTCAACCTAAGCTACTTAACCTTAAAGAGTTAATTGAAGCCTTCATTCGCCACCGTCGAGAAGTTGTTACTCGCCGTACCGTTTATGAACTTCGTAAAGCCAGAGAGCGCGGCCATATTTTAGAAGGCCAGGCAGTTGCTCTGTCCAATATTGACCCTGTAATTCAACTCATCAAAGAATCTCCCACGCCAGCAGAGGCTAAAGAGAAGTTGATTAATACTCCCTGGCAGCCTGGCCATGTATTAAACATGATTGACCGTGCTGGTGCAGTATCATGTCGCCCAGATGGCTTAGCTGAGGAATATGGCTTACGCGATGGGAAGTATTATTTATCACCAGAACAGGCCCAAGCTATCCTTGAGTTACGCCTACACAGACTGACGGGTCTTGAGCATGACAAGCTGTTGAATGAGTATCAGGAATTACTCAAGAAAATTGCTGAATTGATGCTTATTTTGTCAGACTCAAACCAGCTCAAAGCAGTTATTCGTGAAGAGTTAGAGCAAGTACGGGAAGAATATGGCGATGAGCGTCGTTCAGAGATTGTCAGCTCTCGTGTTGATTTAACCGTTGAAGACTTGATCACTGAAGAAGATATGGTGGTTACGATTTCACGGAGTGGTTATGCCAAGACAACGCCTCTGGATACCTATCAGGCTCAGCGTCGTGGTGGTCGTGGTAAGTCTGCAAGCTCTTTGAAAGATGAAGACTATATTGAGCACTTATTAGTCGCCAATACTCATACTCAAATTCTTTGTTTCTCGTCTGTGGGTAAGGTGTACTGGTTAAAGGTTTATGAAATTCCTGCGGCTGGTCGAACATCCCGTGGTCGTCCGATTAATAACTTATTATCGCTACAAGCTGATGAGTATATTACCGCTATATTGCCAGTAACTGAGTTTACGGAAGGGCATTTTGTCTTTATGGCGACTGCCAATGGTACTGTGAAGAAAACACCCCTAGAACAGTTTTCACGTCCACGTAATGCAGGCCTCCGCGCATTGGAACTTGATGAGGCTGATCACCTTGTGGGTGTTGCTATTACAGATGGTGAACAGGACGTCATGCTGGTGAGCAGTTCTGGTAAAGCGATTCGTTTTAAAGAGTCAGATGTACGTGCAATGGGGCGGACTGCTAAAGGGGTCCGAGGCATTCGTCTGCAAGAACAGCAAAAAGTCATTTCATTAATTATTCCCGATAATGATGGCTTTATTCTTACTGCAAGTGAAAATGGATATGGTAAGCGTTCCCAGGTTGCTGAGTTTCCGATTTATGGACGTGGTGGTCAGGGCGTGATTGGTATGCAAAGCAGTGAGCGTAATGGCGCTATAATTGGTGCTATTCAAGTCTGGGATAATGATGAAATGATGTTGATTTCTGATCAGGGTACGTTGGTCAGAACAAGAATTGATGAAATCTCAGTACTGGGACGAAATACTCAGGGTGTGCGTCTAATTAAACTCAGTAATGGTGAACGTCTAGTCAGTATTGAGCGAGTTGCAGAGCCTGAAGATGCTGATGATCTTGAGGGTGATCTAGCTGATTTTGATGAATCTGTAGATGAAGATACTGAAATTTCTCCAGAAGCATCTACTACTGATACAGATGAGCCAGATGTTGATACTGAGGACCCTGGTATTCAGGATGGAGAAGAACCAGGTGAGGACTGACGGACGGCAACGAAAGAACGAACGGTTAGCTGGTCAAGCTGACCAGAAGCCGCTAAGTTGTTAACAAAACGGCCAATATCCTTACCAGGATATTGGCCGTTTTATTGTCTATGGTGTTGGTTGGTACGGTATTGCTTATGACACGAGCCTTTAATTTTTGTGCAGGACCTGCTGCTTTGCCTGATGAAGTGTTGCAACAAGCTCAGGCTGAGCTGCTCGATTGGCAGCAGATGGGTATTTCTGTGATGGAGATCAGTCACCGTCATGCCGCTTTTGAAACGATGGCGGCTGAGGCAGAGCAAGATTTACGTGATCTGCTGCAAGTGCCTGATGACTATGCCGTATTGTTTATGCAAGGGGGCGCGACAGCCCAATTTTCGCTTATCCCTATGAACCTTTTAGGTAAAGAGGCTGATCCTCTGGTTGCTTGTGTTAATACAGGTATTTGGTCACAAAAAGCCACAGCTGAAGCAGCTCGCTATGCAAAAACGCACATCGTGGCAGATGCTCAAGCTTTCCAAAATACAACAATCCCGCCATTGGCTGAGTGGGATATTCCAGAACAGGCTTCTTATTTGCACTACACCCCAAATGAGACGATTGGTGGACTTGAATTTCATTTTGTACCTGAAGTGGAATCAATACCACTAGTCGTGGATATGTCTTCTACGCTACTTTCTCGTCCCATTGATGTAAGCAAATTTGCGTTGATTTATGCTGGAGCACAAAAAAATATTGGGCCAGCAGGGGTTACCTTGGTTATTGTACGTAAAGACTTGCTTGATCGTGCTATGCCATCAACACCGTCAGTGTTTAATTACCAGCGTATTGCTGATAATGGTTCGATGTTAAATACACCACCCACATTTGCCTGGTATTTGTCTGGCCTCGTGTTTAAGTGGCTAAAACGTCAGGGTGGGCTTTCAGCGGTGGCAGAAATTAATGAGCGAAAAGCCACTAAACTGTACCGCTTTGTTGATGAAAGTGATTTTTATCATAACCCAATTGATCCTGATTGCCGTTCTTGGATGAATGTACCATTCACTTTAAAAGATGACGCTTTAAATGCTCGCTTTCTGCAGGAAGCTGAAGCAAATAAGCTGATGAATTTGAAAGGTCATCGCTCTGTGGGGGGAATGCGTGCTTCTATCTACAATGCGGTTCCAGAGCGGGCAGTAGATGCACTGATTGATTTTATGAAAGATTTTGAGAAACGCCGTGGTTAAGAAAAGTATGTCGGAAACTGAGCAAAAATTAAAAGAGTTACGTAAGCGTATTGATACTATCGATAGCAAATTGCTGACGTTGATTAGTGAACGTGCTGATTGTGCGAAAAGTGTTGCACAAGTAAAGCAGCTTGAGGGCAATAGCTTTTACTATCGGCCTGAGCGAGAAGCACAGGTGTTGCGAAGTATCATGCAGAATAATCAAGGTCCACTGGATGATGAGGAAGTGGCCCGTCTGTTTCGTGAGATTATGTCTGCGTGTTTAGCTTTGGAGCAGCCCATTCATGTGGCCTACCTGGGACCAGAAGGTACATTTACGCAAGCGGCTTCAATAAAGCACTTTGGGCACTCTGCGGTTTGTGTACCCATGGCGACGATTGATGAAGTATTTAGAGAAGTGCTTGCAGGTGCCGTTAATTATGGTGTTGTGCCAGTAGAGAACTCAACAGAAGGTGTTATTAATCACACCCTTGATTCATTTATGGAGTCGCCATTAAAGATTTGTGGTGAGGTTGAGCTTCGTATTCATCATCATTTATTGGTTTCAGAGCATACTCGCCGAGATAAAATTTCTCGTATTTACTCTCATGCTCAGTCATTAGCACAATGTCGCAAATGGCTGGACTCATACTATCCTGGTGCTGAGCGAGTTGCGGTGAATAGCAATGCTGAAGCTGCAAAGCGTATTAGAAGTGAATGGCATTCAGCTGCTATTGCGGGTGATATGGCTGCTGAACTTTATGAGTTGGAAAAAGTAGCAGAGAAAATTGAAGATCGCCCTGATAATTCAACACGGTTTTTAATTATTGGCACCCAGGAAGCGTTACCAAGTGGACAGGATAAAACATCAATCATGGTTTCAATGCGTAACCAGCCAGGTGCTTTACATGAGTTGTTGGAGCCATTTCATAAAGGAAAAATTGATTTAACGCGTGTGGAAACACGCCCTTCAAATACTGGTACATGGAATTATGTGTTCTTTATTGACTTCTTAGGACATGTTCATGACCCTAAAATTGCTGAAGTGATGAAAAATGTTGCCGTTAAAGCTTCTGATTTGAAAATTTTAGGCTCTTATCCGAAAGGGGTTCTTTAAAAACACACTAATAATAATTAGGGAGTGGCTATGTCAGTGGATTATACAAAGTTGGCTGTGCAGGGGGTTAGACAGTTACAGCCTTATGTACCAGGAAAACCTATTGAGGAAGTGGCTAGAGAACTGGGTTTAGCTCCAGAAAATATTGTAAAACTGGCCAGTAATGAGAACCCTTTAGGGCCTTCTTCAAAGGTTTTAGAGGCTATTGCCAAAGCTCAAAGTGAGTTAACACGTTATCCTGACAGCAATGGTTATAGTTTAAAAAATGCACTTTGTGCTCATCTTAACGTAGCGTTTGACCAGATTACATTGGGTAATGGTTCTAATGATGTGCTTGATCTTTTAGCTCGGGCATTTGTTGTGCCTGGTACAGAAGTCGTATTTTCCCAGTATGCGTTTATTGTTTACCCTATTGTTACGCAAGCTGTTGGGGGTAAGGCTGTAGTAGTTCCTGCGCTAGAGTGGGGACATGACCTTGATGCGATGGCGAAGGCGGTTACAGAAAGGACTGCTATGGTGTTTTTAGCTAACCCAAATAATCCCACTGGGACTTGCTTTTCACGTAGCCAGTTAGTGAAGTTTCTTGAGCAGTTGCCTGAACATGTCATTGTGGTGCTTGATGAAGCCTATTTTGAATATGTTGATGAAGCAGAATATCCCAATGGACTATTGCTTCAAAACGACTTTCCTAACTTAGTTGTGTGTCGTACCTTTTCTAAAGCCTATGGGCTTGCAGGTTTACGAGTGGGTTATGCGGTTGCATCACCTGAAATAACAGATATGTTGAACAGGGTACGACAGCCTTTCAATGTAAGTAGCATGGCGCTCGCTGCGGCTGAGGCTGCTTTGCATGATCAACCCTATTTAACAAAAGCCTGTCAGATAAATCATGAAGGTATGGTGCAAATTACCTCTGCATTCAACACTCTTAGTGTTAACTATATTCCTTCAAAGGGGAATTTTGTGACCGCTGACTTTGGTGAGAAGGCGGCCGATATTAATCAACAGCTGCTTCAGCAGGGAGTAATTGTTCGTCCTGTTGCAAACTATGGTATGGCTCGTCATCTGCGTATATCCATAGGTTTGCCTGAAGAAAATGAACGATTTATTGAGGCACTTAAGCAGATTCTTTAGCTTTTAAGCGACATTCATATTACCTATTATTGCTAGTTGAAATGAGTTGAGCGAAATTTGTGGACCATGAGCAGTAAAATATTATGAGCAGTACTGAGCCAAGTGGCTTTGTTATGAAACCGCTATCAAAGCAAACACTGGTTGTTATTGGGTTAGGCTTGATCGGTGGCTCTGTGGCGACGGCTGTAAAACAGCGATCGCTTTGTCGCCGTGTGTTAGGCGTCGATCTTGATCAACAGGCATTGAAAATAGCCAAAGCGATACAGGTAATTGATGATTATTTACCGTTTGCAGATGCAGTAAAAGCAGCTGATATCATTGTGTTAGCAGTACCGATGTTGCGAATGCAGCAAGTATTGCAGTCAGTGGCTGATGTTGAAGGTTGGCAAGATAAAGTCATCACTGATGTAGGCAGTGCTAAGGGGTGTTTAATTGATGCGACTGAAGCAGTATTTGGTGAGTGGCCTCAAAATTTTATTCCTGGACACCCTATTGCTGGCTCAGAAAAAAGTGGCGTTACTGCTGCAAATCCAGACCTCTTTGTTAACCATAAAGTGATTTTGACTCCTCACGCGATGGTGAATCGTCAGGCGCTGTTATCTGTACGTCAGTTGTGGCAGGGGATAGGTGCTGACGTACTACAAATGGATATTCAGCGACATGATGAAGTACTTGCAGTAACAAGTCATTTACCCCATCTCCTTGCTTTTTCTCTGGTTGATACGCTGGCAACTGAGCGTGATAATCAGGATATTTTTCGCTATGCGGCAGGCGGCTTTCGTGACTTCACGCGGATTGCTGCCAGTGATCCTACTATGTGGCATGATATTTTTGTAGCCAATAAAGGTGCTGTGTTGCGAGCACTTAATGATTTTACAGCCGATTTAGTCAAATTGCAGAAGGCTGTGGAAACAGAAGATAGCCAGTATATGCTGGGCGTTTTTACGCGAGCCAAAGTGGCTCGTGAACACTTTAGTAAAATGTTGGCCCGTCGTGCCTATGTGGAGCCTATGAAACAGCAAGAAATACGTTATATCAGTCGTCAGGCAGGTCCGTTGTCTGGAGAAATTCGAGTTCCTGGAGATAAGTCTATTTCTCATCGTTCGATTATGCTGGGATCGTTAGCAGACGGTGTGACTGAAATAGAAGGCTTTTTGGAAGGTGAAGATAGTCTGGCCACATTGCAAGCATTCCGAGATATGGGCGTCGTGATTGAAGGCCCTCATCAAGGGAAAGTCACTATTTATGGTGTAGGTTTACATGGGCTTAAGCAGCCACCAGGGCCACTCTATCTTGGTAATTCAGGTACGGCGATGCGCCTGTTTGCTGGGTTGTTGGCGGCTCAGAAATTTGATGTCACCTTGACGGGAGATGCCTCGTTGTCTGGAAGACCCATGAGCCGAGTTGCAGTGCCTTTACAGCAAATGGGTGCAGTCATTAACACTGAGGCTGAAGGTCGACCACCACTAAGAATTGAGGGTGGGCATCAGTTAACAGGCATAAATTACACCCTACCGATGGCCAGTGCTCAAGTTAAATCCTGCTTGTTGCTTGCGGGTATGTATGCTCAGGGCAAGACGACAGTGACTGAGCCTGCACCAACGCGTGATCACACCGAACGTATGCTAACAGGGTTTGGTTATCCAGTAGAGGTTGATGGCAATACAGCGACTATTCAGGGGGGAGGCGAACTCTCTGCATGCAAAATTGAAGTGCCAGCAGATATTTCTTCCGCAGCATTTTTTATGGTTGCGGCTTCTGTTGTGCCTGGGTCTGAGTTGTTGATTAAGCATGTAGGGATTAATCCAACACGAGTAGGCGTGATTAATATCTTGCGTTTAATGGGCGGCGATATCACCCTTGAAAACGAGCGAGAAGTAGGTGGAGAGCCTGTTGCTGATGTTCGTGTGCGTTCTGCTCAGCTCCAAGGTATTGAGGTGCCTGAAGATCAGGTTCCGTTAGCCATTGATGAGTTTCCAGTACTTTGTATCGCTGCAGCCAATGCTCAGGGCACGACTACCGTCCGTGGAGCAAGTGAACTACGGGTCAAAGAAAGCGATCGTATTCAAGCCATGGCTGATGGTCTGGATGCGCTGGGGGCCCATGTCGAAACAACATTGGATGGCATTATTATTAAAGGTGGTCAGGCACTGCAGGGCGGTAAGGTTGATAGTTTAGGTGATCACCGCATAGCAATGGCATTCGCAGTTGCAGGTTTACGCGCAAGTGGCCCTATAGAAATAGCAAATTGTGCCAACGTGGCGACCTCATTCCCGAACTTCATAGAACTTGCAAAAGTAACAGGATTTAATCTTGTAGTGGAGTCCGCAGCGTAATGAATGAAGTACCTGTAGTTACCATTGATGGGCCGAGTGGTTCAGGAAAAGGAACCGTGAGTAGTCTTTTGGCTCAGCAGCTCGGTTGGCATTTACTGGATAGTGGAGCACTTTACCGTTTAACAGCACTTGCAGCACTAAAGGCTCAGGTTGAGCTTGATGATATTGATGCATTATCCGAATTAGCTAAAGAATTAGATGTGTCTTTTCGTACTTGTGATAATTCATCACAACGGCAGATTTTTCTTAATGAGGAAGACGTTAGCCTCCAAATACGAACAGAAGAAGTGAGCTTGTCTGCGTCAAAAGTAGCAGCAATAACTGAGGTTCGTGATAGCTTATTTGCCAGGCAACAGGCTTTTGCGCAGTTACCTGGGTTAGTTGCCGATGGTCGTGATATGGGTACAGTGGTATTTCCAAATGCGACCATGAAATTTTATATCACAGCTTCTGCTGAAGAGCGTGCCCAGAGAAGGCTTAAACAATTGCAAGCACAGGGTATTGATGCTAATATCCAGCGCATTTTTGAGGATATCGTGGCTCGAGACAAGCGAGACAGTGAGCGCGCTATCTCACCTTTGCTTCCTGCGGCAGATGCAATCATTATTGATACAACACCTTTGAGTATTGAAGAGGTTATTGTTGAAATAAAAATGCACCTAAAGCGCAAAGGTCTGCTATAACAAGTTTATTTATGTGAAAAGGTAAGCAGCACACTGTTGAGCCAGCGGCGCGGTGTGCTGTTTGATTATTGGGCAACCCGTAGAGGCTGGTTCTACGGCCATTGTAGTGTATCATCCGCTCAACAGATAAAAGGGTGCTCTATGCTACTCAGTCAACTAGTAGGTATGTGTAATGAGCGAAAGCTTTGCTGAATTATTTGAAGAAAGTTTAAAAGAATTAGACATGCAACCAGGCTCTATTATCAGTGGAGTGGTGGTTGATATTGATCAGGACTGGGTTACTGTCCATGCTGGCTTGAAGTCTGAAGGTGTGATTCCTCGTGAGCAGTTCCTGAGCGAAAGCGGTGAGCTTACTATTCAAGTAGGTGATGAAGTTCAGGTTGCTCTGGACACTGTAGAAGACGGCTTTGGTGAAACCCGCTTGTCTCGTGAAAAAGCGAAACGTGCAGAAGCTTGGAAAGAGCTTGAAGCTGCGTTTGAAGCAGATGAAGTGGTTAAAGGTATTATCAATGGTAAAGTTAAAGGTGGCTTTACAGTTGATATTAACTCTATTCGTGCATTCCTACCTGGTTCACTAGTTGACGTTAGACCAGTCCGTGATACAACTCACCTTGAAGGCAAAGAGCTTGACTTCAAGGTGATCAAACTGGATCAAAAACGTAACAACGTTGTTGTTTCTCGCCGTAGCGTACTTGAAGCTGAAAACAGTGCTGAGCGTGAAGCATTGTTGGCAACACTGCAAGAAGGTCAAGAAGTTAAAGGTATCGTTAAGAACCTGACTGATTACGGTGCGTTCGTTGACTTGGGTGGTGTTGACGGTCTGCTACACATCACTGATATGGCCTGGAAGCGTATTAAGCATCCAAGTGAAATTGTGAATGTTGGTGATGAAATCAACGTTAAAGTACTGAAATTCGATCGTGATCGTAACCGTGTATCTCTTGGTCTGAAGCAATTGGGTGAAGATCCATGGGTTGCAGTTAAAGCTCGTTTCCCTGAAGGTACACGTACTTCTGGTCGTGTAACTAACCTAACTGACTACGGCTGTTTTGTTGAGCTGGAAGAAGGTGTTGAAGGTCTGGTTCACGTTTCAGAAATGGACTGGACTAATAAGAACATTCATCCTTCTAAAGTGGTTTCTTTGGGTGATGAAGTTGAAGTTCAAGTACTGGATATCGATGAAGAACGTCGTCGTATTTCCCTAGGTATCAAACAGTGTAAAGTGAATCCTTGGGAAGAGTTCTCAACTAAGTACAACAAAGGCGATAAAGTTTCTGGAACTATTAAGTCAATTACTGACTTTGGTATCTTTATTGGTCTTGATGGTGCTATCGACGGTTTGGTTCACTTGTCTGACATTTCTTGGAGTGAAACTGGCGAACAAGCTGTTCGTAAGTACAAGAAAGGTGAAGAGCTTGAAACTGTTATCTTGTCTATCGATCCAGAGCGTGAGCGTATCTCGCTAGGCATTAAGCAGCTTCAAGATGATCCATTTGCAGCGTATGCTTCTAAGCATGAAAAAGGTGCGATTGTTAATGGTATGATTAAAGAAGTGACTGCTAAAGCAGCCACTATTCAGCTTGCTGATGATGTTGAAGGTACATTGAAAGCTTCTGAAATCAGCCGTGATCGTGTTGAAGATGCTTCCAACGCTTTGAAAGAAGGTGAGGCTATTGAGGCTAAAATTATTAGCATCGATCGCAAAAACCGTGTAATCAGTCTTTCTATTAAAGCAAAAGATGAGGCTGACGAGAAAGCAGCATTAAAAGAGCTGCGTAAGCAAGAAATGGAAGCTGCAGGACCTACTACTATTGGTGACTTAATCAAAGCACAAATGGATAGCAAGGAATAAGTTCTCTTACTGTTTATTTAAGAGAGCATAAAAGGGGTGATCAATTGGTCACCCCTTTTTTATTGGGAGAGAATAAATATTTAATACAGGCGTTGTACTTCTATTGTGCTGTACTTTGGATATGATATATCCTTTATAATCAGATAGTTACTTGAATTAAATTGATTTCTTGGCTATGTTAGTGGTGGTGCCATATGACCAAGGTGAGGATGCCTGCATGACCAAGTCAGAATTAATCGAACGCATTGCTGAGCAACAACCGCAATTGTCTCTCAAGGACGTTGAATTGGCGGTTAAAACAATGTTAGAGCAAATGTCATATGCGTTAGCAAATGGTGATCGTATTGAAATACGCGGCTTTGGTAGCTTTTCTCTACATTTTCGTGAGCCTCGTGTTGGTCGAAATCCCAAAACAGGTGAGGCTGTTATGTTGGAAGGAAAATATGTACCTCATTTCAAACCTGGTAAAGAGCTAAGAGACCGGGTAAATAAAGGATTAACGACTGGTTATTAAGCATCCATTAAAAATTCATTATGAAACGGTATGATCTTTTGATGGTACCGTTTTTTTTATCTGCTATTTAACCCTATAATGCCTTGCATAGTGTAACTAACCAGTGAGTTTTTTTCATGTTGAAACGGTTTGTATCTTGGTTTAAGTGGATTGGAGCAGGTCTTGTCGCATTGCTGTTAGCGCTAGTGATGGCTGATTTTATTAGTAGTAATACATTGCTTGTTGATTTAAACCTTGTGGGTTTTTCATTTCCAGGGCTCTCTTTACCTTGGCTAATGATTGTTTCGTTTGTAGTAGG
Organism: Zooshikella sp. RANM57; assembly: GCF_050749885.1. NCBI lineage: Bacteria > Pseudomonadati > Pseudomonadota > Gammaproteobacteria > Oceanospirillales > Zooshikellaceae > Zooshikella > Zooshikella sp. RANM57. The sequence goes on along the minus strand of NZ_JBOIUB010000003.1, from coordinate 362,620 downwards.
AGGCATTTTAGGCCTTTTATCTGCATTGATGATCATTATATTAGCTAAGCATAAAATTCACCGGCTAGAGAAGAAGCTCAAAAGTCGAGATGAAGAATTACAAAAAATTAGGACAAGCACACTGTAAGGTGCAAGTGAATGTCTGAATCGCTGTTATTTGGAATGGTATTAACAGCTATTGCTGTTGGTTATGTATTGGGCCGTTGGGACCGTAAGAAAAGACAACAACGTGTCAAGGATCGGCTTTCAAAGGAATATTTTATTGGGTTAAATTATTTGCTTAATGAGCAAACAGATGAAGCGATTGATATTTTTATTAAAGCACTAGAGATTAATCCCGATAGTCACGAAGCTTTTGAAACATGTATTGCCCTAGGTCGATTGTTTTGCCGACGTGGAGAGGTTCAACGAGCTATTCAGATTCATCAAAGTTTGTTAGCCCGACCAAGTTTAAATCGTAGGCAGTCATTACAGGTACAACTTGAGTTGGCTCGGGACTATTTGTCAGCAGGAGTACTTGATCGAGCTGAGTCTTTATTTTTAGAGGTTACAAAGTCGGGTCATGATTTAAAGTTCACAGCATTACAGGCTCTGGTTGAAATTTACCAACAGGAAAAAGAGTGGGAAGAAGCAATTAATATCGCTGATCAATTAGTATCCTATGATAGCCCTCGCTATATTCCCCTTTTAGCCCATTTTTGCTGTGAACAAGCTGAGCATTGTATTAGTAAGCAAGACTATAGTGCTGCTAGGCAAGCAATAAAGCGTGCAATGAAATACGATAAATGTTGTGCGCGTGCATATTTAATTTTAGGTCGCCTAGAGTTTGAGCAGGAAAACTACAAAGAAGCAATTAAAATATTGCAACAAATTTTTCATCAAGACCCTGATTTTGTTTCTGAATCTGTACCCTTATTAATAGAATGTGATCGTAAAGCAAAAACACTCTTTGGTATTAATGGATATTTATCAAAATGTCTCAAAGAGTATCCTTCAATCTCAGTCGTTTTAGCATTGGCACAAAGTATTCGAGAAAAAGAGGGGGATAAAGCAGCTGGAAAGTTTATTGCTGAACAACTCGTACAGCGCCCATCGTTGCGGGGACTAAATGCGCTTATTGACTTGCATATAGCGAATACAGAAGGAAAAGCCAAAAAGAACTTGGGTTTACTTCGTGAGTTGACTGGACGGTTGGTTGAAAATAAACCTATTTATCGTTGTCATCACTGTGGTTTTGCTGGGAAGGAGCTTCATTGGTTGTGTCCAAGTTGTCATCAATGGGGGAAAGTTAAACCCATTAGAGGTATTGAAGGGCAATGAAGTTGTATTAAATTGTAATGAATATATAGCCGTTACTTATTAGGTACTAATTTAGGTTTATTGTTTTTAATTTAACCTTGACTGTAAATCCATTTAGAATTGTGCACTACTTGGTACATTAGGCAGTATGTATTTTATCTATTTTGCACTTTCGTAAGAGAAGACTTGCAAAGTGAATTCTGATATTATCTCGCAGCTTAATTTCTTAGTGTTGACTTAAAACTGCAGGCAAATGGGTTTAAGTATGTCTCCAATCATTGTTGCGTTGGATTATCCGACAAAGCAAGCTGCTTTACATATGGCTAAGCAGCTTGATCCCCAAATCTGTCGTGTAAAAGTAGGTAAAGAACTGTTTACTGCCTGTGGGCCTACTATTGTTGAAGCACTTCAAAAGGAAGGCTTTGAAGTTTTCTTAGATTTAAAATTTCATGATATTCCTACAACGACAGCAAAAGCAGTCAGTGCTGCAGCTCAATTAGGTGTATGGATGGTGAATATTCATGCTTCTGGTGGTCAGCGAATGCTAGCTGCTTGTAGAGATGCTATAGATAAATGTCAGCATAAACCACTACTGATAGCGGTGACTGTTTTAACCAGTATGGATAGCGCAGACTTTAAAACGCTTGGCTACACAATTACCCCTGAAGAGTATGCATTAGCACTTGCCAGATTATCCTATAAATGTGGTGTTGATGGTGTTGTTTGCTCGGCCTTTGAAGCAACAGATATTAAGAATCATACTCATAAAGATTTTCTAACAGTAACCCCTGGAATCCGCTTAAATGAGAATCGTTTAGACGATCAACGTCGAATTATGACACCTGCTGAGGCCGTAAAGAATAATGCGGATTATTTAGTGATAGGTAGGCCAGTAACACAGGCAGAATCACCATCTGTTGTTATTCAGGATATTGTAAAACGCCTTTCCTCCTTCTAAGACAAGGATTGTTGAGTATGTGGTATTTACTGAAAACAAAACCACGTGAAGAGGTGCGTGCTGTTACTCATTTAGAAAATCAAGATTTTACTGTATATTGCCCTTGGATTGATAAGCTTGATAAGGCTGGAAAAATAAAAAAAGAGCCTTTATTTCCAGGTTATGTTTTTTTAAATAATGAAAATATTGAAGGCTTAAATTATTCGAAAGTACGTTCAACTAGGGGGGTAGCGAACTTTGTTCGCTTCGGCACAAATCATGCGGAAGCTAGTAATGAGTTAATTGAGTATATAAAGTGCCAAGAGGTTTTATTTCGCACAAAAAGTGGAAAGTTTAAGGAAAACCAATTAATAGAATTTACAGAAGGTCCCTTTAAATATTTACAGGGAATTTATTTAAGCAAGTCAGGTGATGAGCGCTGCATAATATTGCTCAATATTTTGAGCCGAAAACAAATTGTTAGTGTAAATCAAAAATTAATAAAAGCAGTTTTATAGTGTTGTATTAAATATAAATGAATTGTCAGCGTAGAGTTTTGAGGGTATAACTGTAAATCTCTGGGCGGTAGCGTGGGCTGAGGTTTAATGGATATTAAGATGAATAATCTAAGAGTAAAAGAAACTAATACATATGATTTAACCTTGCATGAAATATTTTTCATTGTAACAAAAAGATTTAAATTTGTATTAGGAGTAACTCTAATTTGTGTTTTTATTTCTTCTGTATACATTATTTTTAGAGTTCCTGTATATGAAGTTAAAGTTGCTCTTGGAAAACCTTTAGAAAGTCAAATAATGGAACTAAAAAAAAGTGGAATCTTTCCTATAAGCGTTGACAAGGTATTTAAAGATACAAAAAAATATTTAATTAATAATGTTTTTTTAGATGAATTTTATAATAACAACAAAAGTTTATTTTTGGATTTAAAAGGTGATGATGAAATTGGAATAAATTTTGATGTATTAATGAGTGTTGCAAAAAATATAAAAATAGATGATTTGTCAAATGAGAAAGAAGCTTTAGACGCTCTTAGTGTAAAATTTATTCATGATGAAAAAATAAATGGAAGTCTTTTGTTAAATAATTATATTGATTTTATAATTGATAAGCAAAAAAATATATATGTAAGAGAGTTTGAAGAGCTTAAAAAATTTAAGTTAAATGAAATAAAAAATGATTTTTATGCGAAAACAAAAAAATATTTTGTTGATAAGGCAGCAAGTTTAGAACGCTTAAGTGAAGCAATAAAAGTAGCAAAAAAAGTAGGAATAAAAGATCCATACGATAATACAATGAGTGAGTATTCCAAAGAAAAGAATACAATTTTGAAAGCAGAAATTAATAATCAAAATAAACCGCTTTATTTTAGAGGTTACAGAGCTCTGGCTGCAGAAAAAAAAGCTATGACTCAAAGATCAAAGGAGTCTCTATTTATACCTGGAGTCAGTGAATACGAAGAAAAAATTAATTATTATAATAAAACAGAAATTAATCAAAGTAAAATACAGCTTATAGGGTGGAAAAAGAAAGCAGTTGAAAGTAAAAATCCAATTAATATAAGTAATACGCTTATTTACATCTTAACTGTTGTGTTAGGAATTTGTGTTGGAGTATGTTTGGCCGTACTATCATATTTAAGAAAAAACAATTCTAATCTACAATAAACATAAAAAAATTCAAAAGCTAGCGAATAAAATGGATATATGTAAAAATTTAATTGATATAGCTTTAGTAAAAGCATTTAGTAATATTGGGATAATTTTTGATTGGTTTCATTGATTGTTTGGATTAATTAAGATTAATGACATCTTTAAATAGTAGGTTTTTTAATTTTATTATCAAAAGTATCAAGATATGAAAGTACTTGTAACTGGAGGAGCAGGCTTTATTGGGTCTGCAGTTGTTCGTTATTTAATCGGAAAACCCGAGAATGTAGTAATTAATATTGATAAATTAACTTATGCAGGTAATCTTGAATCACTTGAAAATGTAAAAGACAATAGCCGGTATTATTTTGAAAAAGTTGATATTTGCAATTATAAAAAGGTAAGCGAAGTACTTAAAAAATACCAACCAGAAATGATTATGCATCTTGCAGCAGAATCACATGTAGATCGTTCAATTGAAGGGCCAGAAGTATTTATTCAAAATAATATAATTGGAACATATAAATTACTAGAAGCGACAAGGAAGTATTGGTCGAGTTTGGCTGATGATGAAAAAAAAAGGTTTCGCTTTCACCATGTTTCAACAGATGAAGTGTATGGTGACTTAGAAAACAACAATGAGTTATTTACTGAAACAACTTCTTACTCACCTAGTAGTCCATATTCTGCTTCTAAAGCTTCAAGCGATCACTTAGTACGTGCATGGCATAGAACATTTGATCTACCTATAATAGTTACAAACTGCTCAAATAATTATGGGCCTTATCATTTTCCAGAAAAGCTTATTCCTTTGATGATTATAAATGCTCTTAAAGGTAATCCAATGCCTGTTTATGGTAATGGAAAACAAATTAGAGATTGGCTATATGTTGAAGATCATGCATCAGCACTCTATAGAGTTTTGACAACAGGAAAAATAGGTGAAACCTACAATATAGGTGGACATAATGAAAAAACGAACATTGAAGTAGTAAATATAATTTGTGATATCCTTGATGAATTAGTTCTAGATAAGCCAAGAGGAATACAATCATTTAAAGATTTAATTACATATGTTAAGGATCGTCCTGGCCATGATAAGCGTTATGCAATTGATGCCTCAAAAATTGAGCAAGAGTTGGGATGGACTCCGATTGAAACATTTGAGTCAGGTATTCGTAAAACTGTTAAGTGGTATTTGAATAATCGAGAGTGGTGGACTCGAATACATGATAAATCTTTTATGCAAAAATGATTAGATATTGAGGTATTTTAGAATGAAAGGTATTATTTTAGCTGGAGGTTCAGGTACACGACTATACCCGATTACAAGAGGAGTTTCTAAACAGTTATTAGCTGTTTATGATAAGCCAATGATTTATTACCCGCTTTCTACATTAATGCTAGCTGGTATACGCGAGATCCTAATTATTACGACACCAGAGGATAATATTTATTTTAAGAGATTGCTTGGTGATGGATCAGACTTTGGTATAAATCTGGTTTATACGATACAAGAAAGTCCAGAAGGACTTGCCCAAGCATTTATTTTGGGTGAGAAGTTTATTGAAGACGAAAGTTGTTGTTTAGTTTTAGGCGATAACATTTTTTATGGACAGTCGTTTAGCTATATTCTTAAAAAAGCAGCGTGTAAAAAAATGGGCGCGACAATTTTTGGTTATCAAGTAAAAGATCCAGAAAGGTTTGGTGTTGTTGAATTTGATTCAAGGATGAAAGCTATTTCTATTGAAGAAAAACCAAAAGTACCAAAGTCAAATTATGCTGTTACAGGTCTATATTTTTATGATAACCAAGTTGTAGAGTTTGCAAAGAATGTGAAGCCATCTAGTCGCGGTGAGTTAGAAATTACAAGTATAAACCAGATGTATCTAGAAGAAGGTTCTTTGGATGTTGAATTATTAGGAAGAGGTTTTGCTTGGTTAGATACTGGTACACATCAAAGTTTACATGAAGCTTCATCATTTGTTCAAACAATAGAAAATGTTCAAGGTTTAAAAGTTGCTTGCCTTGAAGAGATTGCGTGGAGAAATGGTTGGCTTTCGAATGATGATATCAAGGTGTTAGCTGAACCAATGATGAAAAATGAATATGGTCAGTATTTAATTTCGTTAATCTAGAATAAGATAAAGTATTACCGTTATTTTTAAATACAAGCAATAGCATAGTATATACATATACCTTTTATGATTTTTTTGTATGCAATATATAAAAAAAGTATATATTAACTCAGTATCATTTCATATCTTGTCTTTTAACAACAATATCAGTGTGTTATACATTCTAATTTAAAGCCGGTTTAATAGTTTATAAATGCGATGATTTGACTGTGCTCATGAAGAGTTTCAACTATTAAGTTCAGCTTACAAATCATATAAGCAAAACAGACGTTTATGATACTTATTCCGTTATATTTCAAAAAAATAATTAGATGATTGTATCAGTTGAAAAACAAGTCGATTTTGTGAAAAAGTAATTTTCGCCTATTAAAGATATTGCATAAAGTTAATCTGTGTCATTAATCCAATAGGCAAATAACTCAGTTATGCAAGGATTTAAATAATCGAGTAGATTATAGTACGAAAAAATCCATAAAAATGTAAAGTCATGTTTGAAATACACAACTCAGTAAATAGCATAATAAACATTCATAAACATAGACAATGCTTATAAAAATCTGAATTGGTAACCGTAAATTTAGATACTACAAGAACTGTTTATTAGGAAATTTTGTCAATTTATGGTGGTTCAGACGAAGATAAAGCCAGTAACAGTTTATGAGTGAATAAAAAACATAAAATAAACTAAAAGCTTAGTAATGATGGATTAAGGTTCTATATCAATGAAATTATGATTAGCAATAAGTATATCTATAATATTTAAAGTACCTATGATTAAGTTTTTAAATATGTGTAACTATAAGGAAAAGATATACATCGATGGAATGTATAAATTAATTGAGGTACTCATTCACCGAATGAGTAATTAAAAAAAGAAATCAAAAAAAACTGTATAAAATTAATGAGATAGTAATTTGATAATAATGGTAACCTATTAGCAAAAATCAAAAAATAGTTATAACTTACTTTATTTTGTCAATTAAATAAATTTTTTATAGTTAAATTAATAAAGTATGCTTTATAATACTGGTTAAATGATAAAATTGCTGGCAAAATCTAAACTACAAATTAATAGATGAGGAAACTATTTTGAAGTTTTATAACTTGTTTAGAAAAAAGTCATTAAGGTCAAATCATCTTCAAGATTATTAACAAACATTAAAATTAAAATGTGTGCAACTTCGATGTGATATATTCACTCAATTATTTCGATAAAGAATCAGTCCTATACTTGCAATGCATCATTGTTTTAAGTGTTTAAAAACAAATATTAAAATTGACAATTCTTGTAGTAATTAAAATTATCTCTACAAATTAACAAAAAATACTCAGGTTTACCATTTGCAGAATAATGAAGAGCGTTACTGACTATGTGCGTGTTGAAAAGCCAGAAGATCAAATTAGGCAGAAAATGAAGCTGTTTCTTTATAACTGAAGATGTGAGAAATTTTAATATGAATGATAAATAAAATTAAATAATCATGCTATGAATAGTATTCACCCTAAATTTGTAAATTATTATTTACCAAAGAAGTCAAATGTTAATTAATGTTCTTTTGATCGAAGTTGAAATATCTGGTCGATAAAAAATCATCTTTATAATCACTAATTGATAGGCGACGCTTGAAAAAAATATAATAAAGCAATAAATGATTAGATTTTGAATCCTTAACCCTATTTTATCCATTGTTTCGCATTAATGTACGAATCTTTTCGTAATTAGATACAATCTCTTATAAGCTGGTTTTTTACTAACTAGTAGCAAGCAATAAATTGTATTTTTAGCTATATGTGACATTATGAAAGTAATTAATACAAAAATACCTGATCTAAAAATCATTGAACCAACAATATATGAAGATAATAGAGGGATTTTCTTTGAAGCTTGGAATCAGAATAAATTTGAGAGTCAAGTCTCGAAGTGTAAGTTGGTACAAGATAATCATTTAAAATCGAGAAAAGGAGTTCTTAGAGGATTGCATTACCAGTTGTCACCTTATGAACAAGGCCAACTAGTAAGAGTCGTGGAAGGATCAATTTATGATGTTGCTGTTGATATACGTAGAGACTCTCCGACATATGGAAAGCATGTGTCTGTAGAATTAACTGGTGAGAATAAAAAAATGTTGTGGATTCCAGAGGGATTTGCACATGGTTTTGTCACTTTAGAGGATAATACTCATGTAAGTTATAAAACAACAAACTATTATAATAAAGAGAGTGAAGCTTCAATATTTTGGAATTCACCTGAGCTTGATATAAATTGGCCTATAACTAGTGATTTGATTACAAGCGATAAAGATAGAAATGCTCCTCTGTTCTCTGATGCAAAGCTAGATATTAATTCATACATTATAAAGCCAAAAGGAAATTATTATAAATATGATTTTCCTGTAATAGGTGATGATAGAGGAAGTCTTATCGCTCTAGAAAAAAGGAAAGAAATACCTTTTGATATAAAACGAGTTTATTATATTTATGATACGAAAAAAGGAGTGTCAAGAGGATTTCATGCACATAGAAAATTAGAGCAAGTTATTATTTGTTTGTCTGGAAAATGTAGTTTAATTTTGGATGATGGCATTAAACGCAAAAAAGTTGATCTTGAGTCACCTAATGTTGGATTGTATATTAGAAACATGATTTGGCGTGAAATGCATGATTTTAGCAGTGATTGTGTTTTAATGGTATTAGCAAGTGAACATTACAATGAATCTGATTACATTAGAGATTATTCATGCTTTATAAAGGAAATCAAAGATGAACAAAAATAAAAAGTTAGTAATAGTTGGTGCTGGTGAGTTTGCAATGATCGCGTTCGAATACTTTACACATGATTCGGATTATGAAGTTGTTGCTTTTTGTGTTGAAAATAAATATATAGATGCCGGTGACCCTGAAAAAAAAGCAAATATTGTTTATAATAAACCATTAATATCTTTTGAGTATTTAGAAAAAGAGTTTCCTCCTAATTATTATGACACTTTTGTTGCTATACCTGCGTCTAAGTTAAATAAAGTAAGAACGAGGCTGTATAAAGAACTCAAAAATAAAGGGTATACTTGTGCAACTTATATAAGTTCACATTCTTTTGTCTGGAAAAATGCAAAAATAGGTGAAAACTGTTTTATTTTTGAAAATAATACAATTCAACCATTTGTAGAAATAGGAAATAACGTTATTTTATGGAGTGGAAATCATATAGGTCATAGATCGATTATTCAAGATAATTGTTTTATTTCATCTCACGTTGTGATTTCAGGTTACTGTAGGATTAACTGTTCTTGCTTTTTAGGAGTTAACTCAACATTTAATGATCATACAAGTATAGCAAAAGATTGTATATTGGCATCAGGTAGTTTAGTAACAAAAAATCTTACTGAGCCGGAGAAAATATATTATGGCAATCCTGCAAAGGCCTTGCCAAAGAAAAGTAGTTTAAGTGTTGAATTTTGAGGTGATCCATGAAATGGAAAAAGATAGGCCATGTTTTTAAAAATAGTTTATTGCCAAATTGGGCGATAAACTCAGCTTTAACGCCTACTCCAATTTTAATAAATTCTAACACTATTAGAGTTTATGCCGGATTTAGATATTCTCAAGGAATTAGTAGAATTGGTTATGTTGATGTTAATGCAAATAATCCAAAAGAAATAATACATATTTCAGAGAAACCCTCTCTTGATGTTGGACGTAATGGTTGTTTTGATGATAATGGTGTAATACTTGGAGATGTCATTAAACATAATAATAAGTTTAGGATGTATTATGTTGGATTTCAAAAAGTTGAAAAAGCAAAGTTCCTTGCGTTTACAGGATTAGCTGAAAGTGAAGATGGAAAGAATTTTTATAGAGTTTCCGAAGCACCAGTTTTAGACCGTTATCAAGGAGCTTGTACTATTAGAGCAATACATACCTGTTTTTTTGAAAACAATGTTTGGAAAATTTGGTATGCAGTTGGGAATGACTGGGAAAAAATAAACGAGTGCGATTATCCGAAATATAATATTTGGTATAATGAATCATCCGATGGAATTAGTTTTAAGGGTGAGGGTAAGCTCTGTGTTGACGTACAAGGAAATGAATATCGTATAGGTCGACCATCTGTAATTAGGCTTAAAGATAAATATATGATGTTTTATACAAAAGGTAGTTTAAATGGAAATGATTACTTTCCTGGAGTAGCATTCTCTTGTGATGGTATCAACTGGACTCGAAAAGATAGTGCGTTGGGTCTTGAGTTATCTCAATCTGGATTTGACTCAAAACACTTGTGTTACCCACGATTAATTGATACAGGAAATAAATTGTATGCTTTTTATAATGGAAATGATATGGGTAAAGAGGGATTTGGAGTAGCGGAGTTAATTGAATGTTAATGATTGAAAAATATACTCAAGACAAAAAGGATGAATGGGATGAGTTTGTAAAAAAAGCAAAAAATTACTTATTTATGTTTGAAAGAGATTTCATTGAATACCATGCGGATAGATTTATAGATTACTCAATAATAATTAGAGAAAAAAATGAAATTATAGCAGTTTTACCAGCTAATGCAGTTGGTACTACACTAATATCTCATGGAGGCTTAACTTATGGTGGTTTAATCATTGGTGATAAAATTAAAACGTCGAAAATAAATGATATCTTCGTATCTTTTAAAAAAAATATGGTGCAATTTGGATTTGAGAAACTTATTTATAAAGTTATACCTTATATTTTTCATGTGCAACCAGCACAAGAAGATTTATATTTACTTTATTTAAATGATGCAAAATTGATTAGAAGGGATGTTTCAACTGTTATTTATTCTAATAAACGACCTAAACTGTCAAAAGGAAAAAAGTGGATCATAAATAAAGGAAAAAAATCTGGTTTATCAGTAAGTGAGTCTACTTCATGGGAGGCTTTTTTTGAGTTATTGCATCGAGTGCTGGCCCATCATAATACTCGACCAGTTCATAGTGTTGATGAAATTGTAAAACTGCATGAAAAATTCAATGATAATATTAAATTAATAGTTGTTGAAGTTAATGCTGAGATTGTTGCTGGAACAGTAATTTTTGATTTTGGAAATGTTGTTCATACGCAATACATTGCGACATCAGATGTTGGTAAGCAAATTGGGGCACTTGACTTTTTGCTAGAGGAATTGATTGTTAAAGCAATGTCAGAGGGTAAGCTATTCAGTTTTGGGATCTCTACTGAAAATAATGGTAAGTTTTTAAATAATGGATTGATCTCACAAAAAGAAAACTGTGGTGGACGAGCAATAGTACTAGATCATTATGAGGTTAACTTAAATGGTTAATTTTTTAAATCTAAAGTCAATAAATGCTGAGTTAAGAAGTGAATTAGTCGAAGCTGTTACTTCTGTCATTGACTCTGGATGGTATATTCTTGGTGAAAATGTAACATTATTTGAAAATGAATTTGCAGACTATTGTGGTGTTGAGTTTTGCATTGGTGTGTCTAATGGACTAGATGCATTAAAGTTAGTATTGCGTGCTTGGAAGGAGCTTGGATATCTAAAAGATGGTGATGAAGTTATTGTACCCGCAAATACATATATTGCGAGTATATTTGCGATCACAGAAAATAATTTAAAGCCTGTTTTAGCTGAGCCAGATGAAAAAACATATAATATTAATCCTGAAGTTATTGAAAATTTAATTACATCCAAAACTAGGGTAATCCTACCTGTTCATCTCTATGGATATATGGCTGAAATGCCAAAGATAATAGAAATAGCAAATAAATATAACCTATTAGTTTTGGAGGACTCTGCACAAGCACATGGTGCTAGTATTGATGGAAGAAAATGTGGTAACTGGGGTAATGCTTCTGGTTTTAGCTTTTATCCAGGGAAAAACTTGGGTGCCCTTGGTGATGCTGGTGCAATAACAACAAATGATAGTGAGTTAGCAGAAGTACTAAGAGTATTGAGGAATTATGGTTCAAGAGAAAAGTATAATAATATTTATCAAGGTGTAAATAGTAGGCTTGATGAGATTCAAGCAGCAGTTTTACGCGTTAAATTAAGATATTTGAACAAAAATATAGAGCAAAGAAGAACCGTTGCGAATTGTTATTTTGATAATATCAAAAACAAAGAAATTATAATGCCTGAATTAAAAAATGAAGAGCGACATGTTTGGCATCTCTTTGTGATTCGAAGTAATAAACGGAAAAACTTGTACGAAACACTCATGAAATCTGGTATTGAAACATTGATTCATTACCCCATCCCTCCGCACAAACAATTAGCATATAAATCAATGAATAGAGTTAGTTTACCTTTAACAGAGAAAATTCACAATGAGGTACTAAGTTTACCTATGTCACCAAATCTAACTAAAGATGAAGTTATGGCAGTGGTAAAAGAGGTTAATAAGTTCATTTTATGACATTGTTTCGAACATCAATTTTATCTGCTATAGAGACCATAATTAAATTATCTGCTGGTTTAGTGGTAATTAAATTTATAGCAATGCGGACTGGTCCTGATGGAGTTGCAATTTTTGGACAATTTCAAAACTTTGTTTCATTAGTTATCCTTTTATCTAGTGGAGTATTTGCTAATGGGTTAGTAAAATATACAGCAGAATTTTTGGGGAATGATGAGGAAAGCCAAAAATTTTATCAAAACTCAATAGGATTAGGTCTGGTTTTAAGTGTTATTATCGGAGGAGGTGTATATATTTTATCAGAAGAGCTAGCAGAGTTTGTTCTTGATGAGCATAAATATGCTTGGATTGTTAAATTATTTAGTTTTGTGATTATATTTATAACCTTATATCAAATATTTATTGCTATACTAAATGGAAGGAATGAGTTAAAAAAACTAATTGTAGGTAAAATTAGTAGTAGCTGTATACTATTAACTCTAGCTGTGTTTTTGGTGTTTTTTTTGGGAATTGATGGAGCCTTACTCAGTATAAGCCTAGTTCAAGCTCTAGCTTGTTTTATTGTTTTTATGTTTTTAATTAAGGTGAAAAAATTTAATAAGCAATGGTTAATACCAAAATTTGAATTAAGAATCATAAAAAAATTCATACCATATTGGATTGTTTCTTTTACAACAGTGATATCTACTCCTATTGTTTTTATAGGAATTAGAATGCACTTGGTTGATAGTTTAGGTTGGGAGTTTGCAGGATATTGGGAAGCTACAACTAAGATTTCTGAGTTATATTTGTTGGTTATAACAACTGCTCTTGTAACGTATTATTTGCCTAAATTAAGTGCAGCAAATAACTATGATGATGAAAATAAAATAATTAATCAGGTTTTGGTATATGCAATTGGTACAAGTGTCATGCTGGCATTGATTGTGTATTTTTTCAAAGGAATAATTGTAAATTTGCTATATACAAGTGACTTTGATCAAGTTAAAGAGTTACTAGGTATTCAGTTGTTAGGTAGTGTTGTTAAAATATTTTCGTGGGTTTTTTCATATTATATGATAGCAAAAAAGAAAATATATGCTTTTCTTCTATCTGAATTGTTTTTTGGTTTAACATTTTTTTGTCTTAATATTATTTTTATCAATTGGTTTGGTTTGGTTGGAACCACTTATGCTTTTTTAACTAATTATATTTTTTATGGCTTATTTTGTTTTGGGTATTATAAGTACAGTACAGGTATTAATAAATGGGGCGGAGAGGTTAAAACTTTAAGTAAGTTTTAACGTGTTAAATTTGCTAATTGCTTTTAACAAGTGCCAATTAAATAATAGTTTTTTGTTGGCGTATTAATGAAAAGGCATATTGCAAGATTTTGTTTTATTATATTAAAAGTAACTTTTAGATTTATATTTAGGAACTAGGTTATGCATTTATATGAAGGCAATCAAAAAAGCATTAATGCTATGCCTCTTGTTTCAATAGTAATACCAACATATAATCAAGAAGACTATGTGCTTGATGCAATAGAGTCAGCTCGTCAGCAGACGTATAAAAATATTGAAATTATTATATCTGATGATTGTTCAACAGATGGTACAATAAAAATAATAGATGAATATATAAAAAAAAATAATGACTATAGAATTAAACTAATAAAAAATGAAATTAATTTGGGGATTACAGGTAATGTTAATAAGCTTATTGAGTATTCAAAGGGTAAGTTTATAGCATTATTTGCTGGCGATGATATAATGTATCCAAAAAAGATTGAAAAGCAAATGCAGTTAATGGAATCTGATCCAAATTGTTATATTTGTTATCATGATTTGGATGTGTTTTATGTAAATAATACCAAAAATAATTATTTATATAGCTCTCGCCATAAGCCAAGAGAAGGAGATGCCTCTGTTTTAGTTAGATATTTATCATTTAATGGTGGTTGTTCTTGCTTGGTTAGAATGGAAAATAAAATATACTGTAATGAGAAAATCAAGTATGCATCAGATTGGTTCCATCATATTGAAATACTTGCTCAGAATTCAGGCTACATCCGTTACATTGATGATGTTTTAGGAAAATATCGACGACATGAAAGTAATATTACAAATATAAATGTTTTAAGTGGATTTAATGAGGTGTTTGATATGCTTGATATGATTATTGAAAAATATCCACATCTTCGTAAATTTGCAAGCAATACTAAAAGTGAAAGAATGATGGTCTACGGTGCTAAGTTGATTTTATCTAAAATTTATATGAAAGGTATAAAATATATGTTAAAAGGGTTTTTCACTAATCCAATTTGTTTTATATCTTTTATTTATAATGCTCGCAAATATGTTATGATATCTGGTGTGAGATGAGATATTTTTTATTAAATCCTTTGTGGCTGTTTTTGTTTTTTTGGAGTGGTATATTACTTGTTGATTTTTTTTATGTGGATTACACCGATTCATTCTATTCATTAGGACTGGAAACATATACGTCGATTTTTATTTGTTTTATTTGCTGGTGGACAGGTTATTTGTTAGGGAAATTAGTCCCGAAACAACTTTTTTTCATTAAAGTAGGTGTTTTTAAATCAATTAATTCTGTCGTTAATTGGTTTTTATTTTTTATGATTTTGTATATTGTTTTTATGATGATTGATCATTATCTAATTGTTGGAGGTGATTTTTATACAAGCCTGGGTCTTTCATTGTATAGACTATATTTGACAGAAGAAGGTGGAAGTGTTAACTTTCCATTGTTGTCGTTGTTGAATTATTTTTTTTTCTTTTGTCCTACATTGTTGGTTGCTTTGATTTTTTTTGAAAATAAGGTTGCAAATTATAAAAAGATTTTATTAATTATTTTTTATATACTGTTTGTTTATTTTAGTACTGCGCGTTCGTCTTTTTTTGTTTCTATGCTAATAGCTTTCTTTTTTCTGCTTCATATTAAGTTTGAGATAAGATATATAATTATAATGTTTTTATCGTTATTTTTGTTTTTTGGATTGATTGGTGAACTTGTTGGAAAACCTGGATTTGATAAATTTTGGTTTTATCTATTATCTCCTTTACATGCATTCGACTTGATATGTAGGGAGAGAGAAATAATTGATATTGGTTTATTGTCATGGCGGTTTTTACATTTTATTTTGGTGAAACTTGAAGTAATTGATCATGCTTTAACAAAAATACCATATATATTAACACCAAAACCTACAAATGTTTTTACTGTTTTTGGAGTTTATTATTTAGACTATGGTTTTTTAGGTTTGTGTGTATCTATGGTAACTATTTCATTTTTTTCTTCCGTATTCTATTTTTCTGCACTGTATCGAAATACTTTAAGATCAAATCTTTTTTCTTCGCTTTCATTATCATTAATTGTTCTCAGCGTTTTTTATGACTATTATACCTCAAGTGCGTTTGTGTATCTTTTTTTTGTATATGTGTTTTTTTTCTTTCCATCAGGTAAGTGCAAGTAACCTTAGAGAGTTATACGCGTTTTATGTGATGAATCAAAAAAGGGGGGGTAGATAAAGCTTTTTCTGTATTACAAGAAGTTGATACTATTACTATCCAGTTTGATTTTGTGTCGCTTGATAGCACGATAATATAGGTATTTCCTTGAAGGTACAGATGTATTAAAAAAACGCCCCACAAGCTATTGGCAAATCAATATGGGGATGGTCAGCTAAAATTCACCAGATTGAAGCAGGTGATCAAATGGCTGTCACTTTTTCGTTATCTCTAGGTCAGGTAGGTGATGACTCGGGAGATAGAAAACTACTAAAAGCTTGAAAACTGTAGCTGGGAAGAAGCCCACGTCTGTATGGATAAAGCCTACAAAGCTGACGAAACCAGACAACTCGTATTTAATTTAAATATGGAGCCGGCGGTTCAGTCAAAAGTAATCGATTATTGCCTTGGGAATAAGATCGTGAAATGTACAAGAAACGTAATGAAGTTGAGCACTTATTTCGTCAGAAAAAGGCTTTAGACATATATCATCTCGATTTGAAAATTTAGAAGCTATTATTCGTTTCATTTATTCATTTTGCATTAATCGTTAATAAATTAATTGATGTTGACAGGATCTAGTAAAAATTGGGTTTCATTAAAATGAAATTATAGAGAGAATGGCAAGATCCATCTTCTATCTCATGTGGCTTGAATCGTGATAAAGATATTCGAGACCATAGACCAAAACAAGTACTAGAACTGAGTAATCATAGGAAAAGGTTTGAAATAAGCTTATTTGACAAAGATTTTACTGGCAAAGTTTTAATTGTTAATAACATTTTTTAAAAAGAGTAAATATGTGTGGTTTTGCAGGCTTTTTTTCACGGTCCAATTTGTTTGGAGCACAACAAATATTAACTGATATGGGTAATGTTATTTACCATCGTGGTCCTGATGATTATGGGGTTTGGTTCGATACTGAGGCAGGAGTTGGGTTGTCCCATCGGCGCTTATCCATTGTTGATTTAACTCCAGCTGGCCACCAACCAATGTTTTCTTCAACAGGACGCTTTGTTATTGTTTTTAATGGTGAAATATATAATCACTTAAATTTGCGAGATGAATTAAATTCGTTATGTGTATCTCCTGCTTGGCGTGGTCATTCTGATACAGAAACGCTTTTAGCTGGGTTTGAAGCTTGGGGGATAAAAAAAACAATTGAAAAATCTATTGGTATGTTTGCTTTTGCTGTTTGGGATAGTCAACAGAAAAAATTAATTTTAGGGCGGGATCGTATTGGAGAGAAACCTCTTTACTACGGATTACTTGGTGATACTTTCTTGTTTGGGTCTGAGTTGAAGGCACTTAAAGCACATCCATTATTTAATGGGGAAATTAATCGTGATGCTTTGTCGTTACTGCTAAAACATAGTTATATACCTGCCCCTTACTCAATATACAAAAATATTTATAAACTTAAACCAGGTAATTTATTAACTTACAACACTTCTAATGCTGATATTAAAATTGATGAATATTGGTCAGTAAGTAAAGCTGCTATTTTTGGAGCGCAAAATCCTCATATTGGTTCAGCAAATGATGTGGTTGAAGAGCTTGAAAAACTTTTAAAATGTTCAATCCAACAACAAATGATTGCTGATGTCCCAATAGGAGCTTTTTTATCTGGTGGTATTGATTCATCTACTATAGTTGCTTTAATGCAAAGTATGTCTCATTATCCAGTTAAAACTTTTTCTATTGGATTTAATGAAGATAGTTTTAACGAGGCATTATATGCTAAAGCAGTAGCTAAACACTTAAAAACTGATCATACAGAGTTATATGTTCCTCCAAAGATTGCGATGGGAGTGATTCCTTCTTTGTCGAACATTTATGATGAACCATTTGCTGACTCATCTCAAATTCCAACATACTTGGTTTCTCAACTCGCAAGAGAAAATGTAACCGTTTCATTATCCGGAGACGCTGGAGATGAGCTTTTTTCTGGTTATAATAGATATTTATTAACTGAAAAAATTTGGCATAAAATATCTTTTATGCCAAATTTCATACGAAGAAATATCTCAAAAATTATTCTTAGTATCTCTCCTAGTCATTGGGATACTATAATAAGTCTTTTGCCTAGTGTAAAAGTTGCGCAAGGAGGAGATAAAATACATAAAGCTGCTTCAGTTTTAACAAGTAGTTCCATTGAGTCGCTTTACAATCGTTTAGTGTCACATCATAGACACCCATGTAGTTTGGTTATCGATGCGATTGAACCTGATACAGTATTAAATGGTTTGAAACCAGTTCTTCCAAAGTTTAGCGATATAGAAGTAATGATGGCACTTGATATGATTAGCTATTTACCCGATGATATTTTAGTTAAGGTTGATAGAGCTGCTATGGCTGCTTCTTTGGAAACTAGAGTGCCTTTTCTTGATCATCGGATAGTGGAATTTTCTTGGAGAGTACCATTATCTGTAAAAATGTGTAATGGACAAACGAAATGGCCTTTACGTCAAATATTACATCGTTATGTTCCACAAAATCTAATTGAACGTCCAAAAATGGGCTTTGGAATTCCTTTGCACGATTGGTTAAGAGGTCCACTTCGTGAATGGAGTGAGTCCTTATTAGCCGAGGACCGTTTACATAGGGAGGGTTTTTTTTATCCTCATCAAATAAGAAAATTATGGAATGAGCATATATCAGGAAAATATAATAGAGCTTATTTACTTTGGAATATATTAATGTTTCAGTCTTGGTATGAACAACAATGATTTTTTTGTGATTTACTATATACCAAAAAGTGAAGATTTTTGTATTAGACTTTTATATTTCCTTGGACTTGTTTTATTTTCCATTATTAACCAGAACAACGTTGAAGATATCCAATCGAGCTTTTTATGTTGAATAAGAAATTGTTGTTTATAGTAAATGATCCTTGCTTCTTTATATCTCATAGGTTATCAATTGCATTAGAAGCAAAAAAGCACGGTTACGATGTTCATATTGCAACAGGATATGGTAGTGCGATCAATAAAATAGTTAAAAGTGGATTTACTTATCATAGTTTACCAATAACACGAAGTGGTAAGAATCTTTTTACAGAAATAAAAACTTTTGTAGCTATTCTTTTATTGTTTAGGGAGATTAGGCCTCAATTAGTTCATTTAGTTACTATTAAGCCTGTTTTGTATGGTGCCATTGCTGCTAGGGTTACACGGATTCCTGCTGTAGTGGCTGCGGTTTCTGGACTTGGTTTTATATTTACTAACGTAGAATTTAAAACTTTGGTTTTGAAAAAAATTGTTGCACTTGGTTATTATTTTGCTTTTGGACACCCAAATATACGTGTAATTGTTCAAAATTCAGATGATCTTTATGTTCTCCAAGACTTAATAGGATTGGATGATAATAAAACTATTATTATTCGTGGGTCAGGCGTTGACTTGAAATGTTTTTATCCTGTTCCTGAGCCTGAAGGGACACCTACAGTAATACTTGCATCACGTATGCTTAAAGATAAAGGTGTTATTGAGTTTATAGATGCAGCTAGAAGAGTAATTGAAAAAGGTTTTCTAGTTAATTTTTATCTCATTGGTGATCCTGATATAGGTAATCCTAGCTCAATTTCTGCAGAAGATCTTAAGGAGTGGGGTGAAGATGGGGTGATTAAGTGGAAAGGGTTTCGACCTGATATAAGAGCTGAGATTGCAATGGCAAATATTGTGGTACTCCCATCATACCGGGAGGGTTTGCCTAAGGTTTTGATTGAAGCTGCTGCATGTGGGCGTGCAGTAATTACTACAAATGTTCCTGGTTGTCGTGATGCGATTGAAGAAAATATAACTGGGCTATTAGTACCAGTTAAAGATTCTGTTGCTCTTGCTGATGCTATTACTAAACTGATTTTGAACGATAGTGCAAGAAATGAGATGGGTAAACAAGGAAGATATTTAGCTGAACGAGAGTTTGATATTAATTCTGTTGTAGAGAAGCATATCAGAATATATAAGGAGTTGTGCATAACATGATTCAAAAAAAATATCCTTCAGTTTTAGTAACAGGTGCTAGTGGCTTTTTAGGAAAAAATATTTGTAGTAATTTAGAGGCAAGCAGCTGTTATGTACGTAGTGTTTTTAGACATGAAAATTCTATACCTAATGATGTGAGTTTTGCGGATAGTATTATAGTCGGTGAAATTGATTCACAAACTAATTGGAGGAATGTATTGAGAGGAATAGAGGTTATTATTCATACTGCTGCACGTGTACATATAATGAATGATAATAATCCTGACCCTTATCAAGAATATTATGAAATAAATGTAGAAGGTACTTTAAACTTAGCTCAACAAGCAGTACAAGCAGGAATTAAGCGATTTATATTTATAAGTTCAATAAAAGTAAATGGAGAAGAAACTATTTATAAGAGTCATTTTACTCCAGAAGATAATCCACATCCTTCTGACCCCTATAGTGTTTCAAAATATGAAGCTGAAAAGGAATTATTAAAGATTTCACAGAAGACTGGTATAGATGTAGTTATTATTCGTGCTCCATTGATTTATGGGCCAGGGGTTAAAGGAAATTTTTTAAAACTTATGAATATTTTATATAAAAAGACTCCACTTCCTTTGGGATTAATAAAGGATAATGCCCGCAGTTTAGTAGCATTAGATAACTTGGTTGATTTAATTAAAGTATGTTTGGATCATCCAAAGGCTGCTAATGAAATATTTTTAGTTTCAGATGATCTAGATATGTCAACTACTGAGCTTTTGTCAAAAATGTCAAAGGCATTAGGAGTGAATCTATATTTATTACCTATTCCTGATAAAGTATTAAGGGTATTTGCAAGTCTTTTAGGTAAAAGTGACATTTATCATAGATTATGTGGCTCTTTACGTGTAGATATTAGTAAAACAAAAGAGTTACTTGGATGGAAACCACCATATACTGTAGATGAGGTTTTAGTAAATACAGCGAATTATTATCTAAAATAGATCACTGTTTTTTGTTTTTCTGTTGCGCTGCGTCACCAGCCCCTTGACCTATTATTGTTTTTAAGATAAGTGAAAAATAGTAGCAAATATTAAGGTTTTTATGCATTGTTGCGTCAATTTTTGCCAGTTTTTTTGGGGTTGACATATCAATATTATTGATTTGTGCTAGTCCAGTAATCCCTGGTTTATGATTATAAACGCCATGTTTAGTTCTTACTTTTATCAGGTCAGATTGGTTGGGCAAACATGGTCTTGCTCCTACAAGACTCATAGTCCCTAGTAATACATTAATAAGTTGTGGCAATTCATCCAGTTTTGTTTTTCGCAAAAATGAGCCTAACGGTGTGATTGCATTTGAATCAACTAAGTGAGTACCTACAGAGGCAGTATTTGGCTTCATTGTTCTGAATTTGATTAAAGTAAAGGGTTTTCGGTGTTGTCCTACTCGTTGTTGGTAAAAAATAGGCTTTCCTGTATCAATGATGCCAAGAATGACAATGACAATGAACACTGGACTTAAAAAGCTAAGTCCTATAATTGCAAATAGAATATCGAAGAGTCTAATGATGAGTAATTGCATACTTAAAATCTGGTTGAAGTTTGTCTGATCAATTAGTGTGACCAGTAATTGTAAAATATTTTTACAATTTGTCTATAAAAAGGTTAATGAAACTTTATTTTACTGTTGAATAGACAATATTCGAGCATGCGTTAAGTGATTTGGTAAGTGGATTTTCAATGAATATTAAACTATATCTGATAAGTTTAAATAGGCGGCATAAAAGACTTACAGCATTATTCCTTGATGTAATGTTTGTTTGGGCGTCATTGTGGTTTGCTTATTTTATACGTTTGGGTACTGATCAAATAATCAACCCATTTGAGCAGGATTATTACATAATCTTTATTTCAGCACCTTTTATCGCCTTGCCTGTATTTATTCGTATGGGGCTTTACCGTGCTGTATTGCGGTATATGGGACGTGATGCCTTCTTGTCAATATTTAAAGCGGTAACACTTTCTTCTTTGATTCTTGCACTGGCTGTATTTTGGGCAAAAGATGAAGTGTTTGTTCCTCGCTCGGTTATCTTGAACTATTGGGCATTGAGCTTGCTGTTTATTGGTGGGTTCCGCTGGCTTATTCGTTCCTGGTTAGGATCCTATTTGCACAGTACTGTGGTTGAAGACGCTAAGTATAAGTTACAAAAGACACCAGTTGCTATCTATGGCGCTGGTCAGGCGGGCTTTGAGTTGCTGGGTGCATTAGAACGTGGGCGTCAGTTGCAGCCAGTCGCTTTTGTGGATGATGATCGGTCTATTGCTAACAGAATGATTGGTGGGCTTAAAGTTTATACACCTAAACATATCATTCAGATGATTAATGAGACGGGGGCTCAGGAAATTTTACTGGCTATGCCTACTTTAAAACGTGCTGAAAAAAAGCAAATTTTGGAGAATTTGCAAGGTTATCCTTTGCACGTTCGTACCGTTCCAAGTGTTACAGAGTTAGCACAAGGTAAAGTAAAAGTTCAGGATATTCGTGAGGTTGAAGTAGCTGATGTGTTGGGGCGAGATGTTGTTAAGCCAGATAAAGCATTATTAGCACGATGCATTCGTGGAAAGGTTGTTTTGGTGACAGGGGCTGGTGGATCAATTGGTGCTGAGCTATGCCGACAAATTATCAGTCAAAAGCCTGAACTCCTTATTCTTTATGAACACTCTGAGTTTAACTTATATGCGATTCATGATGAGTTAAAACGTCATGAAATAGTTGTAAGTGATCAAGTGTCTATTGTGCCTTTGCTTGGTTCTGTGCTGGATATTTGCCGTTTGATGAGTGTCTTGTCTAGGTATCAAGTTGATACCGTTTATCATGCAGCTGCTTATAAACATGTGCCTATTGTTGAGCATAATCCAGTTGAAGGCTTTCGTAATAATGTATTGGGAACAACGTATACGGCACTTGCAGCGATTGCAGGACAAGTTAAACACTTTGTGTTGATTTCGACTGATAAAGCGGTACGTCCAACCAATATTATGGGGGCCACTAAAAGGGCTGCTGAACTGGTGCTACAAGCGCTTGCTGATGAAAAGCAGGTAGTGATAAGTGATGTAATCGATAACAGCTTGTATAAAACACCCTACAAGAATCAGACGTGCTTTACGATGGTTCGTTTTGGCAATGTGTTGGGATCCTCAGGCTCGGTTATTCCCCGATTTAGAGAACAATTAACAAGTGGTGGACCCATTACTGTCACTCATCCAGAAATCACTCGTTATTTTATGACGATTCCTGAAGCGTCTCAGTTGGTTATCCAAGCCGGGGCCATGGGTGTTGGAGGTGAGGTCTTTGTGTTAGATATGGGGGAGCCCGTTAAAATTAATGATTTAGCGGTTAAAATGATCAACCTTTCTGGATTAACCGTTAAGTCTGAAAGTAATCCCGAAGGGGATATTGAAGTTGTTTATACAGGCTTACGTCCTGGTGAGAAACTTTATGAAGAGCTGTTGATTGGCGATGAAAACTCGCCTACTGATCATTCAATGATAATGAAAGCAAATGAGCACAAGTACAACTGGCTTGAGTTAACACGCTTTCTTAAAGCGTTAAATAAACAGTTAGTTGAGGGTGATATACCTGCTTTCCGGGACCATTTGGAAAAGTTAGTGCTAGGTTATCAGCCTGGACCGATTGTTGATTATTTGTACCAAATGGGGCAGGAAGAATCAGCTCCTGCAGCGTTGGAAAATGTTGGGTAGTTTATAGTACGACGTAAAGAGTATTATGATACACATAATTAAAAAGGGCAGCTTACGCTGCCTTTTTTGTTTTAGGAAGTTATTGAGCTATTCTCTGCTAAATTTCTATGTTAGGGCAGAAGCTTAGCCCATAAGTCATATTCATCAGCATCAATAACTTTTGCCTGGATAATACTTCCTGGCTGCAAGTTTGTGGCTCCTTCAAGATACACACAGCCATCTATTTCGGGGGCATCAGCTTTGCTTCGACCTACCGCACCATCATCACCTACATCATCAATAATAATATCGAGTGTTTGTCCAATTTTTTGCTGTAGTTTTTTGGCACTGATTTTTTGCTGGGTAGCCATAAATAGTTCCCAGCGTTCCTGCTGAAGTTTTGTATTAATAGGATTTGGCAAACTATTAGCGGTAGCACCTTCAACAGGTGAGTATTTAAAACAGCCCACGCGATCTAACTGAGCTTCTTCTAAAAAGTCTAAAAGGTACTGAAACTCCGCTTCAGTTTCACCAGGAAAACCAACAATAAAGGTACTGCGTAAAGTGATATTAGGGCATTCAGTGCGCCATTGCTGGATACGTTTCAGTGTGTTTTCAGTATGTGCAGGACGTTTCATGCGCTTGAGCACATCAGGGTGGGCATGTTGGAAGGGTATATCCAGGTATGGCAGTATCTTACCTTCACTCATTAGAGGGATAATGTCATTTACATGAGGATAGGGATATACATAGTGAAGTCTTGTCCATATACCCATGTCACTCAGTGCACTACACAAGTCGTACATTTTGGTTTTAACTGGGCGACCTTGCCAGAAACCAGTACGGTACTTGATATCAACACCATAGGCGCTGGTATCTTGAGAAATGACCAAAAGCTCTTTGACACCAGCGTTGACCAGACGCTCTGCTTCATCAAGCACATTGCCAATAGGACGACTATCCAGCTTGCCCCGCATTGAGGGAATAATGCAGAAAGTACAGCTGTGGTTACAGCCCTCTGAAATTTTTAGATAGGCATAATGACGAGGTGTTAGTTTAATGCCTTGGGGAGGGATCAAGTCGATATATGGGTCATGCTCTTTCAGTGGTGGCAGGTGGTTATGCACGGCACTGACAACCGCCTCGTACTGCTGTGGGCCAGAGACACTGAGCACTTGAGGATGTGTTTGTTGAATTGTTTCTGCATCTACGCCCATACAGCCAGTGACAATGACTTTACCATTCTCACTAATGGCTTCACCTATGGTATCAAGTGATTCTTGTTTTGCTTCATCAATAAAGCCACAGGTATTGACGACTACAATATCAGCATCTTCATAGGTAGGAACAATATCATACCCATCAGTCCGTAATTGCGTCAGGATGCGCTCTGAGTCAACAAGGGCTTTGGGACAACCCAGGCTGACAAAACCAACTTTAGGATTAGTCATTCAGTTACCACACGTGCTATTCCGGCTAATCAAAAAGAGCCAATTTTACTCTAAGCGTATGCATTATGCTATGTGGTGGTTGATGACTTGGCTTGAGATAACCGCTGTGGTTTGGAAAAGCGTTGTTGGATTAATATTCCACTAATAATGAGGGCGAGACCACTGTAAACCGAGTTATGGATAGGTTCATTGAGTATCGTGGCAATAAAATACAGGGACATAAATGGGGAAAGAAAAATTAAATTGCTGATTTTAGCTGTTTGCTTGGCATAACGAAGTGCAAATAACCACAATACATAGGTAATCCCCATTTCAAAAAAACCAATGTACAGTGTGCCAGCGATCCCTTGCCATGTCAGATTAAATGTGGGGTCAAAACTGAAGGTGGTGATGATGGTTAAAGGTAAACTCCCTATAAAACAGGCCAGTAAGTTAGCAATAGGGTCTGCTGTCTGCTTGGTATTAATAATCCAGTAAAGTGACCAGATAAGTGTGCTGACTAAGATATAGCATAACCCCAGCGGGTTAGTGTTATTGAAGTCAATAAGGCTACCTTGAGTACAAATAACAATAACTCCCAAATAACAAACAATCATAGCAATTGCATCAGCAAGATAGAGACGTTGTTTTAAAAAAGGAACTGCCAGCAAAGTTAATGTGATGGCCCATGTATAATTTATCGGTTGAGCCTGCTGGGCGGGTAGTAAACTGTACCCAGCAAAAAGTAATAAATAATAAGCAAATGGGTTTAAGGAACCAAGCAAAAGGTAATACAGCGGGCGTCGTCTAAGTAATTGAACAACGAGTAAGCATTTTTGTTGGATGAGGAGTATAGTGGAAAGACAAATAATACAGCTAAGGCATGAAAAGAATACCAGTTGAAGTGGCGAAAAGTATGCCAGTGACAATTTAAATGCAGTGGCTACCGTTGCCCATAGAGTAACGGCCATTAGGCCTAAGCCAGTCGCTAAACGTTGATTTTTAGTCATACAACAATAAAAGCCTTTTTAAAGTAGAGTATGGCTTACGGATCCATGTCACTGATTTTAAGGTCAAATTACAGTTAATGTGAATAGTCTTTCGTGTGAGCAAATGGTCACTTGTTGTTTATAATTAAGTGGAAGTAACGCTAAGGGTTAATTTTATTTGTAGGTAGATAAGGCTAAGGGGAACACTGAATGAGCAAACGGGCTTTAGTTGCTATCGCTGATGGCACGGAAGAAATTGAGGCTGTCACTGTTATTGATGTGCTACGTCGTGCTGCAGTTGATGTTTCTGTTGCGAGTTGTCAATTGACCCGAGAGCTGCAGGTTAAGGCTTCTCGTGGAGTGAAGTTAGTTGCAGATAGCCATATTGATGAGTGTGTTGATTACTCGTTTGATTTGATTGTATTACCAGGAGGAATGCCTGGAGCAGAACACTTGCGGGACTGTCCAACCTTAACATCAATGTTGACATGTCAGCAAAAGGCAGAACGCTGGATTGCGGCCATTTGTGCGGCACCTGCAGTTGTACTTTCTGCTCATGACTTGATCACTGATGCGAAAGCGACATGTCATCCTGCATTCTGTCAACAACTTAAAGCTAAGCAAGTGATTACAGATATGCCTGTCGTGGTGGATGATGATCATTTTCTGATCACTAGTCAAGGACCAGGAACAGCAATGACGTTTGCTTTGAGACTGGTTGAGATTTTAATGGGAGAAAACAAAGCCAGAGAAATTGGACAACCGATGGTAATTTTAAGCTAAACGTTTAAATTAAAATTAATAATATGATTTTTCATCATATAAGATATGTTTTAGCTGAAATTCATAATTATATCAAATAGTTACAAATATGTTGGGAAGTGGTATCGGATGGTTTGTACTAATTAATTAAGGTAAACTACAGGCTAACAGTATTACCTGTTCCTTATCAGTTAATTCCGCTCTTAACGTTTCTCTACTTAAGATGAGTTAATTATATATGCCTTCAGTATAGCCTTGAGTATAGAAGGTATCGCAAGTGCTTTTATGTACAGATAGACAAGGTAAAAAGCCTGAAAAGTGCTGTTTATACTTATTAAATAAGTCTTTTTAGTCGTTTTTTTAAACGTTTTATTGGTAAGAGTAACACCTTTGCGATGCTTTTTGAGGATGAGGGGTATAAAAGATTTATTACAACTGAGCTATTTTTATACGTTAAGGGAGAGGAAAAATAGGAGGTGTTAGCTATGAATTCATTTAGTTCTTCTCATCATGGTGTTGATCACTTTGATTGGGCTTATCAAAAGAAACTAATTCACACTTTAATTTGCTCTCTGATAACACAAATGATGTTATTGCTCATTAATGTATCTGTGACAACAGATCAAGGTTATGTGGCTATTTTGCGCAGTTTATCATCATCTTATGCGCTATCAATGAGTTTAATGTTAGGCTTTGCAGCGGGTTTATCCGTTATTATTGCCGCATTGCCTTATGATCGGAA
This sequence comes from Zooshikella sp. RANM57, assembly GCF_050749885.1. NCBI lineage: Bacteria > Pseudomonadati > Pseudomonadota > Gammaproteobacteria > Oceanospirillales > Zooshikellaceae > Zooshikella > Zooshikella sp. RANM57. The sequence goes on along the minus strand of NZ_JBOIUB010000003.1, from coordinate 335,044 downwards.
AGGGACTTTTTATTTTGTTGTCGTTATTGTAAATATTATTTTAGCAAAAGCATTGCTTCCCTAATTAGCTGTATATGCTAGTTTTTCCGAATTTTTTGGGGTTTGAAGTAAGAGGGAAAATAATTTTCCCTCTTATTGATTTAACCATTCATCACTGACAAAAAAAGTGACTCTTACCTTTCTATCAAGTGCCTGCTGGTCACTGGCTGAACTATTTTGAGCCATTTTGTCGCCATGGGCAATACTATTTATGCGTTGATCATCAATGCCTGATTCAAGAAGCATTTGGTGGATTGCATTTACCCGAGCCAGTGATAACTGATAATTGCGATCATCTTTCCCTCGTATATCTGCAAAACCTTCTAGTTGGATGTCAAGTTGAGGGTTAGCATTTAATGTATTAATCAGGTAGCCAATTTTATCAATTTCCTGCTGTGGTATATCATTTTTTCCAGTAAAAAAATGAATATCAATTGCTAATTTATCCGTGGCGGGCAGTTGTAGATACTCTGCATCCTCTGGCATTGTAATGGTTTCATCTGGGTTGATCTGAGTACGTAATAATTGAAGCTCTTGTTCAGCTTTTGAAAGTGCTTGAGCATTTTGCTCGGCTTGATCCGCTAATGCCAGGCGTTCACTGATAAAGTCACCCGCTGCTGCACCCAACACCACACCAAAAGGACCTGCAGCCAATCCACCTATAACCATTCCTGAACCACTCATTAGTAGTTTATCTTCAACTTCTGCGACAGGTTCGTCTGCATGAAGAGTAGAAATGGGTAAGTTAATTAATAGACAAAATGCTGAAGCAAGCAGTTGTTGTTTCATCACTGTAATCCTTGAATAAGCTTGAAAACGAATAATGTGTATTATTAAAAACTGACAAAGCGACATACCCTGGTAAAGAAAAAGGAATTGTTAAGATTGATTCTGACGAAATATGGCATTTGTAAAAATTGCGGTGGTATGCCTAAGCTTGAATGAGTGAGGATAAAAGTTCAGTAGTACTTTTTTCAGAAGAATCGCCATGGTTGCAGTGCATCCCAGGTCAGGAGGCCAAGAGGCATCCCTGACATTAACAGCGAACCAATCGATGAGTTGGCAGCAAAATATTATGCTATTTGGTTGTGTAGCATTGTTCAGCTTGATGATGACGGTCGTGTTGGTTTTGTCAGGCGCCTGGTTAGTGGTTCCCTTTGTTGGACTTGAGTTAGCCGCATTAGGAATAGGCCTTTATATTACCTCACTACAGGCGAGTCGTTGGCAGCATATTCACTTTAATCGAGATACTATCGGTGTTGATTCTGGGCGATATCGATTAGAGCATTCAGTGCAAGTATCCCGAGCGTGGGCACTTGTTACCGCAATACAACCTTCAAAGCCAGGTAGTACAGGTCAAGTTTGGTTATGTTGTCATGATCAGCAAGTCAGACTCGGTGCATTCTTGAACCATGATGACCTACAACAGCTTATGCACCACTTAGACGCTAAAGGGTTAATGATTCATATACAAGCAATGTAATACACATTGTTTCAGTTGAAAGGTAATTCTTCTTCAATAGCCCGTAAGCTCTACATAACCTTTACCTTTATGTGATCCCGACAGCATAACGGACCCTTCCCAGTAATGTAGGGCCAATCTCACTTCTTGATCATTAATAGTAGGTTTTACTGCTAGGTCTATTGCATAGCGAGAAATCTTGATTCGCCATAGACTAGGGTATCGTCTGCCCGTTTTGCTACTTGTCCAGTATTGCTGTGTACTAATCATGACATCAGATTTTTTTATAGGAAGACGCACACCATTTTCATTAATCAGTGCGATATCTGCCCAGCGAATGCCTCCTTGTTTATCTCTTATCTGATAAAGCATGAGTTCATAATTATTATTTAGCTGTAAAGCAAACCAGTTCCAGCCAACTTGGTCTGTATCCAGTGAGCTGCTACTCCATTCATGATCAAACCATGCTTGCCCTTTAACAGGAATATTTTGGTTTTGCCAATAAAGTGATCCCCAGGCTTTTAACCTTGTATAGGAGTAATACATGGATGCGTTATCTGGGTTCTTACTTTTTTGGCTATAACCTAAAGAGCCTTGTAACGTAATTGGCTTGAGAGGGAATAGGTGCAGGTTTATGCCAATCTGTTGCTTTTGATCGCGAGCACTAATGCGAACTGGCCACCAGCTATTGGGCGTCGGCTGAATTTGCCAGTCCAGCACATGCAAGTAGTCAGCGTTATCGCTCAACCCTGCGAGTCCAGGGCCTTTCCGACTAAAGCGTTGTGCTGCTCGGTGGGTATTTGCTTGATGATGAGAGATAGCAAGATGTCCCATATAAATCTGTGGTATTTGCCATCCATTGTTTACTACAGAGTTATTAATAGGCGGTAAAGCACGCTTACGAAAGAGAGTAAACTGAAAGCCTAACGATAGTGGTTTAGATGATATTCCAGCGGTACTGTTAGAGCTTGATGTCATGTGTCCAGTGAAATACCACCACTCAGACTGGTAGTCAGGGTGAGTATAGTGATCGGCTGGCCACTCAAGAGGGATTGGTGAGGTAATTTTTGGATAAAAAACACTCAAGGTGTTTGAGCTTGTTTGCAGTAAATCCTGCACACTTAATGTGGGAGCAGGATGATTTTGAGTAGACTCCTGCTGGCACCCATAAAGTAGCAAACACATTATCGTTAGTAATACAGCTGAAGCTAACACATTGGGTGTGAAAAGCCGTTTGCTATTAGCAGTTAGCCACCTCACGGCTCTACTCCCAACCAGCTTGTCTTGCCGGTGTGTGGAGTGTTTTCCAAGTAGGGTAAAGACTTCCAAGTACAGCTGCTACGAGTGATAAGCCTAAAATTTGGCCTATTAAGAGAAGGTTGGGGGTGAGAGGAATACTCCAGCCAAACGATCTAACATTAACTACCTCTGTTAGTAGCCACCCTTGAAGCAGGGTGGCAGGAATTGCAAACAAACCTGTCACTATACCAAGGAAAATAGGTTGGCCCATTAATAAGCCTGCTCTCAGCCAGCCATTGCAGCCTAAAGCATGCAGTAAGCGCATTTCTGGCAATCTGGCTAATTGCGTTGCCATTAACGCTGCTGTAATAGCGCATAAGGCAATACCTAACGCGATGCCATTAAGCACATCTGTGATGACAAATGTTTGCTTGAAAATATGTGTAGCACGCTCAATGATTTGCTGTTGATGGGTTATGACAAAGGTATGTTGTGGCCATTGTTTATTTATGGTTTGTATAAATGTGTCAATATTGGTATCTGCTCGTAGGTATAGAGCAATTCCTTTTGTTTTGGTTTTAGCGAAAAAACGTTGGTAGTCAAAAGGCTGCATCCACAGTTGACCTTGTGGACTGCCATAATCATAAAAAACACCCGCGATGGTGAATATTGCTGTATGTCCCGCCCAGTCCAGCTTGATTTCATCCCCCCACGTTAGCTGGTGCCGTCTGGCAAGCGGCTCATTAATTAAAATATGGTTTTTTGCTATAACATCATGCCAGACTAACTTAGAAGGCCGTTTTAGAAACTGCATGCTGTCCTGAGTCTTTTGACTCCACTGACCACTTTGGATTTTAACCTGCTCATTTCGCCAAAGTATTTGCTGACTCATATAAGTACTCTGGCTAGCGACTTGTTTATTCGAAGCTAACTGCTCATAAAGCGCTTGTAGTCCTGTGGATGGCTGGCTGTGCTCTGCTAGGCGGATGTATAAATCGGCGCTAACACGTTGTTGTAGCCAGTGTTGAAACGCATTATGAAAGCTTGAAACCATTAGGTTGATACCACCGCTGGCAGATATTGCGATTAAAAGTGCCATCAAAGCATAAGCCGTATGGTGTAACTGACGCTGGCTATCACGCAGCAGCATTTTGAAAAAAATAGGCTGGTTGGAAGTTTTGGAGGAGCGATTAAATTTGCTGATCGCTGTGACTAATTGTGGAAGGCACAATGCAAAACCAAGCAGCCCTGTAGCCGTGGCTATAAATCCACCGATAATGCCAGTGGGCAGCAAAATCATACTAATGGTAACGACTAGGCATGTGGTAGCAATACGCTGCCAGTAAGGAAATAAGTGTTGATGAATATGGGCGAGCTGGTGACTTGTTCGTACTAACTGCAGAGGAGGGCGTTTGGCAATATGAGTGATTGACCACCCGCTACAGCCAACTGCAATGAATACTGTTGAAGCCCAACACAGTAAAAGCTGAATGGGTGAGTACTGAAGTTGAGTGTGAGAAAGTGCGTAGTAAAACTGATTAATAGACTGGGTAATCATGATCAGCAGTGGGTTAGCCAATAGCCAGCCTAGTAAAAGACCTGCAGCGCTGGCAATACTTGCAATCAAGAAGACTTCACAAAGTAAGTGAACTTGAATTGTTTTGCTAGGAATGCCTAAGCTCCTCAACTGTGATATGAGCCGCTCTCTCTGCTGTAAGCTAAAGCGTAACGCATTAAACATCAGAAATAGGCCAATAATGAACGCAAGAAGGCTGAGTGCATGGAGATTTAAATGAAACGCATTAGCCAGATTATCCAGAGCCTGCCGTTCGTCATTGACTGGAACTAAGGCATAGGGTTTGGGAAGCCAGTCTTTGACCAAGTCTATTTGTTTATCATGAGTGAGTACCAAATTGATGGCTGTGAGCTGGCCTTGCATATTAAGTACTTGTTGCCCATTTCCAATATCCACTAGCAGAAGGTCAACGCCTAATGTGCCTGGATTGTGTTGAGGCTGATTTGGATGTAAGTGAGTGACGTTTAAGTGAAAGGGCGAGTTTTGATAAATAAACGGTTGTGAAGATGCTTGTAGACTGGTCGAGAGCGTTGACTCTGATGAAAAAAGTAATGCGTTAGGTGGCATACTTGAAAAAATAAACTGCGTTAAAGGTATGTTAAGTGCTGTTAGCGATAATCCTAATGTTGAGGTTATTGCATCATCAATAAGTAAATCTGTCGCCAGGAGCTGATAGCTTTGACGCTTGGCATTATCCCACACCGTTGCTTGTAGCTGGGGCGTTGCGGGCACATTGAAGCGTTGTTTAAGCTCAACGTAGAGTTGCTCATCAACCACGGGTTGTCCGCGAATTTGGTGCGTTGCTTTGCCAATAAACAGGTTGCTGGCACTAATGAAGTTTTGATGTGCACTATAGCTTGCAAGATAAATAGCAACCACCACCGTTACACTGGCTGTTAGCCCAGCCCACATCAATATGAGTTGCCAAGGGTGCTGGTAAAAGTGCCCCAGGCTAATAGCCTTTAACAATAAATAGTGACGACTCACAGCAGTGCTTGCTCGGTGATTTTGCCTGAAGCCAGGCGACATACACGATCAGTCTGGTTTGCTAGCTGTAGGTTATGGGTTGCGATGATAAGCGTTTGCTGCTCCTGATGAGCAATATTAAGTAACAGGGTAAAGACCTGGTCAGCGGTTTCATTATCTAAACTTCCTGTGGGCTCATCGGCTAACACTAAGCGTGGCCGGTGAATCAATGCGCGGCAAAGTGCTACCCGTTGCTGTTCACCACCTGATAAATCATCTGGATATCGGTCCAAGAGTTGCTCAATCAGGGTGCTGCTAACTAATAAATCAAAAAAAGCCTGGTCGATGGTTAACTGATTTAACTGCAGTGGAAGCAGGATATTTTCGCTGACTGAGAGTGTGGGTAGCAGATTGAAAAACTGAAAGATAAAGCCCACTTGTTGGCGACGAAAACGAGTCCTACCTGCCTCAGGAAGTTGATTTAATACAGTGTGTTCTACGGTGACACGTCCTGTATCAGGTAACTCAATACCTGCAATGATATTGAGTAAGGTACTTTTGCCTGAGCCACTGGCCCCTATCAGTGCAATGACTTCACCTTGATTCACACTGATGGATAAATCTTTGAGTAAAGGATGTTGCTGGTGATGTTCAGCAAATGATTTATTGATATGGGTGAGTGTGAGTAGGTGTGAAGACATGAGAATTAAGCTATTCCATTAACCACAAGGTGTTAGATCCTGCTAATCAACTTTACAGACCATCATGTTACATGATGCAGCTAAGGTGAAATCTCCATCGTCTTAAAGCGTAGCTTAAAAAGTGAGTGTGAATGTCATAGTGCCACTATGAATTTATCGTTGCACAGGGTTGTGTTGACTGAACGCTTAGGTGCTATTTTTACCTTCAATTTCTGACTATCTCTAAGTGTTTATATCGCTCAAGGGTGATTAACTATTAGAGCTCTAATTGATTTGTTGAGAATATTGAGTTTTCAGTAAATTATTAATACAGGCTGTTTATTAGTGTGTGAGGATGGAAAGCTCAGCTAACGGTTGACTTTGCAGTTTTTTATTAGGATTTGTTGTAAAGGAATACAATTATTAGCATATTGTCAAAGCTTGTGTAACTAAATAGCATTAGCCGCCATTGTTAACTAATTTTGAATTCTAAATATTAGGTGTGTTAATGTATGCTTGCTTTTTGAGCAGTATTTGATGATTGCTCGACAAGTTCATTCTGTTGGGTAAAAGAGGAGTTTCATGTGAGTGATCGACATGTAGGTCATAAACCTTCATCTTTAAGAGATTTTCTAGAGATTGATGTACACCCACAAGTGTTTGGGTTTTCTGCGATAGCAATCTTAGCTTTTGTCTTTTTATCACTGACTAACCTGGAGCAAGCCAGTGAGTTATTCAGTCATACTAAATCATTAATTACCGACAATTTTGGTTGGTTATTTATACTACTGGTTCAAGTATTCTTGGTTTTTGCGCTGTATTTAGCCTTTAGTCGATTTGGTTATGTTCGCCTAGGTGGTGCACAGGCAAAACCCAAGTATTCTTTTCCAGGCTGGTTTGCCATGCTGTTCAGTGCGGGGATGGGGATTGGACTCGTATTTTGGAGTGTTGCAGAACCCATCTATCACTATGCTTCGCCACCCGTGGGTGAGGGGCATACAGTCAATGCTGCGAAAAACGCCATGGACATCACCTTTCTTCACTGGGGATTCCACGCTTGGGGTGTTTATGCCGTGGTTGGCTTATCATTAGCGTATTTTACGTTTAACAAAAAGTTGCCATTGACCATTCGCTCAGCTTTTTATCCCCTCATTGGCGAAAAAATACATGGTCCTATTGGCCACGCAATAGATGTGCTGGCGGTAATTGCCACAATGTTTGGTGTTGCAACCTCACTCGGGTTAGGTGTTAACCAAGTTGCTGCAGGCTTGGAGTTTTTGTTTGATATTGAAGCTACTACAGGGGTTAAGCTGGCATTGATTGCCGGGATTACCTTATTAGCCACAATTTCGGTGGTAAAAGGGCTTGATAAAGGTATTAAACGTTTAAGTGAAATCAACTTATGGGCTGCGGCTGGCATGTTGTTATTTGTCATCATTGTAGGCCCTACACTGTTTGTGCTGAGTGGTTTTGTACAGAATATGGGCCACTATATGCAGAACTTGTTGATGCTTAGCTCCTGGACTGAGACTTACCAACAAAACTCGCAATGGCAAAGTAGCTGGACCGTATTCTATTGGGCATGGTGGATTGCCTGGTCTCCTTTTGTAGGAATGTTTATTGCCCGCATTTCTTATGGACGTACGATACGCCAGTTTGTCTTTGGTGTGTTGTTAGTGCCTAGCTTGCTTACTTTTCTTTGGATCAGTGTCTTTGGTGGTTCCGCAATACATAATGAGCTATTTGGTTTAGCAAATATCGAAACAGCAGTAAAAGCAGATCTCTCTACTTCGTTATTTGTATTGCTTGAAGGGTTCCCTCTAGCCAGTATTACCACAGTGTTAGCTGTCTTTTTGATTGTTATTTTCTTTGTAACGTCTTCAGACTCAGGTTCGCTAGTGATAGATATCATTACTTCTGGTGGGAATTTGAATCCTCCTGTTGCGCAAAGGGTTTTCTGGGCGACTACAGAAGGTGTTGTTGCTGCAGTGCTGTTACTCGGTGGAGGGTTAACAGCCTTACAAACTGCATCTATCACAACCGGTCTGCCGTTTGCGATAGTCTTATTTATGATGTGCTTTGGCTTATTAAAGTCACTGCATGAGGAGTTTGATGTTAAAAACCCCATAGTTCGTAAATAGTAAATAAAGGAAGCGTTCTAAGGGGTTGATAATGTCGGAACTCGTTGAATGATTAAATATATGATTTGATAATCAAGATAATATGTTTAGTGTGATAAAAAGGCCCTATATGGGCCTTTTTTACGTTTGGTATTTATTTGTGAAATTTTTCATTAAAGAATACGGTCTGTAGAGCAATGTTAAACTAAAACGTTGCTTTTCAATAGCCTGTGGGTATAGCTTTAATAGACTCATAATAAGGGAGAAAATAATAAATGATGTATTTGTTGAGGGGTGTTAATCACTTAGTTGTTTTTTTATTATTTTTTACTGCTCATAATGTTATTGCACAACAACAGCAACAATCACGCTGGAATAATACCGTTAAAAATGCAAATAAACAGGTAGTGTATTTTAATGCCTGGGGTGGGAGCCATGAAGTTAATCGCTATATTTTTTGGGTGGGGCAACAGGTAAAACGACAGTATGGAATAACACTGAAGCACGTTAAAGTCGATGATATTAGCCAGGTTGTTAGTCGCTTGCTGATTGAAAAAACAGCAGGAAGAAATACCGAAGGAAAAATCGATTTATTATGGGTGAATGGTGAAAATTTTGCTACTTTAAAAAATAATAATTTATTATATGGGCCCTTTACGCAAACTTTACCTAATTATCATTGGGTGGATAGGTCTAAGCCTTCCGTTATAAAAGACTTTTCTATTCCTGTGGACTTTATGGAAGCGCCTTGGGGCATGGCTCACTTGGTTTTTTACTATGATAGTAGTGTGTTGAAGCAACCACCTACATCAATGAAGGCGCTACTGGATTATGCAAAGCGACATCCTGGGCGTATTACTTACCCTAATCCTCCCCATTTTTTAGGAACAACGTTTCTTAAGCAAGCACTTTTAGAGTTAACATCAACGCCTGAGTCGTTACAAGAACCAGTGAGCGAAGTGGATTTTGCAAAAGTAACTGCACCACTTTGGGCGTTTCTTGATGCGTTACATCCTGTCAGTTGGCGTCAAGGTAAAGCATTTCCTACAAACTCCTCTCAAATGCGGCAAATGCTGGATAGTGGTGAGTTACATGTCAGTTTTAGCTTTACCCCCAGTGAAGCTACAAATGCGATACATGCCGGGTTGTTACCAGATACAGTAAAATCCTATGTTCATCAAGGCGGTACATTGGGTAATACACACTTTTTAGCGATTCCTTTTAATGCTAAAGCTAATGCAGCCGCTCAGGTGGTGATCAATTTTATGTTGTCAGCAGAGGCTCAAAGTCAAAAAATGGATCCCGAAATTTGGGGAGATCCAACGGTGTTGGCCATTGACCGGCTACCAGAAGATCAGCAAGCTATGTTTGCTCGCTTTGAGAAGTTACCTGGTATGCTAACACCTGACCAACAAGGCAAGCCTTTGCCTGAGCCTCATTATAGTTGGACAGACGCTTTAGAAAAGGCTTGGTTAGTGCGTTATCAGCAGTAATAATGAATAGGTTATGTCTATACCACTGATCAGTTACAGGGTAACGCAGTTATTGTGTTTGTTGCCAGTAATTCTTGGCGTAGTAGGAACTGTGCTGCCCAGCTTTGGTTATTTTCCTGTGGCAGGTTTTCACAACCTGAATATTGATTATTACATTATACTCTGGCAAGAGCCTGGTTTTTCTACAATGGTGGTAGCAACCCTCATTAGTGGTTGTCTTGCTACCAGTATTGCCTTACTGCTGACTGTAACCATATTCTCTGTTTTCTATTCAACATCATACTGGAAAATATGGCATAGCCTTTTATCTCCGATGTTAGCATTTCCTCATGCTGCATTTGCGTTAGGTATGATGTTTTTAGTGACGCCTAGTGGCTGGTATGCACGTTTTTTAGCATCTTTTACTCAAGAATTAACATCACCTCCGACCTGGCATACAGTGCATGATGCTTATGGTGTGACATTAGGTATTGCTTTAGGGTTAAAAGAGCTGCCTTTTTTAATACTAATGACACTGTCAGCCTGTAATCAGGTAAATATTTCTCAGTTACTAAAAGTGGGTCAAAGTCTAGGCTATCATCCGGTTTATGTCTGGTTAAAAATAATTTGGCCTCAGCTTTTACCACAAATGCGTTTACCCATTATTGCCGTGATTGCCTATTCATTTTCTGTGGTGGATATTGCGCAAATACTGGGGCCAACAACACCTCCAACTATGGCAGTGGCTATTATGCAGTGGTTTGGGAGTGAACAATTAGAGCACCGATTACTTGGTAGTGCTGGTGCTATTTGTTTGCTGCTGTTAACTGGATTATTAATGTTGGGATGGCTAGTGCTTGAAAGGCTATTAATAGGTAAAGATAGTCAATGGTTAACTAATGGTTTGCGTCATCGTTTACGCTTAGGTTGGCAATGGCTAGGTCATGTCTCTCAGTGGATAGTGTGGGGTGTGTGGGTAACAGCGATAATTTCTATTGTGTTATGGGCCGTAAGCTGGCGTTGGCGTTACCCGGATATTCTTCCCAGTGAGTACTCATTAAAGATATGGTCTCGTTACAGTGATAAATTGCTTACTTTATTAGGAACAACCTGGTTTTTGGCGTTAGGTTCAGCAGTTATTGGTTTACTTTTAGTGCTGGGGCTATTAGAAGCAAAAAAAGCACAACAACGCTATGCATTGAGTTGGTTATACCTACCTTTATTGATACCTCAAATCAGCTTTATCTTCGGTTTTCAATGGTTGCTAGTCAGCTTGAATTTGGATGGCACTTGGGGTGGTGTTGTTTGGAGTCATCTGATTTATGTCATCCCCTATATATGTTTAGCACTGGTTGGTTATTTTAAGCACTTTGATAAGCGTTATTTAACCGTGGCTGTTTTGCTATCTGGACGACCTCAGTACAGCTATTGGCGTATAAAAATAGCGATGTTGCTACGGCCTGTTTTATTTGCAATCGCTGTTGGGGTTGCAGTTAGTGTTGCTCAGTATTTACCAACTTTGTTTGCAGGCGCGGGGCGTGTAAGCACATTGACAACTGAAGCCGTAAGTTTAGCTCAAGGTGCTGATTATCGGGTGACGGGGGTTTTTGCATTGGCCCTGCTTGTTGTTCCTCTGGCAACTTATGGCTGTGCATTTCTCATACCCTATTTTATTTACCGGCGTTTTTCTATGATGCGGATTTAAGGATTTCATGAATAAGAAAGGTATCCTTCAGTTACAGTCTATATCGTTGTACTTTGGTCATGAGCCTATTATTCAGTCATTAAATCTAACCATATTGCCCGGTGAGATTGTAGTACTCATGGGGCAGAGTGGATGTGGTAAGTCGACATTTCTGAGTGCATTGTGCGGTATCATCCCTGAGCCGTTTCAGTTCTCGGGAAAAGTATTATTAGATCAGCAAGATCTTACATGTTTACCATTAGCGAAGCGTAAGATTGGGATGTTATTTCAAGATGATTTATTGTTCCCGCATTTGTCTGTGAAGGGCAATTTAGCTTTTGCATTACCCCAAGGAATAAATCGTCAAGAACGCCATAATCAGGTGATAGCACTTCTCGCTGAAGTGGGAATGGAAACTCTGGCTGATCGTGATCCTGCCACGCTATCAGGTGGGCAGCGGGCTAGAATTAGTTTGTTACGGACATTATTAGCTCAGCCACGAGTTTTATTTTTAGATGAACCTTTTAGTAAACTTGATCAAGACACACGTAGCCAGTTTAGGCAGCTTGTGTGGTCATATACAGAGCTCTATCAATTACCAACGTTGTTAGTGACTCATGATATGGCTGATATTCCAGATCATTGTGTGCAGGTATTACAGCTTCCGTATGAGGAGTCAACTTCATGTTAGATCGGTGGACTTCTTGCTGGGTGCAGTCTCCATTAAAAAAAACGGCTCACATTATTGCTCCTTACTGTACGGCGAATCAGGTAACAGTAGTTGGGTTTTTATTGGGTATGTTGGCGTTGCCATTATTAGCCTATGAGCAATATTGGGGAGCATTAGTTTTTATCATATTGAACCGTTGTCTTGATGGTTTGGATGGTGCATTGGCTCGCCTTAGTTGCCAAACAGATAGTGGGAGTTTTTTAGATATCACGCTGGATTTTATTTTTTATGCAGGGGTTGTTTTTGGGTTTGCACTGGCTCGGCCAGATGATAATGCACTGTATGCGTCTTTATTACTATTTAGCTTTATGGGGACGGGCGCGAGCTTTTTAGCATTTGCTGTTCTTGCGAAAAAGTACCAGCTTACCAATCCGCATTTTCCCCATAAGTCGCTTTTTTATTTAAATGGTCTGACCGAAGGCACCGAGACAATTCTATTTTTTGTGATTTTTTGTATGCTTCCTAAGTATTTCGCTATGCTTGCAAGTATTTTTGCGGTGTTATGTTTATTGACTGCAGTAAATAGAGTTGTCGTGGGCTACCTTACCTTAAAACGATGTGAGCAATAAACTACTTATGGGCTATTTATCTTGCGTCATTGGTTGTAGTGAAGCCTGTTGGTTATCTCTTAGTGCTTGTATTAAACGGGGTGATATTTTTTCGGGTAGAGACAGCTGATTTTGCTTGCTGTATTTATCTATAGCATGTTGTGTTTGTTTACCCCAAATACCATCCACGTGTTTAAGTGGGTAACCTAACTGCTTTAGTCTAAACTGAACAAACTGTACTGCAGCAAAATCTTTATGGGCCTGGTTTTTCAGTGCATGTTGATAACGGTGTACTTGAGGTGTTGCTTTTAGTTGTTTTTGTAAAGAGGCCAAGGCCTGTTTAGCCTGTGGGTGGTTTTGCTGATGAGCCATCATTAACCAGTGATAGGCATCACCTAGGTGTTTAGGTACCCCTTTACCGGCTAAATGTAATAACCCCAACTGATATTGTGCTGCAGAGTGTCCTGCGAGTGCTGCTTTTGACAGCCAGTAAGCCCCCCAAGCAGGATCAGCGAGTTTATTTGTTGATTTGTCTTCTAAAAATATCATACCCACAATGTACTGCGCTTGTAGATTACCTTGTTCAGCGAGTGGCTCTAACCAGTGACAGGCTTCTTCTGACTGTTTAGGTACACCTTTACCTTCGTAATAACCTGTGCCCAGCAAATACTGGGCTTGTTGGTGGCCTTGCTCAGCGGCTTTTCGAAAATAGTCATAGGCAGCAGGATAATTGTGTGGAACTTCCAGTCCATGATAAAAGCGCAAGCCCAACCTAAACTGACTGTCTACATCACCCTGCTGTGCTTGAGCATGGAGTGCTTGCAGATCTGGCCCAGCCTGCTGGATTTGCCAAAGTGTACACCCTGAGAGCAGGATGCCTGAGAGTAGGCAGGTTATACCTATCTGCAAGGGGGCTGCCATTGTATGCTTTCTGTTATTTTCTAAGGAAAAAACACGGCATATAACGGCAATAAAATTACTTATCATCATGCTGGATTACCATTAGGTTAAAACCTAAAGTTTGCTTCATGTAGTTCAACTGACCCGCTGCATGTAGCCGTTGGAATTATTGGTTATTGTTAGGTGAGAACGTATCCTCAATGGCACCTACTTCTAACATTGGTGCTGCATCAATTTTCTCAGCATCCATCATTGTGGCTATGCGTTGAACAGAGGAAACTAATAGTGATTGTTCCCAGTCTTGTAATTGCTGAAACTGGTAAATGAATTCTTGCTGAAGAGGTTTAGGCGCTTTTGAAATTAAGGCCTGTCCTTTCTCAGTTAAGTAGGTGTATACCTTGCGTTTATCATTAACACTACGCTTTCGAGAGGCTAAGTCACGCTTTTCTAACCTATCCATGATTGTGGTGACTGTCGCCTGGCTGAGATTAACATGACGAGCAACTTCACCAATGGTGACTTCACCTAAGTTGTTGATAGAACGCATAATCAGCAACTGAGGACCCGTTAATCCTGACTCTTTGCTCAGCTTTCGTGAATGCAAATCTATGGCACGGATAATGCGCCTCAGCGCAATTAACACTTCTTCATACTTTTCCATGTCAGATTCAGCAAACCTCATTAAAATTGATAGCCGGTTTATACAACACTGTGGCAAAAAAAGTTGGCAAGTGTTGAATGAAATGGCTGTTTATATCATGTTGTGAACGATACAGCCACAGCAAACAAAATGTGATGTTTGAAATGGCATGCTACTGAGTAGTTAGTGTAGCTAAAGTACTGTGAGCAGCTTCATCAAAATGACGGTTGCAATATAAAAAGTGCCGTGCCACAGTGGGCTATTAACCATTCTGACTCAACTACTAGTGTCTTATTTGACGGTCAAATTATGAGTGATTCTGTGTTACTTCCGCGTTGCCTTAAACAGCGTATCGGGCTTACAGGCTTGTTCAAAAGTATTCTACTATTGTCGCTATTCTTGCCACTTTCTGCAACACATGCCAAATTGCTTTCACTAAAAGGTGATAGAACCCAGGGCAGCTTATTACTAGGAAAAGTATCTCTGGGAAGTCAAGTAAAATATAAAGGAAAAACCATTTCAGTTAATGATGGTGGATTTTTTGTTATTGGTTTTGGACGCGATGCTGCACTAGATCAACAGTTTGCAGTGATAAGCCCTGATGGCCAACAACAATCACATAAACTGAAGTTAAAAAAACGTCAGTATAATATCCAGCGTATAAAAGGGGTTCCTCAAAAAATGGTAACTCCTCCAGAGTCCTTCCTTAAACGAATAAGAAGAGAAAGTAAACTGGTTGCAGATTCAAGGGCGGTGGAAAGTAATTACCCCTATTTTGCAACGCCCTTTATTTGGCCACTGACAGGACGTATTAGTGGTGTTTATGGAAGCCAGCGAGTTTTTAATGGGGAACCTCGTCGTCCACATTTTGGTGTTGATGTTGCTGCACCTGTTGGCACGAAAGTAATCTCTCCTGCAGGAGGCACCGTTGTTTTGGCAGAACCTGACTTATACTTTTCGGGAGGAACGCTGATCATTGATCATGGTCATGGGGTTTTTTCAAGTTTTTTACACCTTAGTAAAGTGTTGGTTAAGGTGGGTACAAAAGTTAAACAAGGGGATGTCATTGCCAAAGTAGGCGCTACTGGTCGGGTAACTGGACCCCATTTAGATTGGCGGATGAATTGGTTTACAACGCGAGTTGACCCTGCACTCTGGGTTGGGCCAATGCCTAAAAAATAAGATATGTACACCTTCTTGTGGGTGGTTCTACTACCCACTGGCTGAATAGTTTGCTGGCGTTTTGTATTGCAAGAAAAGTTGCATTTAGCTGGCGAGTTTGTATCATTGGAGCCTCGTCTAAAGTCCCTGTAGCTCAGTAGGATAGAGCAAGCGCCTCCTAAGCGCTAGGTCGGAGGTTCGATTCCTCTCAGGGACGCTCTTCTCACTTAATATTCTGTAACACACCTTTGTTGTATTCTAATGATTGACAAAAAACTATTTTTTTAGTTATGTCAGTACGCAATTATTATCATTTCTGCTCGGTCTCTATAACAACTATTTCTTAGGTTTTTGGCGCTGAAGGCTATTCAACTTTGTTGAGGCAAAGTAAAAATATGACTTTTGCAAGGAAAAGTGAGTGAGCATGTACCAGTGAAGCTTTCAATTATTGTACCTACATTAAACGAAGCCAAAGGGATTCAATTTTTTTTGACGACATTACAGCCCTTACGGGATAGAGGGCATGAAGTCATTTTGGTTGATGGAGGGAGTAATGATCAAACCGCTGATGTTGCAAGAACGATGGTTGACTGTTTAGCTTCTTGTGCTATTGGTCGGGCAAGGCAGATGCAATATGGTGCTGAGCTGGCGACAGGTGAAGTATTACTGTTTTTGCATGCAGATACGCTTTTACCGGATCAGGCGGATGAACTTATTGAGCAGGCCTTTGATAAAAGTGATAGCCATTGGGGGCGTTTTGACGTCAGCTTTTCTGGTTCGCATTGGTTATTTCACTGTATTGCTTACATGATGAATAAGCGCTCTCAGATAACAGGGATTGCAACGGGGGACCAAGCCATTTTTGTTAAGCGCGAACATTTTGAAGCAATAGGAGGCTTTTTAGCCATTCCTCTTATGGAGGATATTGATTTATGTCGTCGTTTACGACAGCAAGGAAAGCCAATTTGTATTTCTGTAGCTGTAATAACGTCCAGTCGTCGCTGGGAACAGAATGGTATTTTTCGCACTATATTATTAATGTGGTGGATTCGGGGGTGTTTTTATTTTGGTATGGCACCAGAAAAACTCTGGCGTAAATATTACATGGGAGACAGTCATTACATGAAAAACAGCGGTTATGCGTCAAAAAAGAATATTGTCAATAAAAATGACCATTAAAAGTTATGCAACAGTTGGTTATTTTATTTGCCAAACCACCTCAAGCCGGCGCTGTTAAAACACGACTCATTCCTGCGTTAGGTGAGCAAGGGGCATTATCGGTCCACCAAAGGTTACTTGATAGAACACTGGCGATCATGCAGCAATTGCCGGCTTCACTTAATATTCAACTGTGTCTGGCAGAGCCTATAGTTAAACCTGATGTAATGAGTGATTATTTTTTTGGACAATGGCCGGTATGTTTACAGCAGGGAGATAACTTAGGTGAACGACTGGCAAATGCATTTAAGTCAAATTTTGCATGGGCTGATCAGATTGTGATTATTGGCAGTGATTGTCCTGTACTAACAGCAGATTATATTTTACAGGCATTTACTGCACTGACTAAAAAGAATGACGTAGTGATTGGCCCTGCAGAAGATGGTGGCTATGTTTTAATTGGTTTAAGCCGATTTATTCAAGCACTTTTTCTTAATATGCCATGGAGTACACCTCAACTTTTTAATGAAACCATTACTCAGTTAAACAATCAACAAGTGTCTTATCATTTGCTCACTGAGCTATGGGATGTAGATGTACCTGCAGATGTTAAGCGTCTGGATCGGTTGCGTCATCACGGTTAGCCACGCGTTGAAGTAGATTCACATATAATTGCAGATAGCGTTGGTTAATACCTGATAATTGCAAGAACTTTATACCGATATTAATGTGTTGTTGTTTTGAAGTATGTATTTGTCTGATTTCTCCCTGACAGTCAATAGAATGATCTGTTGGGGTGATAAATTGCACATGGTCAAGTATATCACCAACGGTAAGTGTTGGTTGACCTGATGGAGGAGGTAACAGTTGTAGTTGGCAGCCGGTTATCGATAAATCCAGTAACTGACCACTTAATAAGACTGGTTCAGGTTTTTGAGTAATAAGGGTAACTCTAATAAATGTATGAGCAGGAATAACGGCTCGATAAGCATTTCGTCGTTGCAAATAACGTATTTTCTCAGGAAATGGAATAAGAAAATCCTGTGCTGTTGTCGCTGGCATAAGCGAGGAGGGCAAGGTTGACAGGTGAGGACAAATAACTTCAATACCATGGTACGTACACTTTAAGTTAAATGTCATATTATTTTTTATCAGGCTTTCACCCCGTGGGGGAGTGATGTTTGATAAGGTAAAGTGACAGGTTTCATGATCGATAGCACTGATTGTTGCGGAAAATGAGCTATTTTCTGAAGGAAAATCAAGGTGTACTTTTTTCTTGCTTTCATAGATTGCAAGTAACTGGCGATAAATTTCCTGTGGTGTCTGTAGGATTTGATACTTCTCGCTTGAATCCCAATCTGAAAAACTGATCATGCAGCCTACATCCCTGAAAATTTTTTATTATTAAAATACGTTTTAAAGTAAACCAAACAAATATTGCTTTTTTATATCGCTAATAAACTGCCTACCTTATCTTTCAGCATCCACTATAAGTATATACCTTTCATGTTCAGTAGTAACAGCTAGGCTAAAGGGACGTTAGGCTAAAGGGAGTAGCTAGAGTCTGACTTGGTGGGTCAGCTCTAGAGAATCTGTCATTATGATCTTTGGTGAGGAGTTAAGCCGTACCGATTAGCCGGCCAGTCGCATCACTAATAGGCTGGCCTTGCTTGGCATAGAGGGCTTTTGGCGCTAAGGGTTGTCCTCGATAAATGCGGAGAAAGCGTTCTACGACCAGTTGAGTACGGTTAATAATACGGTGGTTGGTTTCATTACAACGTTTACTTTCTTGTAACTTTTTTTGCAAAGAATGCCAAAGTGACTCAAAGTGCTCTTTTTGAGCTTGGTCACAGAGAGTAAGTAACTGTTTAAAACCTGTTGTATCAGGAATTAAACCAAGTGAGGCAAATAGTTTGGAGCGCTGATTAGCATTTTGGCTAATAGATGTCAGGTAAGATTGCTTGCGGCTAATGAGTGTTTCAAGGCTGGCATAGTCGCGCTCTTTTAGCGATTGACGCTCAGCCTTGAGTGTGGTGATTAAATGCTCAAGAAGCTGCAGGTCAGCAAGCAACAATGCTTCAAATTGTTTAAGTGAGGTAGTAGTGGGCATAATGGTCATTCCAGTGGTAGAGATCTAGCTCAAGTAGTGAGTTTAAAAGCCTTCGAAGTCTAAAAGCTTATTCGCTAGTTGCTCTGCATTAACCTGGTAACGTCCAGCGGCAATATCTGCTTTAATTTGCTGAACACGCTCTGAGTCAACACCATCCTGCTGAGAAACTTGCGCTTGCAATTTCTTTAAGTCCTGCGCTTGTTGACTCAGTTCAACAGAAACAGGCTTTTTCTCTGCAGAACTTTGCTCAACAGCCGGCGGGTTGGCAGACTGCTCTAAAGACTTGTTTTCAGACCGCTGCTGAGCTCGCTTTTGGGAGCTTATGAGGTCTGATGAAGACGTATTGGGACCATTGATATCATTAACCATGATGACTACCTTACCCTTAGAATGACCACTCACTATGAATATTAGCGGCCATCATTAAAATTACTTTAATAGACATTTGGCAAAAATTCTCAGAAGAGAACCTGCACTGTGTTTTTATCCTTGACGATGCCTTCTATAACCCTTTGGCTCCTGGCATTGCGCACTTTAATCCGTTCACCTGGTTTACCATTTGTGAGTGCTGTACCAAATGACCGTACGGCAAAATGATCTGTTGAAGCGACTATCGCAACTTTTGTGCCTTTAGTGATAACCGTGGCTGTGTCAATATGCTGACGACTAATAATTTGTCCGATGGTAATTGTCCTTGTGGCAACTTTACCGATCACCAGCTCCTGCTCAGTGAAGTACCCATTTCGTAATCGGCTGACATCAACTGTTTGCCACATTAAATCAGCGTCAGTTATTCGTCGTTTATTTGGAATTGTGCGTTTGCTGGCAAGTACTTGCCGGAAAATACTCACCTCTGATGTGACAAAAACTTGCCAGCTACTAGGACAGTCAATGGCCAATGTTATGCGCCCAAAAGACTTACTGTGTCTATTTCGGCTGACTTGTAATGGGGCTTGGCATAATGGCAGCCTTAAACGATCATCTAAGGGGTTTATACGAATTTTATACGTTATTGAAGATGATTGTGTTAGCAGCGGTTGGAGTTTGTTCAGGAGATATTGATGGGCTGCTTGATGCACTTGGTCATTGAGAGGACTGGCAACACTAACAACTGAAAACAGGCAGAGCAGCCAGCCTAATGCAAAATACTGACGTGGGTGACTAAATTGTCCTATGCTATTTGTATAGTTCATAAGCAGCAATAGGCCTTAGTGAAATTAGTTGGTATACAGCGGTTTATCACTTTAAAAAGCAACTGTTATGCCGGTTTTAGGTTTAAAGTGTTTGTTAATCATGTAGGAGTGGCTTCATGGCTGGTGTATTAGACAGTGTTAACCAGCGAACTCAACTGGTAGGACAGAACCGACTTGAATTACTGTTATTCAGGCTCAATGGTGGCCAGCTCTATGGAATAAATGTATTTAAAGTTAAGGAAGTGTTGCAATGTCCTAAGATGACCATTATGCCGAAAAGCAGCCCTATTGTAAGAGGTGTTGCCAATATCAGGGGAGGTACCATCCCCATATTGGATATGAATATGGCTACAGGTCGAAGTGCTCTGGATGATGTAGAGAATTGTTTTGTAATCATTACTGAATACAACATGAAAGTTCAGGGTTTTTTAGTACGGATGGTCGACAGAATTGTCAATATGAATTGGGAAGAAATACATCCACCGCCCAAAGGCACAGGACGAGATCATTACCTAACTGCTGTAACCAAAGTGGATGATAAACTGGTTGAAATCATAGATGTTGAAAAGATCCTTGCAGAAGTTTCTCCGATGAATGAAGAGCTTTCAGAGGATGTTGTTCGTCATGAACCAACCGATGACTTAGCGAATAAGAAGATATTAATTGTTGATGACTCAGCAATCGCGCGTAAACAAGTACAGCGCTGTATTGAGTCATTAGGTATTGAGGTAGTGGCCAAAAATGATGGTCGTGAAGCCTTAGAATACCTTATGGAGTTGATTGAGCATGGGGTTAGTCCTAAGGATGAACTCCTTATGATTGTCTCTGATATAGAAATGCCTGAAATGGATGGCTACACACTAACATCTGCGATTAGAAATGATCCACGGATTAATGATATGCATATTGTGCTTCATACATCATTGAGTGGCGTTTTCAATAAAGCGATGGTGGAAAAAGTAGGAGCAAATGATTTTATTGCTAAGTTTAACCCCGATTTATTAGCGGGTGCTGTAATGGAACGAATCCAAATACTAACGGGTTAATTACAGGTTAGCATCGATATGGGGTAATTTCTGTGGCCGAATTTGGTTCTCAACCGAAGCGAACAGTCCCAACCAATGACTTTGAAGTCTTTAGTCTTTTTTTGGAGAAAAGCAGTGGTATTGTTTTAGGTAAAAATAAGGAGTACTTAGTCAAAAGCCGTTTAAGAAAAATTCTAGCGGAAAACAATATTAATTCTCTCACGGAGTTGGTGTCTCAGATAGAAAAAAATCCTCGTGGTGACTTGCGTGGTAAAGTTATAGATGCGATGACGACAAATGAGACATTATGGTTTCGGGATAATTATCCTTATGATGTTTTAAAAAACAGAATTTTACCTGAACTAGTAAAAGAAAGGCGTCAGCAAAATATTCGCATTTGGTCCGCCGCCTGCTCTACTGGACAAGAGCCTTACTCGATTGCAATGGCGATTGATGAGTTTGAACGAAATAATCTAGGCATGTTAAAAGGTGATGTTAAAATTGTTGCAACTGATTTGTCTAGTAAAGTCATGGCTGAAGCGATGGCTGGAGAATATGATTCTCTTGCGTTAGGCAGGGGACTATCGGATGAACGTTTACAGCGTTACTTTACGGCCTTACAAGGAAAGCGCTGGGTGGTTAAACCCCACATAAAACAGCGTGTTGAATTTCGTATTATTAACCTGCAAGAAAGTTATGCTAGTTTAGGTAAATTTGATATTGTTTTTTGCCGCAATGTATTAATCTATTTCTCTGCAGAACTGAAGTTAGATATTCTAAGCCGAATTTATAAGACACTTAAACCAGGTGGTTTTTTATTTTTAGGTGCATCTGAAGCATTAAATGGTTTATCTGACTTATATGAAATGGTTCAGTGTCGACCTGGTATAATGTACATGGCAAAACCTAATAATGCGGATGTATTTGCTCGTGCAGGCAAATCAACGAGTCGGGCAAAACCATCCACACCTGAAACGAGAATGCCAAGAGCAACAGGTTCGGCAACAGCATCTGTACCAACGCGAAAACCAACCAGTACATCTTCCTCTACAACAAGACCCACTACTTCTTCGATTAAGCCTTCCTCAAATAAACCAGAACCATTTAAGCGGTAAGTTTACGTCTCAAGAGAAAGGAAATTGATTGCCGTCTCCTGGGTGTTGGTTTTGTTGGTCTTACTTAACTTACTGAAAATTATGTAAAAATTTTAATGGCATGGGCTTTGCCTTAAAGCTAAGTAGAAAACTACTCGGTTTATTTGGCAAGGGAGTTTTTATGGCCATCAGTTTTGATAATGCGTTAGGCGTGCATCCTTATGCACTGCAAGTTAGAGCCGCAAGAGCAGAAATTATTGCTAATAACTTTGCCAATGCTGATACCCCTGGGTTTAAGGCTAGGGATATTGATTTTAAGCAAGCACTAAAACAAGCTGTTGATAATACACCTAGGGGCAATCAATTGCCGCTTAATGTTACCAATGAACAACATATACAAACGGCGCCTACAGAATACAGTGGACCTGAAGTGCTTTATCGTACGCCGATTCAACCTGCGATTGATGGCAATACAGTGGATACCCAACAGGAGCACTCACTCTTTGCCCGTAATGCAATGGATTTTCAGGCCGGCTTTGAGTTTTTAAATGGTAGTTTTAAGTCATTAAAAACTGCGATTAAGGGTAATTAATTATGTCTTTGACCAATATTTTCAATATATCAGGAAGTGGTATGTCAGCGCAGTCGGTACGTTTAAATACGGTTGCCAGTAATGTTGCTAACGCAGAAACTGCCAGTAGTAGTATCAATGAGGTGTATAAAGGACGAAAGCCATTTTTTAAAGTGATGGAAACCCGCGTTAACGAAGATCCTTTTTGGCAGGACTCTGTTTTTAGTGATGAAAGTACTGTGTATCAGGAGCAGGGAAGAGGGGTGATGGTGCAAGCGATAGTTGAAGATAATGCAACACCTCAGGCACGTTACGAACCTGATCATCCGATGGCCGATGAAAAGGGATATGTGTATTACCCGAACATCAATGTTGTTGAGGAAATGACGGATATGATTTCAGCTTCCCGTTCATTTCAAGTGAATGTTGAGATTATGAATACAGCAAAAACGATGTTGCAAAAGGTACTGACATTGGGTCAGTAATATGGCTGATAGTTTTGTGGTTAGCACTAAGGTGAGCGAGGTGCTCTCATGAGTACAATTAATCAGACCCCAAATACGACAGCAAATGCTGTTGTAGATAAGTATACGCTAGAGGAGCCCTCTTCCGCGAAAGGCAATCAGGAACTGGGTCAGGATCAATTTTTAAAGCTGATGATTGAACAATTAAAAAATCAGGATCCGTTAAACCCTCAAAAAAATGAAGAATTTATCGCACAGTTGGCACAATTTAGTACGGTAGAAGGGATTACCAATTTAAATCAAACTGTGACAAGTATGTCTTCAGCATTTACGTCGAGTCAGGCATTACAAGCGTCAGCGTTGGTCGGTCGTTCTGTTTTAGTTCAGACATCTCGCACACAACTTAATGCGGGAAGTGAAGTACAAGGTGTGGTTGACTTGCCTGCATCCAGTCCGGTAAGAGTGGATGTATTTAATAGCTCAGGTGTACTGGTCAGGCAGATTGATTTAGGTTTACAGCCTGCAGGTGCTGTAGATTTTAAATGGGATGGTAAAGACAGTAATGGTCAGGCCATGCCTACCGGCGTATACAGTTTTCGAGCGTCAGGGGTATTAGATAATCAAGGCGTGGCTTTATCAACAATGATGAGTACGAATGTGGATAGCGTAACCCTTGGTACGTTCAATGACTTAACACTAAATTTAGCGGGCGTTGGCTCTGTTAAATTAAGTGATGTTAAACGTATACTTTAAATATTATTAATGTCTGATTTTTTTGTCACAGAATTTGATTTTGAATTTTGGGTATCGCTATATCGTTAGGTAAAGCTTATAAAAAAATTATGTGGTGATAATCTGTTAGTTTGAGAAATAAAAAAATATTTATCCATTTTTATTCACTGGTTATTTAAAAGATTGCCAATTGTCTGGAAGAAAATTGGAACAGCTTGGCTGACCCGTTAGGATTGGTGCTAAGGAGAGTGCGCATAACATGAATCATAAAAGATTTATGGTTCTTGAAAGATTCATTATGCATCCTTGACGGAATTAATGAATAAAGGAGCGCAATATGTCGTTTAATACTGGCTTAAGCGGACTGAAAGCCGCTTCCACTGATCTGGATGTAATTGGTAATAACATTGCGAACTCTGCGACAATAGGCTTTAAATCGTCACGTGCTGAATTTCATGATGTTTATGCACGTGAAATATTAGGCGGAAGTAGTCGCTCAGCAGGTAATGGTGTATTAGTACAAACCATTGCCCAGCAATTTAATCAGGGTAATATTAAACCAACGGAACGAAATTTAGATTTGGCGATTGATGGCACGGGTTTTTTTATCATGCGGGATAATACTGGGCAAACTTATACGCGTCAGGGTATTATTGGCATCGATAAAAACGGAAATCTGGTGAATAATCGAGGGGCTTTTTTACAAGGATTTTCCGCTGATTCGCAAGGGAATATTATTCCTGGCATTTTGTCGGATTTGCAAGTAGGTGATCAATTTCAGGATCCAAGGCAAACCAGTAATATTGATATTAGTTTTAATGTGGATTCCCGTGAACCTGTTTTGGAGCGAAGAGGCAGTACCAGTACCGCGAATGGCGCGATTATTGGTAATGCTCAAGCAGGTACAACCAATGGTTATACCGCAGGTTCTTTGGATATTCAGGATATATCGACAACACCTGCCACCACTATTTCAACAGAAGCTATTCCTTCAGCGGCTAATCGGTCGGCTCGGGCAATTGCTGCAGAATTAAGTAATTTATCTCAAGTCATTACAGCCAGTGCCAGCACTCGCGTTAAAGTTGATGTAAGCACTTTACCCTTTGGCGGGGCTGCACCTGCAGGTGCATCAATTACCATTAATGGTCAGGCAGTCAGCCTTGCCAGTGTGAATGATGCCAGTGAATTAGCTACAGCCATTGCCAACCTGACAGATATTAGTGCTTCATTTGTCGCACCCAGTGAAATAAGGGTATTTAATAACCTGGGAGATGACATCTCAGTCGCTATTAGTAGCACAGGCACCAATGTCTCTGTACAAGGTGCTACAGGCACAACGTTTACAAATGCTGGAGCACCTGTTGTTGTTGCGGATGGCGCCAGTGCCACAGTCGGGGGAGAAATTGAATTTCAGACTGAAGAAAACTTCGAGTTAGTGACGCCAACACTGCCTGCAACAGCATCTAATATTTTCACCTTTCCACTGGCGTATGTGCCCTTTGTAGAAAATTCTTTTGACCCTATTGATCCGGACACCTACAACCATGCAACCCAAGTGGAAGTATTTGATAGCCTGGGCAATGCGCATAACTCCACACTTTATTATGTTAAAGAACGTGCAAGCACGGTAAATCCTAATGTTTCTGAGTGGAGTCTGTATGTTCAGGTTGATGGTGAAGATGTGGGTGATCCAGTCGTGCCAGGTGGAGCAGCAACACGTGCCAGGTATTCTGTTCAGTTTGACCGTGAAGGCAACCTCATTGACCCTCCACCGAATATTGTGGTGACGAATTGGACACCACTTGATGAAGATGGTAATCCAATTACAGCGTTAGGGCCCATTAATGCCTCTGCAGGCGGTGATGTATTACCGCTGCCGGACCCACCCACCAGTTCTAACTTTGTCATTGATATTGAAAATTCGACTCAGTTTGGTAATGCATTTGCCGTTGACAGCTTAACGCAGAATGGTTTTGCGGTGGGTAATATTACTGAGTTGGATGTGGATGATGAGGGGATCGTTTTTGCCCGTTACAGTAATGGGCAAACGTCATTATTGGGTCAAGTCGCACTCGCTAACTTTGCGAATAACCAAGGACTATCGCCAATAGGGAATACATCCTGGTCGCAGTCTTTTGCTTCAGGAGAGCCCGTCATTGGTTCGCCGCAAGCAGGTGTCTTTGGTGGTATTCGCTCTGGTACGTTGGAAGAAGCGAACGTTGATATTGCTGAGGAGCTGGTTAATTTGATTATTGCGCAACGTAACTATCAAGCGAATGCAAAAACCATTGAAACCGAGGATGCTATTACACAGACGATTATCAACCTCCGTTAATACGTATTACTAAAAGATACATCTTAACTCGTTTCCTTCTAGCGAAAATGGATGAGGCATATGTTTGCCTCATCTGTCCCATCTTGTTGGTTTAAGCTGTCTGCTTAGCCTGTTTCCCTTATAAAAACTAATCATTGAGGGCTAGGCATGCCCCTTGCAGGTAATGCGTTAACGTGAACAAATGTGAAACGAGTTGCCGCTGGAGGAGCCAATGGATAAAGCCCTTTATGTATCCATGACTGGAGCTGTACAGAATATGCTTGGTCAGCGGATTCATGCCAATAATCTCGCCAATATTACGACAACAGGTTTTCGCAGAGATTTTGAGCAGGCGCGCTCTATGCCTGTGTTTGGTGAATTCTATCCCAGCCGTGCTTATGCCATGACCGAAAACCCTGGTCAATCATTTGACCAGGGAACAATGATGGAAACAGGTAATGATCTGGACGTCGCTATTCGGGGTGATGGTTGGATAGCTGTGCAGGGACCTGAGGGACAGGAACGTTATACCCGTGCCGGTAATTTGACCATTGGTACTAATGGGGAGCTGTTTACAGGATCAGGGTTGCCAGTCCTGGGAGAGAATGGACCCATTGTGATCCCTGAGTTTGAAAAAATTGAAATGGGTTTGGATGGCACGATTAGTATCCGGCCAGTGGGACAGCCGCCGAATGAGCTGGCTGAGGTAAACCGTATCAAGCTGGTGAACCCCGATGTTACCCAGCTTACGAAAGGAACTGATGGTTTGTTTAGACTCAAGGATGGGGGGGCTTTACCCGCAGATGCCAATGTTCAGCTAGTACCTGGTTTTTTAGAGGGTAGCAATGTCAACGGCGTGGCAGAAATGATCAGCCTGCTGGCGTTAACACGTCAGTATGAAGTCAACGTCAAGATGATGCGTTCATTAGAAGAAAATAGTGAATCAATGGAAAGTGTATTACGTATTAATTAAAACACGTTAGCACTGTATTTATTGTGTGTGGAGGTTGTTATGCATCCAGGGTTATGGGTTGGTAAAACGGGGATGAGTGCCCAAGATCACCAGCTAACAGTAGTAGCCAATAATTTAGCTAATGTTGCTACCGTTGGTTTTAAGCGTGATCGTGCCGAGTTTGAAGATTTATTTTACCAAATAAAACGTCAACCAGGAGGGCAGGCAACACAAGATAATGTATTACCTTCTGGTTTGCAGTTGGGTACAGGAGTGCGTGTTCATAGTACGCAAAAGGTGTTTACCACAACTGGCTTCCAAACCACGGAGCAGCCGTTAGATGTCGCCATTAATGGTCGCGGTTTTTTTCAGATATTATTGCCTGATGGCACGATTTCTTATACCCGTAATGGTGAATTTCATTTAAATGCAGATGGTGATGTCGTTAATGGCAATGGCTTACCGTTAGAACCCGCCATCAATGTTCCTCAAGATGCAACGTCTATTACGATTGGTGAGGATGGCACGGTCAGTGTGACCATTGCTGGTCAGGCAGAGCCTCAGCAGCAAGGACAAATTACTTTAGTGGATTTTATTAATCCCCCTGGACTTCAAGCGATTGGTGGGAATTTATTTTTGGCAACGGGAGCCAGTGGTGATCCTGTTGAAGGCAATGCCGGGGAAGATGGGCTGGGTTTTATTAAACAACACACCTTGGAAAGTTCTAATGTGAGTATTGTGGAAGAAATGGTGAATATGATAACCACCCAGCGTGCATATGAAATGAATTCCAAAGTGATCTCAACAGCAGATCAAATGCTGCAGTTTGTGACGCAGAATTTATAGACGGCAAGAGGTGTAAGGTCATGAATGTATTACGATTAGGCCTGACAACCCTGATTTTTTTAGTGTATGTTTTTTTATCGGGCTGTGTTTCATTACCAGCAGAACCTAATGACCCTGCTTATGCGCCTGTTTATCCGCCATCCCCCGTTCCTGTCGAATTTACCAATGGTGCTATTTATCAAGAAAATTTCGCCATGAGTTTATACGAAGATCGTCGAGCAAATCGAGTTGGAGATATTTTGACAGTTAGA
Source organism: Zooshikella sp. RANM57 (assembly GCF_050749885.1). NCBI lineage: Bacteria > Pseudomonadati > Pseudomonadota > Gammaproteobacteria > Oceanospirillales > Zooshikellaceae > Zooshikella > Zooshikella sp. RANM57. The sequence goes on along the minus strand of NZ_JBOIUB010000003.1, from coordinate 307,117 downwards.
CTGGATGAAGAAACTGAGGCGAAAAAAGATGCGGATACAAAAATTGATAAAGATAGTAGTGCAACCATTGCTGATCCAACGATTTTGGGTAAAACGGTTAAAGGTTTATTTGGCCATAACTTAAGTTTAAGTTCGCAATTATCATCGACCCGATCGTTTGATGGTGAGTCTGAATCGAATCAAAGTAATAGTCTTTCTGGCGATATCACCGTCACTGTAGCAGAGGTTTTACCCAATGGTGTCATGAAAATTCGGGGTGAAAAATGGTTAACCCTTAATACCGGCGATGAATATATTCGTATTACAGGGTTAGTTCGTCCTGAGGATGTTACACCTGATAATATCGTGTCATCGCAAAAAGTGGCTGATGCACGTATTACCTATAGTGGTAGAGGTGAGGTAGCTGATGCAGGTAAAGCGGGATGGCTTGTCCGGTTTTTACTGAGTACATTTTTCCCATTCTGAACCTGGAATTACCCATGCATCAGAGTAAGGAGTTTGTCATGTTAAATCTAAGACTCTTAATGTTTAGTTGTTTAATATCATTAGGTATTGCTGGCCATGCAGAGCGGTTAAAAGATATTGCGACAATTTCTGGTGTACGTACTAACCAGTTAGTAGGGTATGGTTTGGTGGTTGGATTGGATGGCACTGGCGATAAAACCAGTCAAACAAACTTTACCATTCAGTCATTTAACAGCATGTTAAAACAGTTTGGCATTAATTTACCTCCAGGCTCAGATCCTAAATTAAAAAATATAGCGGCAGTTGCAATTCATGCTGAATTACCTCCTTTTGCTAAGCCAGGGCAAAAGATTGATATTACCGTGTCATCCATTGGTAATGCTAAAAGTTTAAGAGGGGGTAGTTTATTAATTACACCTTTGAAAGGTTTGGATGGACGTGTTTATGCGATTGCCCAAGGTAATTTAGTGGTGGGTGGATTGGGTGTTGAAGGTAGGGATGGCTCTAAAATTACGATTAATGTGCCCAGTGTTGGACGAATAGCCAATGGGGCAACAGTTGAGCGAGCTTCTCCAAGTGGCTTTAGTCACAGTAATAAAATTGTGTTGAATTTAAATCGTTTTGATTTTACGACAGCAAAACGGGTAACCGATACTGTCAATCAGGTGCTAGGACCTGATATTGCTCAAGCAGTAGATGGAGGAACGATTGAAATACAAGCCCCCCTGCGTAGCAGTCAGCGTGTCACCTATATGTCTGTTTTAGAAAATTTAGAAATTGCACCAGGAGAAGCGCCTGCACGTGTGGTCATTAATTCTCGGACGGGCACTATTGTGATTGGTAAAAATGTCCGTGTATCTCCTGCTGCTATTACTCATGGTAACTTGGTGGTTTCTATTTCTGAAAATACCGATGTTAGTCAACCCAATCAGTTTGGTGCGGGTGACACGGTGCAGGTACCGCAAAGTAATATCGATGTTTCTCAGGAAAAAAACAAAATGTTCTTATTTTCTCCAGGCGTAACGCTGGATGAAATTGTTCAAGCGGTTAATCAAGTAGGGGCAGCACCGGGTGATTTGATGGCCATTTTAGAAGCATTAAAACAGGCTGGAGCATTAAAAGCTGAGTTAGTTATCATTTAGTAAGGAGTTAAGTGATGAAATCAGATTTATCATCAGCACAGTTTTATACTCAGTTAGATGGATTAGGAAAAATTAAAGCGAAGGCTAATAAAAATCCTGAACAGGCATTGACTGAAGCGGCCAAGCAATTTGAGTCTGTATTCTTAAGCATGATGCTTAAAAATATGCGAAAAGCCAATGATATGATTGCAGAGGGCAATTATTTAAATAGCCGAGAGGAAAAGTTTTTTAGAGATATGCTGGATAGCCAGCTGGCAATAGAAATGGCTGAAAGTAAAGGAGTAGGCTTAGCGGATCAAATTATTAAGCAAATGAAACCATTGCTTCAAACGCAACAAGATATAGAGAAAAAAGAAACTGAAGCGGTGCTTCCTTCAGGGAAAAAACCAACAACCATTGATAAAGCTGAAGATATTAAACCATCTAAAAATAGTCATATAGAAAAAGCAGTAAAGAATGATAAAACGTCAACTTTAGATAAAGCTATGAAGGAAAAAGAAATTACAAAAGAAGAAACCGTATCTGCAAAATTAATGTTCATTCCTGAAATGTTTGACTCTCCTGCCACTTTTATTAAATCTTTATATCCTATTGCGGAAAAAGTGGCCTCAGCGGTAGGGATTGATCCCCGTTTTATGTTAGCGCAGGCTGCGCTGGAAACAGGCTGGGGTAAACGAATGATTCGTCAGGCTGATGGTAGTAATAGTTTTAATTTGTTTGGTATTAAAGCCAATAAACGCTGGCAGGGTGATAAAGCCAATATTGCTACTACAGAATACCGGCAAGGTGTTGCCGTACGTGAGCGGGCTGATTTTCGCTCTTATGAATCCTATGAAGCGAGTATGCGAGATTATGTGGATTTTTTACAGCAAAATCCACGTTATAAACAGGCGCTGTCCGTTAAAGAAAATCCGGAACAGTTTTTGCTGGAGTTACAGAGAGCAGGTTATGCCACTGATCCGCGTTATGCAAAAAAGATTATTAATATCGCTAATAGTCAGGTGATGAATCAAGCTTCACTTCAAGGATGATGGCTGTTGGCACTAGGAATGAAGGTCAACCACAATGGCAGGCAATTTACTACAAATTGGTACTAGTGGATTACAAGCTTATCAACGTGCGTTGAATACCACTGGGCATAATATTGCCAATGTTAATACACCTGGTTATTCTCGGCAGGAAGCTGTTTTTACTACAGCGCAGGAACAACGAATTGCTAATTATTACCAGGGAAGCGGTGTTCTGGTAGATGATATCCGTCGGTTTGCCAGCCAGTTTGTAATCAATCAATTACGTCAAGATACATCTACTCATTCCCAGTTAAGCTCTTTTGATCTTAATATTCGACAGCTGGATTCATTATTAGCTGATGAAACTACCGGATTAAATGTCGGGCTAGATAAGTTTTTTAATGCGCTACAAGCTGCTTCAGAAAATCCAACCTCAATCCCGGCACGACAGTTAGTGCTTACAGAAGCGAGTGGGTTAGCCAGTCGTTTTACAACGGTTCAAAGTACAATGGAATCGCAAAATAGAGCGATAAACCAGGAAATTGAAGCGTTGGTTGAACAAGTTAATTCTCTGGCATCAGGCATTGCCGAGTTAAACCGACAAATTGTGACGCAAAAAGGCAGTGGTGGCGACCCTAATGATTTGCTGGATAAACGGGATGAGCTTTTAAGACAGTTATCAGAAATTGTCTCAGTTCAGGTTGTAGAGCAGGATGACAGCACCCTTAATGTATTTATTGGTAAAGGTCAATCGCTGGTGGTTGGCGTTAGTGCAAATGGCCTATCAACACTACCCGCAAAAACAGAAAGTGGTGGAGTCAATATTGTTTTACAGGGTACTGAACAAGTACTGGATAATCAGATAACCGGTGGTATGTTAGGCGGTTTGTTAGATTACCGTGATAATATTTTACAGCCTGCTTTTAATAATTTAGGGCTGGTGGCATTAGCCGTAGGGAAAACGGTGAATGACCAGCAACGCATGGGATTGGATTTATCCAGTAGCTTTGGGGGTGAATTATTTAATGATGTAAATGAACGACAGGCGACGTTAGATCGGGTGACAGCAAGCCCTAATAATACGCCTCCCGTTGACCGGGTTATCAGCATTAGTATTGATGATGTTCAGGACTTAAAAGCGACTAATTACACCGTAGAGTTTATTAATAACTCGACGTTTACCATTCGACGAGACAGTGATAATTCCATTGCACTTCAAGCGTCTTTAAGTGGTTTATTTCCTGAAACCGTTGAAGTGGATGGTATGCGTATTACCTTTGAATCGGGTAGCTTTCAACAGGGAGATGAGTTCTTTTTAGAGCCTACCCGCAATGCTGCTAGTGAGTTTGCAGTAGAAATGGAAGATCCTCGTGAATTAGCCTTTGCTGCCGCGATCAGAACACAGTCAACGACGACTAACCAAGGTACGGGGTCAATTTCGCAAGGTGATGTATTTCAGGTGTATGATACAGAGACTGGTAATTTTTTGCCTGCTTTTGCAACAGATGGCCAATTAACGCCGCCGCTTATTATCCGTTTTACCACCCCTACGACTTATGATGTATTGGATAATTCTGATCCCAGCAACCCAAAACAATTGGACCCACCGATTCGAAATCAACTGTTTGTACCTGGTTCACCCAAAGATGTGTTTACCTTAGATTCAGGACAGACTATTGCAACCAGTCAAGCGCGGGGGACTGGTGATGTTGGTTTAGTGAGTGCCCCTGTGACTGTGGCATTGCCCGCTATACCTAACCCCGTGAATGGTTATAGTGCACAAACAATCACAGTTACTAATCGTGATCCTGATACAGGTATTGTTACGACATCAACAGTCAACACCTTGGCCAATGCCAGTGCTCAGGAAATTGCAAACCAACTGAATCAAGTCAGTGGTGTTTCGGCTAATGCATTTAACCAAGTGGAAATTACTAATATTATTGGTGGTTCCGGCACCGCGATTGAGTTAAGTATTAATGGTGAAAGTCTAACGAATGCTGCATTAGGAACAGTGCCAGTTCCTGATGTCGATCCTTTAAAAAATGAAGCTTATATACAGGTTTTGGCTGATCGCATTAATAATAATGGTAATTTAACTAATCAGGGTGTTTATGCGGTTGTTTCAGAAACACCAGGAGCGCCTCCAGTACCTACCTTAAAAGTCTATGCTACCACCGGCGTTGATTTGGATGTGCAAATGACAGCCGATGCTGCTGATAGCTTTGTGGTAAGCAATGGACAGACAGGCGCTGCATTATCAACGCAAACATTAACAGGTTCAGGCCCTGCCAATGCAACAGCCGTGACGATTGGCGGAAGTTTGGATGTTACCATGGATGATGGCGTGTCATTCAGGACGACACCTTTTGTTAGCAGTATTTTTGGTGATACATCCAGTTTTGGCTTTGCGAAGTCTTCATTCAAAGGTTTTCAGGTGACGCTGCAAGGACGTCCAGAAGCAAACGATACATTTACCATTGATTTTAATGAGAATGGTACGTCAGATAACCGTAATGGTTTTAAAATGGCTAACCTAGCCACCCAGAAAACTATTTTAGGTGGAACTGCCAGTTATGCAGAAGGGTATGGTCAGCTTGTTGAGTTTATTGGCGTTAATGCCAGTCAGTCTCGAATCGATTTGGATGCGAGTGACGCGTTATTAAGCCAAACGGTTAGCTTACGAAACTCTGAGTCTGGCGTGAATATGGATGAGGAAGCGGCTAATTTAATTCGCTTTCAGCAGGCTTATAATGCTTCTGCACAGGTTATAAATGTGGCTCGAGAAATATTTGATACCTTGTTAAATGCGTTTTAGAAATGCCATGTTGCGTTATGCCGAGTAAAGAGAAAAGCACATCACTAAGGGAATTTAAACTAAGTGGTCTAAGCGTGAGAGTAAAACAATGAGAATTTCAAATATTGATATTTTTAAAGCGGGCTTGGATCAAATCCTCAAAAATAATGAGCGAGTTGTTAATACACAACAACAAGTGGCTTCGGGACGACGCATAGTCACTCCTGGTGATGACCCCGTTGCGACAACAAAAGTATTGGCGGTTAATCAGGAACTAGCCATTTTAGATCAGTATAAGCGAAATTTAGATGGTGCTGAAAATAATTTAAAACTGGAAGAAGCGGTATTGACCGGTACGGTTAATATTATGCAGCGAGTACGGGAACTCACTATACAAGCGGGTGATGGTATTCTCACGGAAGAAGACAAACGTGCAATTGCTGATGAAGTTGAAGTACGTTTAAAGGAGTTACAAGACAGTTTAAACCGCAAAGATGCATCAGGGGTTTATATCTTTGCGGGTTTTCAGGCTGATCAACCTCCTTTTGTTGAAAAAGCAGGCGGGGGATTTGAATTTACCGGCGATGAGGGGCAACGTTTTTTGCAAATAGCGGCGAGCACTACCGTTGCTATTAATGACTCGGGCAAAGGTATTTTTGTTGATATACCCAGTGCACAAAAAACTTTTTTAACGTCTGCCAGTGATTCAAATACAGCGAATCCTCCGGCCAAAATCAGTGTTGGGCAAATTGTTGATCAAGATGCGTTAGATGCATTTTATCCCGAAGATATCGTTATTACCTTCAACCCTGAAACGGACATTGTACCTAATGGCCCGAATTATACGATTAAAACGGCCAATGGTGGGATAACACTGGCCTCCAATCAGCCCTTTGCTTCTGGTGATAGCATTGCGATTAAAGGAATGAATGTGACCATTGATGGTGTACCTAACCAGGGAGATAGTTTTTTCCTGAAAACCAGTGATAAGCAAGATGCTTTAACCACAGTAAAACGACTTCAGGATGCGTTAAATAATTCAAGTAATGATGAGCAGGGGAGACAGTTATTAGCTCAACTGGTGTCAGATACTTTAGTTAATATTGATAACACTCTTGATAGTATCACTGAAACACAAGCAAAAATTGGTGGGCGTTTAAATACCATTGAGTCAACACGTAACTTGCAAGAGGATGTAGTCATAGTCAGTGAAGAACTGCTGTCTGAATTGCTTTATGTGGATGAGGCAGAAGCAATTAGTCGACTTTCATTTGAAAACTATCTATTACAAGCTGCTCAGCAGAGTTATGTAGCGATTACTAACTTGTCACTATTCAATCAGCTATAAATAAGTATGTCTATAATGTAGGGTTTTTATATCCCGCGTGTTTTTGGAGTATAAATTGATTTGTGAAGGATACAGAAAGGTTTTTTTGAAAAGGAGGAAAATATCATAAAAGTGCAATCAACTAGGCAGAAAAACTAAATGTTGTCTATTCTGATTAGGTAGTTCCTATGTTATATACCCAAAATGAAGGGTATAAGTATATCTAAATATTTTTTATGGTTCATTATTACCGCAGTGCAAAGCATATTTGTTATGAGTGAACTGAGAGGGAATTAATAATATGATCAATGTTACACGATCACACCTTCCTTCTAGAGAAAAACTCGATACTTATATAAGTCAGTTATATGACTCTGCCTATTTAACGAATTTTGGCCCTTTAGAACAACAGTTAACAAAAGCACTGGAACAATACTTAAACATTAACCATCTTGTATTAATGGCGAATGGTACCCTTGCCTTAATGTTATTAATACGAGGACTGGGGTTAAAAGGTGAAGTGATCACAACCAGCTATACATTTCCAGCAACGGCTGCAGCTATTTGCTGGAGTGGTTTAGAGCCGAAATTTGCAGACATTAATGCTTCAGATTGGACGATTGATCCGAATAAAATTGAAGATTTAATTACGCCGCAAACGGCAGCTATTCTAGCTACCCATGTCTATGGTAATCCTTGTGATATTGAAGCGCTAACAACATTAGGTGAACAATATAAGTTACCTGTTTTGTATGATGGAGCCCATGGTTTTGGCATTCAGTATGCTGAGCAAAGCCTGTTAGGTATGGGGGTTGGTACTGCGGTGAGTTTTCATGCGACAAAGCTATTTCATACTGTTGAGGGGGGAGGCGTTATTGTAGCAGATTCCGATTTGGCTGCACGACTGAAACGGTTAATCAACTTTGGTATAGCTGGGCCAGAACAAGTCTCTGAAGTTGGCATTAATGCAAAAATGTCTGAGCTACACGCTGCTGTGGGGCTTGCTAACTTGCAGGAGATTAATGATTGCATCCGGTTGCGTCAAAGTCATTTGTATTATTATCAGCAACGATTAGATCATTCTGGTATTCAATGGCAGCAATGGCGTATGAATAGTACAACAAATGGTGCTTATGCACCTGTGAACCTGCCAAGTGAACAGAGTTTACTTAACGTTAAGCAGCAATTAGAAGTGAATAATATTTTTCCTCGGCGTTATTTTTATCCAAGTTTGGATGTATTACCCTGTCATGGTGCCCCCAAAAACACGCCGAATGCACAACACATTGCCGCTACGACATTATGCTTGCCTTTATATGCTGAGTTAACTCAAGCCCAGTTAGATCTTATTTGTGACACTGTTTTGTCATCACTTTAAAACCTCAGTTATTGATAATGCATTTGCCTTTTAACGTTCTCTGAGACTGTTTAAAAAGTAATATGGATAATTCAGATTTAGATAAACTGACGGAAAATAATCAGGAACGAGATTATTTTTATCAGTTTGACCGTCATATGCATGGTTTTATGTTGCAAAAGTTCTTACCCCACTTTCCTGATAAGCCAAATAAAGCGTTAGAGTTAGGTTGTTTTGAAGGTGCTTTTTCTACTTTGATACAGCCATACTTTAGTGAGCTAACGTTAGTGGAAGGTGCAAATCAGGCTGCCGAAAAAACCCGTCATTTATTTTCTTCATATTGCTTAACATCATCTGTTGAAGTTATTTGTGAGCGTTTTGAGCGCCTACAACTAAACCAGCGGTTCGACTGTATATTCCTACTCCATGTATTAGAACACATTGAAGCGCCCAATAAGTTATTACAAGGAATAAAGCATTGGTTAGCGCCAGAGGGGAAATTATTTTTGGCTTGCCCTAATGCTATGGCTGCATCCCGACAAATTGCTGTTAAGATGGGGTTAATTTCAGCACCCGAGGCTGTTACTGAAGGCGAAAGGCTACACGGTCATTATCGAACTTATGCGCTTGATACGCTTTCTACTGAAGTTAACAATGCAGGCTTAGCCATTGTTGAACGTGGTGGTATTTGCTTTAAACCGTTAGCTAACTTCCAATTAGACAAGGCCTTTGAGCAAAAAATAATTGACGACGCTTTTTTGGAAGGTTGCTTTCAGTTAGGCGATGAGTACCCTGAGTTATGTGCTTCGGTTTTTGTGATTGCTACATAACCTAAATAAACATGCCCATAAAGTAAATGGGGTTAGATATTTAGGAAGCGTAGCAACCAAGGTATTTACATAGAAGGTGGTTTTACGGCATAGAGCAAACAGTCTTCTACTGCAATGGTCGGGTTGCGAGTAATCATAAATAACTTGAGTGTTTGTGTTGGGTAAAGTGTATGATCCTTTATACAAAAATAGTCATGAAAAGCATCTTTGCCTGCCGCATTGAGCAGCTTGAAAGATTCTCGATTGTTATGTTTGGTCCAACCAAGTGGCATATCTGGAGTAATAATGCCAAAGTTAAATTGTTCAATATCTTCTCGTAATGTCAAGTCAGTGTAAGAGCAATATTGATTGGCATAATTGATAATAGTACTTTCCTTTACCTGTAGGCGGACAGGGTGATACAAGAGTTCCAGTGTTTTTGGAATAGCTGTACTATAAATATTTTCTTCTTGTAGGTAACGAAGCAAACCTTGATAAGCTATAGCATGAGATGTATTACTGTTTGCGCCACCACACTCAATGGTAACAGAAGGAACACTGTGTTCACTTAATTCCATGAGTGCTCCTAACTTAATTTCTGTAATAATCATTTGATTTGTGAATAGGGATACCAGTTGTTGGTGCTGGTTATCTGCAGAAATTGATACAGAAAAATCGGGGCCTTTGCCAGAAGTATTATGTATATCGATGATAGCCTCAGGCTGATAGTGATTTAGTTGGGTTAAAATACTTTCCGCTAAAAAACCAGGTAGATCATCGTAGGGACCATTAAAACAGCGATTAAGATCTCTTAAGTGAGGCAGATGTCGGTAGCTAAAGCGTGGTGATGTCAGTGCTGTTTGCACAGCTGCAATAATAATGATGGTATTAACAGCCGGAGTAAAGAATGAGTGGGTTAGCCATTTATGAATGGCAATCAACCCAGAGGGTTCATTGCCATGAAGTAGCGTAACAATTGCCCGGTGACGTGAAGTATCTTTACCTTGAACCCAAAAAAGGGTGGGGTAAGATAACTGTTCTAAAAATAATTCAGGTGTTGAGGGCCACTGCTGTGCTTGTGGGTTTTCAATTATATGTAATAGACGACGGTTTACTGGCATAGTTTTTCAGGCCAATCTACGATAGAAGTATAAGTATTAAAGTTTTGGATATACTGTTCAGTTAAATATTTTAGTGCATCATCCGTATGATATTTTTGTTTTAGCTGGTTGAGCATTTTTAATTGCCATGAAGCGCCATTCGTTTTTTGCGTTAGTCGTTTATCAATATTATTGAGTAGCCAGCGTATTTCATCTTCTGCAATACCCATTTGATAAAGTCCTTTCTCGGCAATAGGTAATAACTCTGTTGCTAATTCAACGACAGGTATTTCCTGTAAATGGTGGTGCTGGATATCGGGCCAAATTAATGAAGCATCGAGCCCTTGTTTTGAGGCTTCGTAAAAATTGTATTTTGCATAGTTAAATGGCAAACCGATAATAAATTGCTCTATTGAATCACTTAGTCCCTCGGCCAGGCCGATTAAAAATGCGGCATTGGCAACCATATCGTCTATGGTTGGCCCGGCAGGCAGTGCTCGCATTTCGATGCGTAAATGGCCATTGGCGGAAGGATCGTAAACGGGCCTATTCCAAGGCCATACGGAACTTTGGTGTAACCGAAGTTCGTCTAAAGCAGGTGTTATGCCTTGGTTTAATTGCTCCTGGCTATTTTGTAGGCTGGCAATAGGTAATATGGGGGTATACAGATATACAGCTTCTGCAAATAATTCAAATGCACCTTCTCTGACCCAGCCAGTGCCAAAGTTAACTCGTGGAGGGTGGTGCCATTTATGATGATTTCTATTTTCAACTGAATGCTTAAATAACGCGATACGTGTTTCCTGCCAGAGCGCATGTCCAAAGAGCGTAGGTGAGTTTGCGCCCAATGCTAAAACAATAGGCGTCACCAGTTGTACTGCGTTAAAGCGTTTAGCAAACACTTCAGGAGATACCCGATAATGAATCTGAAAGGAAGTATTTGCACCTTCCATTGTAATATCGGGACTCATCATTTGTAGTGGGTGGGGACCATCAATGTTGATTTGGAATGGCATATCGCCAATTGAGCGTAACGCTTTGGATAATGCATGATACCGAGGAATATCTGTCATTGCTTCAGCGCTGATATCCTTCTTTTCGAGCGTTGGTAAAATTCCAATCGGTAAAACTCGGGCATTCAGTGTTTGGCTGCAAAGATTAAGGCGTTTGATCACACAGCTTATTTCTTTGGCAATATGCTTAAAAGGTTGTTGTTCAATCAAGACAGGGGAAAGATTATATTCAAGGTTAAATTGATTAAGTTCTAGAGTAAGTTGTGGGTCATTAATCAGGTGTGCAATGCGTTGGTTGAGATGGATTGGACGACATTTATCATCCACAATATACATTTCCAGTTCTGCGCCAATGGAGCCAGGTCCTAGCCCAAAATCTGGAGCTTGAAGTAGTTTTTGAAAAGTCGATAGATTAGCATGCAGCCGTTCTGTGAAAAGAAGGTAGTCATTTGCAGTAAAATGATCATGGTTGATAGATAGTCCCATGAGGTGATTTCCATATAATATTATTGTGATTTTAATGGCTCTACTGCTACTAACCTAAGTATATACTGATTTGCTAAGGATTTTTAACCCCGTTGAGTGTTAATGTGTCTTTTTCCTTTAAAGGGAACGAAAAATTTTTGAATTTTCACAAGGTCACTTTCAAAATTACCTGTAGGCCAGACTAATGGGCCAAACCCACCCCGCTTGTTGGGGAAGTCCAAATAAGCTAGCTGTAAAGGTACGCCAGCGCCTACAGCAATATGATAGAACCCCGATTTCCAGTGTGATACTTGGGCGCGCGTGCCTTCAGGAGCAATTGTAAGGACAAGGTTTTCTGAGGTATTAAATAGTTCTACGAGTTGTTGAACACGATTATTACGCTGGGTACGATTGATAGGGATACCTCCAAGCCAGCGCATAAAAGGACCAAAGGGGCCTTTAAATAAAGAGTGTTTACCAAGCCAGTATACTTTAGCTCGAAAAAGAAAAGCCATAGCAATGAAATAGAAAAAGTCCCAGTTACTGGTATGAGGGGCACCTATGAGAACATATTTAGCTAATTGTGGAGGCTGGCCTTCAAACTGCCAGCCTGCTAGTCGTAATATTAGTTTAGAGAGCTGGTGAAAAAACCAGCTTAAAATTGGGGTGTCAAATATTGTAAAACGGTTCAATGCTTGTTACTACTTTGATAAAGGTTACTACTAATTCTTGAAATGCTACCACCGTACATTATAAGTAACAATGAATATTCATGTGGGTATTTACACTTTTATTTATAAGTGATTGTCGTTGTAGCGACAATTTTTTTACTTAATCATGAGATTCATTGAATTTATTGTAAAGTCTAACATACGTTTACTTGAATTTTACGGTAATCAACGTTTTTTAATGGACAGAACATCACTGCACTATACTGATAAACATTTTGCCCTCAAATATTATTTAAACTTTTTTTATAACTTGTGTGTCTGAGGTTTATAATGTGCAAAAACCTTTTAGCATGCTAGTTATCCATATTGTTTTAACGTTTATCATTTACTTTGGAATGGTAGTACTAAAGTAAAAAATAAGTTTTATATTCCAAATAGCTATATCAAATATAAAACATGTTGCATTAATTTATTTCAAAGTGTGACGTGATTAACGTTTGGGTGCTGGCCGTTAGGGGGGCAAATGTGAAAAAATATGAACAAATGTGCAATTTGAAGGCAGCCCATCTATGCAGCAGTATCATGTACTTGTAGTTGAAGATGAGCCTGTAACTCGGGCTAAACTCGTTGATTATTTCCTTCAAGAAGGCTATCGCATTAGTGAAGCTGCTGATGGAAATGAAATGAGGTCGATTCTTCAGAACGAAAAAGTTGATCTCATTATGCTGGATATTAATTTGCCAGGTGAAGATGGGCTTTTATTAACCAGGGATATTCGTAGTACTTCTGATGTGGGCATCATACTCGTTACTGGGCGTACAGATCGGGTTGACCGAATCGTAGGTTTGGAAATGGGGGCTGATGACTATGTAACGAAACCCTTTGAGCTACGTGAGCTGCGTGTCCGAGTCAAGAATCTATTGTGGCGCATTAGTAAAGTTGATCAGGTTAAACAACAATTAAGACAAGAGTTTTCTGAAGAAAAACAAGCTGATCGTGTCGTTCAGTTTGGGCCATGGACCTTTGATATTCCACGACGCATGCTTTCTAAAGATGATTCTCCTGTTAAGCTAACAAAAGCTGAATATGAAGTATTACTGGCGTTTGTTACTAATCCAAATAATGTTTTGGGGCGGGATCAGTTGCTGAGTTTAATCAGTCATCGAGTTGAGCAGCCTAATGATAGAACCATTGATGTATTAGTACGTCGGTTACGTAGTAAAATTGAAGATAACCCTCGTAACCCTCGATATTTTGTGACTATTCACGGAGAGGGTTATTTGTTTGCAGGTGATATTGAAAAATAATTGAGCGTTTATAATTTAGTATTGCTTAATAAAAGTAATGCTAAATTATAATGATTTGCTTGCCCTGTGTTGGGCACAACTTGCTAAATTAATTTTGAATGTCTTTTAACGCAGACAAGATTATATTACACAACATTGACCCGCGTTAATCACCTAAATACAAGTCCACACATAGCCGAAGTATATAGGTGCACTATTATTTATTATGTATTCTTAATGAGAGAAGGTGGTAATGAGAGCCTGCTCGTTAGGATGATTAATCTGCTCGTTTGACTTGTTATATTCATCAAAACTTATGAAGCAACAAAGCAGTATAGGCGTTCAATTATGGTGGGCTTTTGGCTGTATGATTACCTTATTGGTATTAGCAGCTGTAATAAGTTTTTATGGTTTTTACCGGGTTAGCAAGCATGAACATATTGTTATAGAACACTCGTTACCAACCATGACGGCTATGCATCAATTAGCCCAGTCAACCTCTCGTTTAGTATTTGCTGCGGGTACTTTATCTGATGTTACTGATCAACAAAGCTGGCAAGAACAAACAGATAGTTTATTTCAGCAAGCTGAAGACCTTAACGTTCTTCTTTTAAAGTTATTGGATGTAATGTCTGAGTCTGATGAACTAAGACAGGTACAAGAAAAAGTTGCAGAGATTGTTATAAATATGGAGCAGCAAAGTCAGTGGGTTGCTGCAAGATTAAATCTAACCAGTTTGGTTAACAAAAATCAGGAACAGTTGATGCATATTGCCAGGGAAATTGGTGATTTGGCATCTGAAAAAGTAAATGATACTTCACTCAAAACATCCAATGATATTATGTCTTTGTATAAGCTGGTGGAGCAAAATAAGCCAAAAAAGCAGATTTATTTATCTTTGGATAATCTCCTTAAAGGCGACCTTCAACAACTGAATCGAATGAGTGAGTTGAGGTTGCAGGAGGCTCAACTAAGTCGGTTATTAATCAAATTAGAACTAAGCACGGATGAAGAGGAAGTAACATCGCTTGAAAAACAATATAAGGTTATTTTAGCTTCAATAAAACAGTTATTATCGAGTTTGCGAGACCCTAAGCATCGTAATACGCTGACTGAGCATATACAGTTACTGGAAGCTTCTAATAATTTATTTGCTCGATACCGACAGTTATTAAAAGTAAGAAAGCATATTGATGAGTTAACGATTAACAACATGGTTTTGTCAGGTGTTTTAGCCATGTTGGTTGCAGATCTTGTTGATGAAGCATCTGAAGCTCAAGAACAGTCCATACAACAGGTTAAGGATTCACTGCAAATTAGCCGGCTTATGCTGATTGTTGTTACCTTGTTAGGAAGTGTTATCTTAAGCTGGGTAATGTGGCGGATTGTTTATGGTCGAATAGTATGGCGTATTAATCAACATATAAGTGCATTAAATGCTTTGGCTGCTGGTGATTTAAATATTCAATTAACCCCACAGGGAAATGATGAGCTTGCTGTGATGGCTCATGCGATTAATATTTTTAGGGATCAAGCCATTGAACGGAACCGCTTAGCGTCTGCTGAACAGGTTGCGAAGGAAGAGTTGGAAAAGCATAAAAATAATCTTGAGTTGTTAGTTGCTGACCGGACTGAGCAGCTGACAAAAGCTAATCAGCAATTAAATCAGGCTGTGCAAAATCATGCACGTGCGAGACAGGATGCAGAAGCGGCTAATCGAGCTAAAACGGTGTTTTTAGCAACGATGAGCCATGAAATCCGGACCCCAATGAATGGTATTTTAGGCACATTACAACTTTTGTCTGATACCGCCTTAAATGAGCAACAGCAACATTATATAAATGTTTTAAGGCGAAGTAGTGAAACATTGTTAGCGATATTAAATGATATTCTGGATTACTCAAAAATTGAAGCTGGACATATTGAGCTTAATCCACAACATTTTTATTTGCCTGATTTGATATCATCTGTAGTCGACTTGTTACAGGCAAAAATTTCAGAAAAAAAACTAAATATAAATATTGAAATAGCAGAAAAATGTTACTGTTGGTATTTTTCAGATTTAGGGAAAATGCGACAAATATTAATTAATTTATTAGCTAATGCGGTAAAATTTACTTCATTTGGCTCAATTACTATTCAAGTGATTTATTTAGATAAGGATACTCGACATAAAACCAATAGATTACGTTTTAATATTATAGATTCAGGGGTTGGTGTTCCAGTTTTCAAACAAGCAGAGCTATTTTCACCTTTCAAGCAAGTGCATGATTCCTCAGGGGGAACAGGATTAGGTTTAGCGATAAGTAAACGACTTGTAGAAGCCATGTCAGGCACTATTGGTGTAGAAAGTGAGTCCGGAAAAGGTAGTTGCTTTTGGTTTGAAATGGAGCTGGCTACAGGTAAAGAAGTTAGAGCTTTAGTTAAGGCTCAGAAGGCTCAGGTTCCTCCACAACCCATTTTATTAGTTGAAGATAATGAAATTAATAGAATGGTAGCAGAAGAGTTATTACAAAAACTAGGACACAAAGTGACTGCTGCGCGTGATGGCCAACAAGCTGAAAAAGCTGTGCGGGAACAAAAGTTCACCATTGCACTCGTAGACATTAATCTTCCTGATACTGAGGGTACTGTATTAGCAAAACGTTTAAACAGTATTGCACTGATGGTACATCAGCAGCCCTTATACACCATTGCAGTCTCTGCACACGTTTTTAGAGAAGAGGTGTCCCATTACCTTTCTGCAGGTATGAATGACTTTGTTGCTAAACCATTAAAAATGACTGATTTGCAGCTGGCAATTTCTCGGTTTGTTGAATTTGAAGAAAATACTGGTGTGGTTGAAATACCTCGTGAGTCTCAGGAGAAGGAATCGAATTTTGAGTCAATAAAGGAGCATCCATTATTTTCTTTAGCAAGTATTCAAGAGGATATTGATGTGCTGGGTGTTGGTACATTACAGCGTATGGCTGGTATTTTTTTGACGGCTTCGGTGGAAACTTGGGAGCAGTTAGTTGAGGCTATAAAAAAACACGAAATATCATTAATTACTCAGCTCTCTCATCGGTTAAAAGGTAGTGCTCAGAGTTTGGGGTTACTTCGCTTAGCAATGGTTTGTGAGACACTGGAAATACAAAGCCGACAACAGATAAATACTGATTACTCACTAGCTTATTTGCAAGAAGTCTGGGACAAAAGTGTTAAAGCATTAGAAAGTATTGACTGGCAGGAAATCATCAAAACGGACTCTTCGCAATAAAAAAATTGCTTAAAAACTTATTTCGGATGGTTTTTGACTCGTTGAAAAAGGCTGCAAAAGCAGCCTTTATAGGATGTATCTTTCAAGGATAGTAAAAAATAGGTTCTCGGTAGGGCATGCCACCAATCACCATCCACCCTGAGCATTTGTCGGCTTGCCAGTTTTTATGGCGAGCGTACATTGGGTCCCAGGTACAGAAGTCAGCGACAAGCTGATCTACATGTTGACCATTAGTATTAATACGAAAATGAGCTTTATAGAGTTTAGTGGTTTGACTCATCATGGGGTCTAGCAGCTGCTCATTATCAATGAGCACTTCGTGGTAGGGGAAGTTTGCATTAACATGTGTACCATAATGTGGTTTATTGAATGTATATACTAATAAACCATTTTTGTAATCATAACAAGCATGAAAAATGACGCCACCTTCTGCAAAGTCCAGACAGTTATTCTCTTCTTCAGCGAAAACATGGTTGCTTGAAAGGGCAACAATTAAGATAAGAAGCCGTACGTTTACCATCGTCATTTACTCCTAGACTGCCAAATATTCTTAGTGTAGGAGTAGGTGAATGAATATCAAATAAATAAACCTTTTATTTTAAATTATATAATCATTTTTTTATTGATATTAGTAGTTAATAATTATGCTTATTTGAGATGTAGGGTATTATTTATGTATGTTATAGCTTTTAAGTTATAATCGCGGACTAGGACAAAGAATCTGTGAATAAACACTCAAATATATGCTCACTATATATGGTATAGATTCTGATAATTTAATATTTGTTAGTGAGTACTGGTTCAAGATGCTTGTTGAGTAATCTTTCTAAAATACCTTCTGATTTAAGTTGCTTAAGTTTATGGTTGAAAAAATCTCTGAGCTTTTTTCCTTGACTCGTTTTTGGGAAAAGCATATGGAACGACATGGGGGCTGTATTGGGTAAAGGTGCGTAACCAATTTCATTATTTTCTAGAAAATTTTCACCCAGTGCGGCGAATCCAGCAATTATTTCAATTCGCTCAAGATAAAGATCGGCTCGATTATGTAGTAGCATATTAAAAATTTTCCTTTGACTGTTTTTGTATATGCTGATATCAGACTCATTGAGACCATATGTTGCGTAATTATAACCTTGCATGCCTGCTAAACGATATTGTTTGAGATCTTTAAAAGAAGAAATATGAATACCATTTGGGTGATGAGCCTTGGCGTAGAAATAGTAAGTGTGTGTGTCATAGTAGCTATCACTGTATAGAAAATTATTTCTACGCTGTTTGTTTAATGAAGAATCAACCAACATATGATATTTTTTGCTATTTTTTACCTCGTATTTACAACGATTCCAGTTAATCATGTCAATTTGATAGGGCTGTTTTATGGGTTTTAAGATAGTGGCTAATACTTCAATAGAGTAACCTTTAAGTTTTGACTTCTCGCCAGGTGTTCTTGAAAAGTAGGCAAAGGGTGGCCATTCTGCATCATCATCACAGATACGTAATAAAGAGGGCAGTACTTGTTTTTCCTCAGCTAAAGCAACGTTTGATAGTGTGCATAAACACATTAAAATAATAAGTTTGGACATAACCTCCATTTTCCAGAAACTATTTGAGCTCATTTTTTAAGGGTATTAGTTGAGTCGTTTTTATAATGAATTATTAAATATCTTTTTATGATGAGATAAGAATGCTGTATATAGTGTAGCCTGATATCAGGCTACACTGTGAGTTTACGCTTTATCTTTTATTTATACCAATGACTATGCATGCTGCAAAAGGAGTGTTTATGGAAGGTACGTTCCTTGTATGTAGTTGAGCTCAGTGAGTTAAATTAACTTGCTTGATAAAGAGCCATGATTTTTTTTACATAGTTAAGCGTTTCTTTAAAAGGTGGAACTTTATAGCCATACTTTTGAACATTACCATAACCGGCATTATAGGCTGCTAGAGCGAGTGCCACATTGCCGTTTATACCTCGTCGAGTCAGCATTTTTTTCAAATAACCAGAACCACCTTTCACATTCTGTCTAGGGTTAAAGGCATTCCTTACGCCCATTTCTTTAGCTGTGGCAGGCATCAACTGCATTAATCCTTTTGCACCTACGTGTGATACTGCTCGAGGATTATAGTTTGACTCTGTTTTAACAACGGCATGAATGAGAACAGGGTTTAGTTTGTGTTCTACGGCTGTTTTACCAATAATCTTCCGGAATGGAACGTTATACTTTTTCTCTGCATAAGTTGAAGACTTAAGTAGTTTCTTAGGTAAAGTATAATTGTTAGCCGCAAATGGATTAGGGCCTTTACCACCCAGCTTCGTTAGTTGTTGATAATGTCGATAGGCTTTCTTTTGTGACGACTGTTTAGGTTTGTTGTGAATTGACCATTGAACAGGCTGCCATTCCTGAGTTGATAAACGACAACTGGTACCAAACTGCTTTGGTTGTGGTTTGCCATTAATTTCTAGCATGGTGAAATAGTCACGACAGATTTGGTTTGCTTGTGAATAAGTAATAAAAACGGCTAAATAACGCTCAATATTAGGCTCATCTTTATCGTGCCAGTTGGCAATTTCCCCATCTAATAGTTGTTCCTCTAGCAGGGTATTTACGTCAGATGTTAGACGTTGTTCTTTGGTAAGTGGAATACAGCCTACCATCAATAAGTAAGCACTGACTAGCATGATGTGTTTAAACACAAGTATGCCCCCGCTGTTTATTAAGCTTTGAACTGCCTTTTTGACGGCCATAAATAATATAGTCGCGACAAATTTGATTTCCTTGTCGCGTCTTATTGAGTGGTTTAATAGTGAAGCGGTTTCCAGTTCTGCTGTTTGTCCAGTTGTAGTTTTTCTTATTAGGGGTTGAGCGAAGACCTTTTACGGCTCGGTTTTGATCAGAGGAGTCCATATAAGAGCCAATGTAGCCACCAATGATACCGCCAATGATGCCTCCACCTATCATACACGCATTACGTTTACTTGATTTTTTATCTTTACAGGCGGCATATCCTAGACCAGCCCCAACGCCTGCACCAGCAACGGCTCCCCAAAAGCTGTTGGACTGATAGTAGCCATCATTACAACCGGTAGTGAGAGCCATCGTTAAGAGCAGCGTACAACATCGCCAACATGTAGACACAGAGACTGTCTCCTTAAAAGCATGAGAATATATTCTTCTGAGTGGTGGAAAATCATGTTATCAGGCTGAGAAAAGCGTTTTTTGTAATAGGTTGATGGATCTACCAGCAGACATACAAAATTGATTTAATCGACCCTCATAAGGTGTCTAGACCTTGTTGTTGCTTGAGATCAGACTGATGATGGGAATTATACTTCACCACTTCACCGAGCTTGTCATAGCCTACTGCTGTTAATATGAGCATAAATAACGTTATGTATAAGTGGGTTATGATATGCGCGGTCTAATGTGTTTTTACCTGTAAAACAGTTGTTTTGAAAGGGATTACATGTTGCAAATGTAATCAATGTCTCTTTTAATGGCCTGTCATTATTTATTTTTTTTGAGTGTATAACAGGCCAACTGTAGCTTAAATCACACGGCTAAGGGCACTATTTGAAGAGAGTGATGTCTATTATTGCATTGTCATCATGTGAAATGTTTGGCATTAAGTGTATTTTACTTAACATGTCACTCACTTTGGGCCTATATGAGTGGAAGTAGCAACGTTTAACCTTTTACTAAGAACAGTATTGATTTGTAAAACAGGGTATGTAGGAGGTCATTGAATGAAAGTAAAGTGTTGGCAGTCGCTCATGGTTATCATGGCAGCCATACTCATGTTGCCAAATTTATCGGCAGCAGCTTTACCTGCAACGGATAGCCAGGGACAGCAGTTACCTACGTTAGCGCCACTGGTTAAAAAAGTAACACCTGCAGTAGTCAATATATCGACTTTTGCGAAAACAACTGTGCAAAATCCATTATTGAGTGATCCATTCTTTCGGCATTTTTTTAATGTCCCACCCTCTCAACCCAGACAGCAAAGGCAAACCCAAAGTGCTGGATCAGGTGTCATTATTGATGCTAAAGAAGGAACGGTGATCACTAATTATCACGTTATTAAAGGCGCTGATGAAGTGAGGGTGACATTAGAAGATGGGCGTACCATTAAGGCTAAAGTAGTGGGTAGCGACCCTGATGTGGATATTGCCGTGCTGGATATTGATGCGGATAATCTTAAAGCACTACCAATAGCAAATTCTGATAAGTTGGCCGTGGGTGACTTTGTGATTGCGGTGGGTAATCCTTTTGGCTTGGGTCAAACCGTTACAACAGGTGTCGTAAGTGCTTTAGGACGTTCTGGTTTGGGTATTGAGGGGTACGAAAACTTTATTCAAACAGATGCGTCTATTAACCCCGGTAACTCTGGTGGTGCATTAGTTAACCTGCAAGGAGAATTAGTTGGGGTTAATACCGCTATCCTGGCTCCATCAGGAGGAAATGTAGGAATTGGTTTTGCTATACCTACTAACATGGCGAAATCAAGTGTTCAGCAAATACTTGATCACGGTGAAGTGAAGCGAGGCCAGATTGGTGTTTATATTCAAGATCTAACAGCAGATCTTGCTGAAGCATTTAATCTAGATGAGCAACAACGTGGCGTATTGATTAATGATGTTCAGCCAGGTTCTACGGCAGAAAAATCAGGGCTACGTGATGGCGATATTATTATTGCGGTAGAAGGAAAATCGATTAGTAATGCAGCACAGTTACGTAACCAAATTGGACTTAGACGTATTGGTGAGGAAGTTCAGGTAACAATATTACGTGATAAAAAAGCAAAAGAACTGACTGTTAAAATTGGTGGAGAAAAGCTTGCTGGCGCCAGTAAAATTCATAAGATTTTTGAAGGTGCTATTTTGCAAAACTCTCAAAGTGAAGATGGCGTGATTGTCCGAGACATTCAGGGTGGAAGTGCTGCTGCTTATACAGGGCTAAGACCTGGAGATAGAATTATTGCCGCCAACCGTCACTCAGTGAAAAACTTGCATGATTTGCAACAAGCATTAAGCAAAGGAAGTAGTAAAATTTTACTGAGAATAGTGCGTGGTAATGCGGCATTATTTCTTGTTATTCAGTGATTTTTTGTGAGTTAACATGTGTTAAGGCTTGTTGTTTAAGCACGTTTAAACAACAAGCCTTTTAATTGTTTATTAGGCGTTTTTGGTAATTAACGGCGTTATATTGGAAAACTTATCTTTAATAGCGCTGCCAATGTCGTTTTTTTCAAAGTTACTCTGATCAGTTAATCCGCGTGTGTCGAGTCGATGCAAGTGTAGATAGGGTGTTTTTGCGGCAAATTCCCGTAAGTCCCCATTAACAAGTACAGGAAGAAACTCTATACCTATTTTTTTTTGGTAAATACGATTTAAAAAATTTATCGCCGTTGTAAAACTAAGATGACGCATACGTTTTTCATTACCTAAGGGAATTCCAATAAGAAGCCCATTTTGGTTAATGGCTGCACCTGGGTAAAGTATGACACCTGTTTTTTTTATTGCCGCTTCATTTATATGACTAAATGTATCGTGAAATGCATAAGGATCAGGTAGTACAATAATCCCTTCTCGTTCTGATCCTGCTAGAAGTACTTCAAAATTGGAATATACTTTTTTTACCGTTGGGCTGTATACACAAAAAGCTTTTGCTACACGCTTGAAAAACTCGGCAGCTTTATTTTTATTAATGATCGATGACAAATCCCAAAATAGGTCTGGATTATCAGGGTAGTCAGCAAGCTTTATAGGTGTTTTCACACAATAGCCTTACATTATTTATAGTTAATTATTCCTTCGTTGAACTGTCAGGTATCTTTCATGTTAATGATTAAAGCGCTGAGCTTATTTCCTGACATATCCTTATTGATTTAGCAGACATGTGAGTTGAGCAACAAAATCACTATTTTTAGAGGTGCCCGTAAATCGCATCGTTGATTGAAGAAAAATCGTCATAAAGTTTTAATTTTTTTATGAATAATTATTATGGACTTTAAGTTGTTATAGGCATGCGAAGCAATTCTGTCAATGGTTATAAACTGAGAAAATATGGACAGTGCTTTGCTTGAGATAAAATAAATTAGGGATGGAGGTTTGCTGTTTGATGTAGTTTAAGAGGAACAATGTCCATAACTGTTTTATAACCCATTTGAAAAAGACATATTTTGTCATCGTTTGTTAAACTAAACTCAACAGGGGAGTAACTTCCCGTATTAACAATGACTGTTGACTGCCAAAATGAATCGTTAATATATTCTCTTGAAAGTGTTGTCATGAATGTTCTGATGAGCATTGACAAGTAATCTTTTATGGGTAGAAAGGACGGATTACTGGAAATTTTCTTATGATAGGTTTGACTTCTTAAACGAAAACACACAACAGGTGTGCCATCTCCAGCCCAATCACGATAGAGTGCGTCTTCTGAAAGAATACTCCCATCGACTAAAATATGTTCATCAAAGTGTTGAAAGCTGAAAATAAGGGGGATGGATATTGAAAATAAGACAGCTTTGGATACTTTTAAATCAGGTGTTGTTTGGGCATTAAAAATAACTGGTTGGGAAGTGACTACATCAGTAGCCACTATATGTAAGTCAGTGGTTAAGTCCCTAAAGTAAACGCCATTAAGTTCATTATCTAACCATTTTTCAAAGATTGAGCCATTGGATAATCCACCTGAACGAATTAAGTTCATCAGGGATTGTCCTTTAAACTGCTGAAAGTCTACATTAAGCACAAGCTTTTTTAACTCACTGACAGACTTACCCAAAGCATATAAGGCGGCAACAATGCTTCCACCAGAAACACCTACAATACTGGTGAAGCTAAGTCCCAGCTCGTTCAGCCCCGTAAGGATTCCAACATGGGCTGGCAGGCGCGTACCTCCACCCGCTAGAATGGGTACAATTTTCCCCCCCTGGGTTGAAGGAGGAATGGGAGCTGGTTCAGCCATTGCTGTCATGATGGTTAAATAGTCTAGTCATAATAGATTAGTGTAAAAGAAGAATAAAGTTTTGTTATTTTCAAAAACTATTAAAATAGTTGTATAGATTATCTATAACTATTTATGTTGTTGAATATCACAAAAAACACCCTTGCAAATTGTTACTAAATCAGAGAGAATGCGCACCACGCTTGAGACGGGGTTTCCCCGTAAGCTATTGTTATGGAGGCCCTTGTTGGTCCCCTCGCAATGAATATCTGCAAACCCCGCCAGGCCCGGAAGGGAGCAACGGTAGCAGTGACTTCATGTGCCGAGGTGTGGCTGATAAGGGCCGCCGCCATTATCTGCATAGTGATAGTATTTTCTTCCCTGTGAATCTCTCCAAGCACTTCGTTTAAATCGCACTTATTTTAAGCAATCCAACTTATTTCAATAACTCAGTTGCCAGATAACTTTAGTGTGTTTTGGGTTATCACTAGTGAGAAATTCCAATGTTTGTAAAGGTGGGTACAGTGTAAATCGAGCCGCATCCATGCGGTGAAGTGAAGGCTGGAATTCCGTTCAAATACAGTGCAAACATTTTGTAATGTAAGTATTATTTTTCTCGATACTCATCAATAATGGCATCAATTCTGCCTTCATTTCTGAGACTACTTAAAGCGCTATTGAGAAGTTTAATGGTATCATCGCTTGTAGCTTTATTCATGGCGAGCCAAAGACCACTTTTGCTAAACGTAAAAATGCGTTCTATGTCGTCCATTTTTTGGCGCTGTGCTATAAAAGGTCCGGATAAAGAACTTGTGGCCCATAAGTCAACTTTATCGATTTTCAGTTTCATTGCATTTACAACATCATTTTGGGCTTTGATAACATTAATTTTTTTCTCTACTAAATAGTCTGTTATAGCATCATCCTCATAGCTACCTACTGAATACTTATTCAAGTCTGCAAGTTGGTTGATGCTAATATTGCGACTTTTCTTGGCGAGGATAATCCACTCTTCCTCAAATAATGGTCCTACCCATTTAAACTTATTTTCTCTTTCTGCAGTCCTAAAGGCTGAGTAGATTCCTTTCCCTGGTTCATTAAGAGCCATGTTTAACGCTCTATCCCATGAGGCATAGAGGGTAAGCTCAAGATCTAACCCTGCGCGTTGAAATGTTTCTCTAACAATATCCGTGGCAAAGCCAGTTACCTTGTCATTACGACCATAGGTGCTATAGAGCACTGTCATATTGAGTGGTGGGAAGGGTTCCGTAACCAAATGGAAGGTTTGTGCTTCAGCATTTAGCCAAAACAGCATGGTTAAAGCAATCATAACCTTACGCAGCATGGTAAATCCTCAACGAATAAAAAATAGTAATACTAAAATGCGTGTATACTGGCTGTAACAATAGTTACCACAACACAGTAAGGGGCTTCTTTAAGCCTAGAGCATGGTCTTTTGTAATGTTTATTCTATGGATGAGTAGCATGGAGTATGTTGTTTTCTAACAATAAAAAGAGCTTGTCTTACCTTATAGTGTAGTAGCCTGTATGTACCCGACAAATGTTCTGTAAATTAAAGCGTACCAACCTTGTCATCAATGATAAATAATTAATATACAAGGCTGGCTGGTGTCACAATGTGCGTTGGCTTCTGAAACGTAGCCTATTATTGAATAGCGATTATTTATCTGTGGCGACTTTGTCATCGCTAATGAGCGTAACTTGTTTAATCACAATGGGATTTACAGGAACATTTTGCATATTGTTGATGTTGTGAGTAGGTACATTGACTATTTTATCAATGACATCCATGCCTTGAGTAACACGGCCAAAAACAGCATAGCCATCACCTCGAACACCATGATTTAGAAATGTGTTATTGCTGACATTAATAAAAAACTGAGATGTAGCTGTATTAGGGGCGGGTAATCTTGCCATTGCTATTGTGCCACGCTCATTCTTTAAACCATTTTGAGCTTCATTTTTAATAGGGGAGCCTGTTGGTTTACGTTGCATATCTGTGTTGAACCCGCCACCTTGTGCCATAAAGCCAGGAATCACACGGTGAAAAACAGTACCGTTGTAGAACTTTTGATCAATATAGCTTAGAAAATTTTTAACGGTAATAGGTGCTTTTTGCGGGTAAAGCTCCAGCTCAACGTTTCCCACTGATGTTTCCATTCGTATATGAGGGTTGGCAGCCCAACTCGTCGAGCTTAAAACTAGCAACCCCAGAATAAGAAGATTCAAGCCAGGTAGCTTCATTTTTATCATAATGATTAACCTTTGATATTCCGTTTTATTTAATACCACAGAATAACTATTTTATTATTGTGTATACAACAGTTGTGAAGTTGAAGTGGTTTATGTTTTTATCCCTTATTATCAGTCAAGGAGGCTGGGGAGAGCCAGCCTATCTTGATTTTCATGTTTCATCAGGGCTGAGTGATAAATTACTGATATCGGGTGTGATGGGCTTCGGTTTGGGGATTTCTTCAGGAGTGACTAAATAGCCTTCCATGGGCTTCAAGGTAATATCACTCACATCTGGGGCAGGAGGCGGTTGCGTCTTGTCTAGTTGCCCCAAGTCCGCCCCAACAGGGGCTAGGGTCCAACTTTCATCATCATTTGTTACTGGACCACTTGCTATTGGTTGAGGGACACTTGTTGTATCAACAGGCTCCGTAACAGATGTTGATGAATCAGTGGTAGTTGATGTTTGGGGTGATACTTGCTCAGTTTGCCAGGGTTCCTTTGTGTTGGAGTCAACGATCTGGCAGATGAGTCCTGCCTTTAACAGGGTGCGTTCATATTTTTGAGCGGTGGTAATGTCTAGCTGATTTTTGATAATGACCGGACGGCCAGAGAAGAAGGCATCAATCTGAGCCGATGAGGCTTTGAATAACTTCGCTATGTTTGCCTTGGCCGTATCCTTGGGGGTTTCTGGGGTGAGATTCCCAGTGAATATAATTTCATACATAGTCATTGTCATAACAAAGAAAGTTGATCTTATTAAAGGCTATGAACTTGAGACACTATTGTCCAGATTGAATAGGGCAAATGGTTGATTTCTTGCGCTCATGGACATGGATTAAGTGATTACTAGAAAATGTCGAAAAAGCTACCCATAGCTATACTGATGATAATCTCCTGATATGTGGGTTAACAGGGTATGAAGAAAATGATTAGCTTCCTGTTTAGTGATGGTTGTCATACGACGGTTAATGTAAGTGTGTGATCAGCTTCCACCATGTGTCATGTCACTCTAAAAGTATGATAGGTTAACAATAAAAAGTGATCAGTTATCATTAAGGGGGTTTCTTTGTTTAGCTATCTTCAGCGCACTGGTTTTATGCCATTGGTGGTACGTGGCATCATGGCTGGGATTTGCTGTTTGTCAATGACGGCGAAGGGGCTTGAGCCTTTTACACGTTTAAGTGGTTCAGGGGCAGACGCTAACCTATTTAATATGGCTGGTTCAAATACCATTGGGGCTGAGCTTGGTCCGGAACTGGTGAAAGCTTATTTACAAGCTAAGCAGGCTCAACAAATTAAAGTTGAAGAAACTGGGCTTAATGAAGTGAAGGTAACGGGAAGCATACCCTCACTTAAAAGAACCGTCAGTATCGCTATTTCAGCGCATGGTAGTTCGAATGGGTTTCGTCAGCTTGAGGCGGGGAGTGTTCAGATTGGTGCAGCCTCAAGGCCTATTAAAAATTCTGAAGTGCGTAAGCTGGGTGGAGAGGCTATCCGTAGTGCTGACCATGAATTTATTCTTGCCTTAGATGGAATTGCTGTCATTGTTAACCAAACAAACCCACTTAAGCAGCTGCAAGTAGAACAAGTGGCTAATGTGTTCAGTGGACGGTTTTCTCAATGGACTCAACTAGGATGGGGGGTTGATCCCATAAAGTTATTAGCAAGGGATCCTCAATCTGGTACATGGGATACGTTTAACAACTTAGTTTTGAATGGCAGGGGAGAGTTAGCTACCTCAGCAGAGCGTTTGGAAAGTAATGATGACCTGTCAAGAAAGGTCGCCAATAACCCCAATACGATTGGCTTTGTAAGTCTAAACACGATTGGCCGTGCAAAAGCATTGGCGATTGCTGATGGCGGTGATCATTACATTAAGCCCAGTGCAGCTTCAGTTGCTACTGAAGACTACCCTTTAAGTCGCCGATTATATATGTACAGCTTGAGTGATGATGCTTTTGTGAAAGAGTTTTTAGCCTATACGCAAAGCCCTGAAGGACAGGCTGTTGTTGAAAAGTCTGGGTTTATATCTCAGAAAGTAGTTCGTCTTCCACAAACTGATCTTTCAACCATGCCAAAAGATTATCAGGATATGGTCAAAGGACATCAGCGCCTTTCAGTGAACTTCCGCTTTGTAGCGGGCAAAGCGGATTTGGATAATAAAGCTATTCGAGATCTTAAACGTTTAGGTGATTTCTATGCACAGCAGGGTGGGAATAAAAAACTATTATTAATTGGTTTTGCTGATGCAGATGTGAGAGCGTCTAAACAGTCTCTTCTGGCTAAGCTGCGTGCGAAAGTTGTATCCCGTGAATTGATTAAGACAGGTATGTCTCATGATACTTTTAAGGCTGAAGGTTATGGTGTGCTAGAGCTTGCATCTGGAGAAAGTCTGGCGGGTAAAACCAAAAATCGTCGGGTTGAAGTGTGGATAGAAAAGTAACTCTTTGAGTTGTGTTTTTAATTGGCTGTAGCGCCAACGTAATAATTGTTGGCGCAATGAAGAGGCTCTTACCAGCAGCCAATGATCAGTAGAATAAGTATTTAGTGTTTTTTGGGTTTGTGTTGTTTTGCCGAGTTAGACTTAGCTGAAGGCTTATTAGCTTGGTCTTTTTTATCTTCTGGGCATTTATAAAATAAATAGAGCTCAGTGAGAAGCTCTGGTAATTGTTCGCACATATCGGCAATGAGGTCTTGGTCCTCGGCCATTTCTACAAACTCAGGTGCATCAGTAAACAGTCCTGAAAGTACCATTATAGGTAACAGTAACTCACTGGATTCCTGTTCATCAGCATCAAACCAGGCGCCCTCATCCAAAAATACAGCACTCATAAAGCCAATACACCAAGCCTCTATATCTGAGTCTTCTAAATCTTCATCTTCATCCCACTCGTAAGGGAGCTCCAGTCCTTCACCTAAAAATAAGGCCTGATCAAGCTGGTGTTGTGCTTGCTGGATTGCATTTTTGAGTATTTGGAGATCTTCTGCTGATAAGTCAGGAGTACCATCAAATATACACGCTATGATTTGGTCAATAGTAGGTTGCCGAGGGCTAATAGCCGCTGCCGTTAGCAAGCCATGGGTGGCAATGATATCTAAAATATCTTCATTCGTTGGGTCTGCTTCGAGTATGGAGGAGAGTGTGGACCAAGGTTCATTCATGTAATTTGCCATTTGATTGCTACAAAAATAAATGAATTTTAGCTTGTCCTGAAACGGATGGCGAGGAGGGTTTAAGTCATAAGTTGTCTAATTGTTTAATAAGATAATGAGCGCGTTGTTTGATTGCAGTGATTTCGGCGTCTGACTTACGGTGTAAAGCGTTGAGGACTAACTTCATTCTAGGGTTGTGCTGAAGCTTGTCATAGTGTGTTATCAGAAAGAACCAATACAGCGCATTAAAGGGGCAGCTATCCGTTTCATATTGTGTTTTTACGTTATAGTGGCAGCCTTTACAGTAGTCTGACATCCTATCGATGTATTTGCCACTGGCCGCATAGGGTTTTGAACCCAGTAAACCATCATCAGCATGCATTACCATACCCAGTGTGTTGGGTAATTCCACCCACTCAAAGGCATCTGCATAAACCGCCAAATACCATTCGCAGATTTCACTGGGAGTAATGCCTGCCAGTAAGGCAAAGTTACCCGTGACCATCAAGCGCTGGATATGGTGAGCGTAAGCATGCTCATAGGTACTCTTTAAACACTGATGCATGCATTGCATTTTGGTCTGGGTTGTCCAGTAAAAAGAGGGAAGACATCGTTTATTATTGAATGCATTTTCTTTTGCATAAGCAGGCATTTTGAGCCAGTAAATACCTCTTACGTATTCCCGCCAACCAATGATTTGTCTGATAAACCCTTCGACAGCATTCAGTGGAGCCTTGCCTTGTCGGTAGGCTTGCTCGACCATTTTGCATGTTGTTATTGGATCCAGTAGGCCAATATTCAAATAGATGGAGATAATAGAGTGAAATAAAAAATCATGCTGGTGACTCATTGCATCTTGAAAATCACCAAAATAAGCCAGTTTGTGCTCAATAAAGTGTGTTAACGCTGCAGTAGCTTGCTCTGCAGTGACTGCAAACCAGAAAGGTTTAAGTTGGCCAAAATGGTTGGGAAAGTAATGAGTAACGTCATTCAGGACATTTTGAGTGATTTTATCAGGTTTACACTGATAAGTCGGTGGAACTGGAGGATCATTGCGATAAGACTTTCGGTTTTTCTTATCAAAATTCCATTGTTCCCCTATAGGATTGTTATTCTCCATTAACAAACCAGTTTTTTGGCGAATGTAACGGTAAAAATACTCCATTCGTAATTGTTTTCGCCCAGCAGCCCACTTTTTAAACTCAGTAATACTGCATACAAAACGGTCATCTTCAAGGATATGTACAGGTACGGCTAAGGATTTGGACCATGTTTGCATTACATGGTGTAAACGCCATTCACCACATTGGGTTACGAGAAGCTGTTGTGGTGAGTATTGATTTACGGCGTCTTTTAATACATCGAGAAGGGAGTGATAGGGACTGTCGGGGTGGTACTGATGGTAGTGAACAGGCCATTTTTGTTTTTTAAGTTGTTGAGCAAAGTGGCGCATTGCTGAAAAAATTAAAGCTATTTTTTTTTGGTGATGAAGTACATAGTGAGTTTCTTCCCAGACCTCAGCCATGACAATTTGATCTAACTGAGGATCAAAGTTCATTAGACTACTAATACTTGGATTGAGCTGGTCCCCTAGGATTAGAATTAAGCTACGCGTTTTAGCCATGGTGTTCTGATTGAAGTTTATGCTGAAACTGCAGTGTAGCTCGACATTTTTGACAAAGGTATGTTGTGCCACGTAAGGTGCGTTTATGGCGTATGGCACTTAAAAAATGTTGATGCTTGCAAGCACAGGCGTAAACATAGGGATATCGGCCTGTTGCAGAAATATCATATCGATGGCAGCGGTTAGCGGTTACTCCAAAAACAGTTTCCATGACAAATCGCCACTCTCGGCCATGGGGTTTAATGGTATGCCCATAGACTTTTGGCGCTACTAAGTGAGCAACCTCGTGAGCAACGGTATGTTTGAGAAAGTGCTCTGTGTGTTGTTTGAGTAGCGCGGGATTAAAACGTAGCTGATTAGTGTGCCAATTGGCTTGCCCTGCAACACTTCCACGCAAATCTAAAATAAATTCAGGAAAAGTAAAGTAACACTGATAATGTGCTTCTGCTTGTTTCAATAATAAGTTAATTCGCTGGGCTAGGGCTTGGTAGGGCATAGAGTTAAAAACAATATAATGTTATTACCTCGCGAATCATTTTTAAGTTTCGTTATCATTGTTCTTCACTCTAATCACCCATTATTTGTGGAATCATGGGGTGTATCAGTCGATGGCCTCAACTTAAAAACTTTCGCATTGGATATATTTAAGACATTTTAATAAAGCATTACATGTATAAATATCACTATATCGTTTTTTACGTACCCTAGCCAACGGATTCTTAAGGGTTCCCGTTATCTGCAAATATATCCTTTGCTAGCATTTTAGTAGATAACGGGTAACGCAAATTTGCTTAGAAGCTTATTTTTTTGGAAAAGGACACTGGTTTTATAACATGAGACTTGCTCCTGGCCCAAGACCTGTTGCTAACAGTAAAACCGCAATAACAAGGAGTGATACAAAAGCGACTAGACCTACACAGAGAACTGAGCTGGCAAAGAAAAAACCCTGCTCTTTAGGGATATTCATCACAATGGGTAGGCCAGCATAGAGTAAATAGGTAGTGTAGGCTGCTGCAGTAATACCTGCAATCAGATATACCCAAATAGCTGGATATAAGCCAGTAACACCTAATACAAATAAAGGGGTTGCTGTATAGGCAGAAAAAACCACACACTGGGCAAGTGATGTTGCGGCACTATAGGTTTGTGATAGCCAATGAATAAGAAGCCCAACGACAAAGACTCCACCAAGTAAGGCAAAGTAGCCCATGATGGCTATCATAGCGGCATTGTTTGCACTTAGCTTAATGACTTTATCCTGATTGAAATACCAGCCAATTTGAGTAGTACCTATGTAGTTACAGAGGATAGGTATTGCAGCAAGTAAAATGATATACGTAAGGTAGATACGAGGAATCGATGTCGACTCTTGTCGTATTTTTAGCCATTCTTGTTGTGGGTGAATAATTAATCCAAAGACATGCATTATTCTCATAAGGTTCCTCCTTGAACACATTGCTTAAGCAGGTAATGCGTGATGCTTTTCCTTGATGTATCGACATCGCACCGTTTTTAGCCTGTTAGCAACTGTTATTATTATTTCCTTATTTTTATTGTGGTTTTTTGAGCGTATAAAGTATAAGGAGAAACAATTGAAGGTTATATGATAATTTCAAAAATAAAATAACGTATGAATTGTGTTTTTAGTCTCTATCGCTGACGCGAATGTTTCTTATTTTTACTCAGTAATTGTCATACTGGATATGAAGGAGAATACTATTTAGCTCATGCCCGTTATAGTGGACGAGAGTTAAAAACACCTTATTCAAAGGACTGTAAATTGGGTAATGAGAGTTAACAACATTATGTCTGTAATACGTTTATTGATAACGCTGTTAAGTTTTTGGGTAATACCTGCTGTGTATGCTGCTCCTAAAGCTACGTATTGGGCATTTTGGGATAAAGCCACTCAAAGTAGCCATCAAATTGATCACCAATTGTGGCAGAGGTTTCTTGATCAGTATCTTGTACTTGATAAGCAAAAGAATATTTACTTGGTGAATTATCACGCAGTATCTAACAAGGGAGACTTATTGCTTTCTGATTATATTAATCAGCTAAAGGCGATAGATCCGCGCCAATATAGCCGTCAAGAACAGTTTGCCTATTGGGTTAATTTGTATAATGCGCTGACAGTGCAGTTAGTATTGAAACATTACCCCGTTTCTTCAATAACAAAGCTTGGTGAAGGACTGTTTAGTTTCGGCCCCTGGGATGACCCTATTGTCACTATTGCTAATCAGTCACTTACACTAAATGATATCGAGCACCGAATTATAAGGCCAATTTGGCAAGACCCACGCATACACTATGTGGTTAATTGCGCCAGTATCGGTTGTCCTGATTTACAGCCTAAAGCACTTACAGCACAGCTTGCAGAACAGCAATTAGAAGGTGCAGCGAAACGTTTTATCAATCAGCGTAAGGGGGTTAGCTGGCAACAAGGTGAATTACTTTTATCAAAGATTTATGACTGGTATAGCGATGATTTTGGAAAGAGTGAAGCAAAGATTATCGTTCACTTACAACGTTATGCAGAAAAAAACCTAGCGGATAAATTAAGGCAGTATCAGGGTGATATTAACTATCAGTATGACTGGCAGCTTAATGCAGTACATTAAGCTGCGATACTTATAAAATAGCTAGCCATATTCAGTCATGGCGAATAGAGTACCTTTTGGTGACTCATGCTTTAGCCAGGATGAATGAGTTTAACTGCTTCTACAGACGTATCATTGTCTGTTTTGCTTTGGTGAAAGGGGTTAACCTGTGGTGGATCAAACGCCTGATCACCATCTTCTCGTGGTGTGCCATCAGCGGTAATGTGCTTAAAGGGATATAAATTAGTGTCTGCTAAATGTGAGGGTACTGCATTCTGTAAAGCGCTGAACATGCTTTCAATACGACCAGGGAACTGTTTGTCCCATTGCCTTAACATCGCTTTAATATTTTTACGTTGAAGGTTTTCCTGTGAACCACAAAGGTTGCAGGGGATTATTGGAAAGTCCATCGCAGATGCGTATTTTTCAATATCTTTTTCTCGACAGTAAGCTAATGGGCGAATAACCATATGCTGTCCATCATCACTTACTAACTTAGGAGGCATGCCTTTTAACTTTCCTCCATAAAACATATTTAACAGCATGGTTTCTAGAATATCATCACGGTGATGTCCTAATGCTATTTTGGTTGCACCGACTTCTTTTGCTGTTCGGTATAAAATACCACGACGTAAACGAGAACAAAGTGCACAGGTTGTTTTTCCTTCGGGCACTTTTTCTTTGACAATGCTGTAAGTGTCTTCTTCCACAATTTGAAAGTTTATTCCTAAACTAGCTAGGTAATCGGGTAGAACATGCTCAGGAAAACCTGGCTGCTTTTGGTCCAGGTTGACGGCAATGACTTCAAAGCTAACAGGTGCATATTTTTTCAGGTTTAGTAAGATATCAAGCATGGTATAACTGTCTTTACCCCCAGACAGGCAACACATAATTACGTCACCATCTTCAATCATATTGAAATCAGCGATAGCACGCCCGACCTCGCGCCGGATACGCTTTTGTAGTTTATTAAGATTGACTTGCTGATGGGGGTGAAGGTGTGTCATGGTGTTTACATTACTTCCAAGCTAACAAATAGCTGTGCATTATACCGAAACCCTTATGAGCTGATAAGTAGCCCTACAGGCTTTACGTGGTAGATGGTTATTACTTCTTTTTCAGTTGTTAGGGTAAGTAAATGACTTTAAGGAGAAAGTCAATGGATTATCATTCAGTAAAACAGCGCTTAAAAACAAGAGAAAAAGAATTGGTGCAGCGTATTGAGCGTATCAAGCAAAATATGCAAAAAAGTGCCAACAAGGACTGGTCTGAGCAGGCGCAAGAGCGAGAAAATGATGAGGTTATGGAAGCGCTGGGCCATGAGGCTGTTCAGGAGCTTCGCCAGGTAAAGCAGGCCATTCAGCGAATAGAAGAGGATGAATATGGTATATGTGAGCGCTGTGGTCAAACGATTCCTGAGGCTCGGTTAGAAGTTATGCCTTATACTGCACGCTGCATTCGCTGTGCTGATCAAAAGCAAGCACTTTCTCGTTAGCGCAAAAAATGACCCTTCAAATTTGTTTATAGCACGTTAATAGCAAGTCTTTTAGTGCTTCTATACCCTTCATAAATTGTTGTCAGCGCTTGACTACTATGGAAGGTGAGCAGGCAGTTTATGCAGGAACAATTATCATGTGTAAGGCTGTATCTAGTGAGCTGTTGCTATGATCAAGTAGTTTTGACCTTACACTTTTTCGACATGATAAGCTTTAACGAGGCGAAAAATTTCGCGCATGGTTTGGTGTAGAAGCTCATCAGCATGGGCTATTGCATGCTCAAGGGACATGGGTTGGTTGATGATACTAAAAATGCTAGTGATACCTTGTTCGTGAGTAAGTTCTGCACCTTTACCAATACTACCTACTAAAGCGATAACGGGTAAGTCGTACTGGCTGGCAAGTTTTGCGATTCCTACAGGAAGCTTGCCTTGAGAGGTTTGTTGATTAACCTGCCCTTCAGCGGTAATGACAAGGTCCAGGTGACCTTGTTTAAATAAATCAGTTAAGTTGAGATGTTCTGCGATAACTTCAAAACCAGAGTGAATAGAGGTATTGGGCAAACTTGTAAGTAGCCCAGCTCCCATACCTCCTGCGGCTCCAGCTCCAGACTGTTGTATGATTTCAAGTGCAGGTATATCAAAGTGTTTGGCGAGTAACTGGGTAAGGTTTTCAACCGCTTTATCCAGTGTGGGGATCATTTCGGGGGTAGCACCTTTTTGAGGTCCAAATACGCTAGCGGCACCATGATCTCCCAGTAGGGGATTTGTTACATCACTGGCAATGATAAATTCTGTATTTGCAACTCTGGGGTCTACGTTGCTGCTATTAATAGAAACTAATTTCAGCAGACCTTCAGCACCTGGAGGGATAGGCTGCTGTTGATCATCCAGAAACCGAAATCCTAACGCGTTTAAAGCACCCGCGCCTCCATCGTGAGTGGCACTGCCACCTAGCCCCAGTATTATTTTATTACATTGTCTATCAAAGGCATTAAGTATTAACTCACCAACACCTTTGGTGGTGGTAGAGAGTGGATTTTGCTGATCAGCTGTAAGCAAAGGTAAACCAGCACAACTGGCCATCTCAATAATGGCTGTTTTATTATCAGCCAGAATGCCATAAAAGGCTTCGACTGGTTGATTTAATGGGCCAGTAACCGTCAGATTAATTTTTTCTCCGCCTGCATTATGTAAAAACGCATCAACTGTTCCTTCTCCACCATCGGCAAGGGGAAAAGATGTAATTTGAGTATTAGGCGCTATTGAGTGAATTGCGGAGGTACATGTTTGACATATTTCTAAGGCTGTCAGCGATCCCTTAAATGAGTCCGGTGCAATTAAAATATGCATGGCTCGGTCCCTGTCATTGCAGTGAATATCTAAACAACTAGGCTGCTTCACTGTTATTTAAAATTAAAGTTTGATAGTGCCGTATAAATGATTCTAGATGTGCTTGGGGTCTTACATGGTAAAAACGTCGCCAACATTTGGCTAGCATATAAATATTACTGGGTTCAGACTCAATGAAGTTTTGATTACGTTTATAAATTAACCAAGCTATTGCTGTTGCATAGGATAAATTAGTAGCAAGTTCAGCATGTGGGTTCGCAAGAAACTCATGTTGACTGGCTAATCCGCGAATTTTACTCGCTAAATCAGAGTGTTTAACTAAGTAACGGTCCCATATATTTTTATGCATCATGGGTGTAATGCAGTAGATGCCTAATGAGCGCTGCTTCCGACGCTTCAAGTAAAAGCCTAATCCACTTTCTTGAGCTGCAGTCCCCAGTAGAAGGTTTTCTGCAAAAGGGGACCACATATCTATGTAGTCTAATGTGGGTTTAATTACATAGTGGCGAAGTTCATCTGGACAGATTCCCATGGTCTCACTCTCTTATCGCAGCCCTAAAATCTATATAGGAAGCCATGCATAATATTGACCAATCTACAGGTAGGGCTGTTTATGGAAAGTAATCACTTGTTTTTATAATTACCTTTCCCATTAACCTAGCCTATTTTTTACAAAAGTCACTGTAACTTGTTGAGTTAGTGTATTTAGTCCATGTAAAAAGCATAAATAGCCGTAGTTATTAATAATACAAATCGACTTAGGCTATTTTTTTTATGGCTCTTTTGAATGATGGTGTCAATTATTCAAACATGTATGTTGTTTTAAAGACAAAAGTATGACGGGGAAATGAAGATTTGTAAGGAGTAACGTTAAACTTGTTTTGAGTGATGGCATTTTAGCTATTTAATGCAGAAAAACAGCCTTCTGCCAGGTTGTTAACCTGGCAGAATGAACTATTGGTTGAAAGCTGTATTGATAAAGTCTAGAACGCGCAGAGGGTAAACGTTGGAATATTGGCATCTTGTAGCTTTGTGCTACCACCTAAGTCTGGTAAATCAATAATAGCGGCTGCTTCATATATGTGGGCACCTAACCGCCTTATCAGTGTAGCTGCAGCAAGTAGAGTTCCACCCGTTGCAATCAAATCATCAATGAGCAGGACGGAGTCATTTTCATTTAGCACTCCACGTTGTACCTCGATGGTGGCTTGCCCATATTCTAAGTCGTAGGTTTCTGTTTCTGTTTCGGCAGGGAGCTTGCCTTGCTTGCGAAGTAAAACTAACGGCTTGTTTAGCGCGTAGGCAATAACAGCACCAGGTAAAAAACCACGAGCATCAAGTGCTGCAATATGGGTAACTTCAGTGTCTACGTAGCGTTGGATCAGACTATCTATAACCATTCTGTGTGCTTTGGGGGATTGGAAGATGGGAGTAACATCCCGAAAGACAACACCAGGCGCTGGCCAATCATTAACACTGCGTATTAATGACTTAATATAATATTCGTCAAAAATCATAGAAAGCGGATTACTTATTGTTAGGTGTCAGTGCTGCCATTTTTCTTAACTTCAACAGGTTTACCCCCTGCTAAAGAACACAAGTTTATGGGGTCAACAACTTTGACTTCTTTACCATTAGCGACGATTAAGCCATTTTTTTGGAAACGGGTGAAAACACGGCTGACAGTTTCAACGGCAAGTCCCAAATAATTTCCCATTTCATTACGAGACATAGGAAGTCGGAAAGACTGCGATGAGTATCCGCGGCGTCTAAAGCGTGTTGCCAGGTTGACAAGGAAAGTAGCAATACGCTCATCAGCATTTTTCTTGCTTAATAAAAGCATCATTTGCTGATCCTCACGAATCTCTTTGCTCATGATCCGCATTAGTTGACGACGCAGTTCAGGCAAAGATTCTGCAAGTTCATCTAGGCGGTCAAAAGGAATTTCACAAACCGTTGTTGTTTCAATAGCTTGAGCGGAAACAGGGTAGGCATCGCTGTCGACACCACTCATTCCTACTAACTCACTAGGTAAGTGAAAACCAGTAATTTGTTCATCACCATCATTGGTTGAGGTGTAGGTTTTTAGTGCTCCAGAGCGGACAGCGTAAATGGAGGCAAATTTATCTCCTTCAAGAAACAGGTGCTCCCCCTTTCGCAAGGGTCGTCCCCGCTTAATAATTTTATCAAGTAAATCAATGTCTTCAGTATTTAAAGCGATAGGCAGGCAAAGAGGTTGCAATGCACACTCTTTACAGGCCACTTGATTGAACTGTTTTACAGTAGGTTTCGACGTCATGCTGTGAGGGCCTCTAATCAACTTCCGTCGTCATATATGTTTAATGCTAGTATCTGATTAGAGGCTATTGTAGGGGAAACTACTAAAAACTCCAACGGGAATTACTAAGATGGAGTCATATTACTTTTGAAAAGCGCGTTGCTTCATTATTTGCAGCCAAGTATTGGTCAAATACCATACATATATTACGAATCAGTAGTTGACCTTTAGGTTGTACCAGTAGGCTGTCCTTATTAATGATAAGCAAGCCATCATCTGCCATTGACTGTAATGCTTCTAACTCATAAGCAAAATGGTTATTAAAATCAATTTCAAACTGTTGCTCTATTTGATGAATGTTTAACTCAAAGTGGCAAATCAGTTGACTGATAACCTCTCTACGAAGAAGATCTTCTATCGATAAAACAAAACCACGTTGAAATGGGAAGACATTTTGACTTACTTGCTGACTGTATTCATTCAATTTTGACAGGTTTTGCCAGTAGGTATTACCAATCTGGCTAATAGCAGAGCAACCAAAACCCAGCAGGTCGCACTCTTTATGGGTGGTATAACCTTGAAAGTTACGGTGGAGCTGCCCTGTGACTTTTGCTTCTGTCAATTCATCTTCTGGTAGTGCAAAGTGATCCATCCCAATATACACATAACCTGCATCAATAAGGTGCTCAATAGTGTGCTTAAGAATGGAAAGTTTTTCAGCGGGTGATGGGAGGTCCTTTTCATTGATACGACGTTGAGGTTTAAACCGATCAGGGAGGTGTGCATAATTGAAGATTGATAGACGGTTTGGTGCCAGCTCAAGGACTTTATCCAGGCTAGTCAAAAAGCTTTGAGTGTTTTGATGAGGCAACCCATAAATCAAATCAACATTGATGGATTTGAAGCTTAGGGTTCGTGCAGCATCAATGACCGCTAATGTTTCTTCTTCAGTTTGAACACGGTTTACAGCCTGTTGTACGATGGGATTAAAATCTTGAATCCCCAGGCTGATACGATTGAAGCCTAACTGGCGCAAATGGCCCATTGTTGCCCAGTCAGCTTCTCTTGGATCTATTTCTATTGAGTAATCAGCACTCGCATCATCTACAAGTTGGAAATAATCGTTAGTTTTCTCCATTAACTGTTGCATTAATTCCAAGCTTAAATAAGTGGGTGTCCCACCGCCCCAATGTAGTTGTGTTACCTCTCGTTGACCAAAATATTCTGCATGAAAATGCATCTCACGGATAAGGTTTTTAATATAGCTCACCGCTTGGTTACGTTGCTTCGTAATAACCTTATTGCAAGCGCAGTAGTAGCAAATGTTAGAGCAAAATGGAATGTGAAAATAAAGTGAAAGAGGCGTATTTAACTGCTTACTTTGTTTAGCTGCATTTAAATAGGCTACTTCGGAAAATGGTGCAGTAAATTCAACGGCTGTTGGGTACGACGTGTACCTTGGACCGTTTACTGCGTAGCGGTGAATCAATTGACTGTCCCACTCAAGCGCTTGCACCATAATTAAAGTTGCCTCTCCTAATCATATTCAGGAGACCAGTTTATGTACGTTTGGTGTGGTTTGTCTTGATGTGCATCAAGCGCAATTTAGCTAGACACACGTTATAACGACTAATGCGACATATGATGTGTAACTGGGGTGTTAGTATTGGGTAATAATGATTGAGTCATTGACATGAGCCAAGCCTGATGAGGACCTGGTATGGTCCAACAGCCAAAAAGAATGACAGAAATTCCGAGTAGCTGGCGAATACCACGATTATTTAGCAGGCGATGTAATTGCTGGGCAAATAAACCTGAAGCAATCATAATGGGTAATGTTCCCAGCCCAAAGGTCGCCATTAAGGTCGCAGCTTTCCAAGTATTCCCTGTAGCTGCAGCCCAGGTAAGTGAGCTGTAAACTAATCCGCACGGTAACCATCCCCATAGTCCACCAAGAATAAGCGCATGTTTGAATGATTTAATAGGCATGAATTTTTGGGTTAACGGCCTAACATAGTGCCAAAGATGTCCACCTGCCTTTTCCAAGTAGGTCAATCCACGCCACCAATTGGCTAGGTATAGCCCCATCGCAATTAACAGTAGGCCTGCTAATGTTCTTAAGCCTGCTCCTAGTCCCAGTGACTGGATAGCCCAGCCAAATGAACCCAGTAATAAACCTGCAAGGGTATAACTAATAATTCGCCCTAGGTTAAAAAGCACAAGATAAAAGCTTGATAAACTTCCTGAAGGTGTCGAAAGGGTAAGTGCTCCCATGAGGCCGCCACACATGCCAAGGCAGTGTCCTGCCCCTAATAACCCCAACAGAAAGGCCGTGCCATAACTACTAAAATCAATCATTTGCTTTGTTTTCTGATGGCTGCGTAGAAGGTGTTGGTTGTTTTGATGAAGGCTCTTGATCAAAGAGAATACTGTGGCTTGGGCTTTCCAGATCATCATACTGCCCATTATCAACAGCCCAGAAGAATGCCCAAACGGCAACTGCAACAAAAACAAGGGCGAGTGGAATCAGTAAGTAGATAATGTCCATGAATACATAGTTTCTCTTGTCAGAGCACAGTCTCCAGAGATGTTATTTGAGAAGACTGAGTATGAAGGTCTTGTGTGGGTCGACAGCTGGCTTTGCTACGGCTTAAACGTAAAGCATTTGCAACGACAAGTAATGAGCTACTTGCCATGCCAATCGCGGCCATCCAGGGTTGAATAATACCACAAGCGGCTAAAGGTAGAGCGACAAGATTATAACTTAGAGCCCAGATTAAGTTGGTGCGAATGGTATTACGGGTTTGCTTAGCAATATCGAATACAGTAAGGAGGCTACTTAACTGGTTATTTAATAGAACAATATCTGCGGTATGTTTAGCTAAATCACTGCCACAGCCAAGTGATACGGATACATTAGCCGCAGCAAGAATAGGCACATCATTGATGCCATCCCCAACCATTAAGACATTTTTACCTTGTTGTTGCAGTGTTTTTAACTGCACAAGCTTATCTTCTGGCGTCATATTGGCTTGCCAGGATGAAATTGATAGCGACTCAGCAATGCGCTTGACGACATTAGGTTGGTCACCACTCAACAAACTAAGCTGCATATTTTGCTGTTGTAAGCCATGGATCGTGTGTGTGCTATCTTGCCTTAACGTATCAGCAAGTTTGATCCAGCCTAACACTTCTTGTTCATTGGCAAAGAGTAGCCATTGCCCTTCAGACTCCGGGGGATCAAGTAAGGGAATGTTTAACCATGTACAAATAAATGCAGGCTTACCCACTCGATATCGTTGCTCTTTTTTTAATGCTTCAAGTTTTAATGTTTCAAGGTTGTTTTTATCCGCGTTAACTGCCTGATAAGTGATATTGCCTTCAATACCATAACCTGGGTGATTAGTAACATTTTTTGCTATTAGAGGTGTTGCTCGTTCTGTAAATGTTTTGGCTATAGGATGTTCAGAATGGGCTTCAAGTGCTGCCACAAGGTCTAGAATTGCCTCTGGAGATAGCGTGGTATTTGTGGGTATCACTTGCTCCAGAGTGAGCTTTCCTTCCGTAAGTGTTCCTGTTTTATCAAAAATAATGTGGTTTATTTGAGTGAGTGATTCCAATACATGG
Organism: Zooshikella sp. RANM57; assembly: GCF_050749885.1. Taxonomy (NCBI): domain Bacteria; kingdom Pseudomonadati; phylum Pseudomonadota; class Gammaproteobacteria; order Oceanospirillales; family Zooshikellaceae; genus Zooshikella; species Zooshikella sp. RANM57. The sequence goes on along the minus strand of NZ_JBOIUB010000003.1, from coordinate 265,083 downwards.
CTGCCAGTAATAAGGAGACCTTGTTGATAGAGTCTTCCTGTGGCTGCTGTAAGTGTAGCTGGGGTGGCGAGTGAAAGTGCACAAGGGCAGGTGACAACCAACACAGCCAAGGTAATCCAAAAGGCATCGGTAGGGTTATGTTGAGACCAGTAGCTGTAAACCACTGCCGCTATTAGTATCACTGCAGTGACAAAATAACTGGCCACGCGATCAGCTAACTGGGCAATGAGGGGTTTTTCTTGCTGCGCCTGTTCCAGTAAAGAAACGATATGCGCTAAGCGTGTTGTTTGTCCTGTAGCGGTTACTTGGATATCAATAGCATGCTCGACATTGATTGTTCCTGCTAAAACGGTATCACTGACTTGCTTGGTAACCGGCAAGTATTCACCAGTGAGCATCGCTTCATTGCATGTAGTATGTCCTTGAATAATAACGCCATCAGCAGGTATTGGCTCACCAGGTTTGATACGCAGGGTGTAACCCATTTCAACCTCTATTGCCGCTATTATCTGCTCTTGTCCACTATCAATGCGTGTGGCTTTATCAGGTAGAAGCTTTAAAAGACCAGAACCTTGCTGGGTTGTATGATGCCGTGCCCGCATTTCAAGAAAACGGCTGATTAATAAGAAGAAAGTAAACATACACACAGAGTCAAAATAGACCTCACCCGAACCCGTGAGCATAGCCCAGGTACTGGCTGTATAGGCTGCACCAATAGCGGTAGCTACAGGAAAATCCATACTTAAGTGGCGTGCTTTTACATCTCGCCAAGCGGCTTTAAAAAAAGGTTGTGCCGCATAAAAAACGACAGGTGTTGCTAAGAGGAAGCTGACCCACCGAATAAAATCACGATAACTGTCTTCCATTCCTTGTAATGCACCAGCATACAGTGCAATGGCATACATCATAACCTGCATAGTACCTATCCCTGCAACGGCTAAGCGGCGAATCGATCTTCGGTACTCCTGTTGGGCAAGTTGTTGTTGTTTATCCATGGAGAAAGGGTGTGGCAGATAACCAATATAAGCGATATGCTGCATGATTTCGCTTAATTTAACGTGCTCAGACTGGTATTGAATAAAGGCACGATGTGTTGTGAGGTTAACTGAGGCTTGCTCAACACCCTTGAGTTGACTTAAGTGTTTTTCCAGCAGCCAAATGCAGGCGGCACAAGTGATTCCTTCAATGCTTAAGCTTACAGAGTATTGTCCATTAGGTTGTTGTCTAACGAGTTGAGTTTGAAGGGCTTTTCGGTCATAAACAGTATAATCAGCAGTGGGGGCTTTATCCTGGTCAGGCTTCAGCGCTTGCTGGGTTCGATACTGGTAATAGTGGGCCAGCCCTTCACCTTCAATGGCTTCTGCAACAAATTGACAACCTGGACAGCACATAGGATGAGATGTGCCATTAATAACGGCAAAGCAGGGTGCTTTACCCAAAATAGTTGCACCACAGTGGTAGCATGTTGACTGTGTTGTCATTGGGTTTGCCATACTACACTTGATAACCTATTCGTTTGCAATCTTCATTGTGGCAGATTGTAAAGCGATGGTGACAGAAGATGTATCAATATAACTACCACCAATTAAGCGCCAGCCTTCTCGGTGATTTTGTTCATCCACAGCTTTAGGCGTTTCAAGGTGAATATAACGCTTACCTGTTATTTCGTGAGGAAGAAAACCTTCATACTCGTTATCTAAGTTGAGTTGAACAGGAAGTGTCACATCTTCTTCAGGTAAGGTAGGCGAGATAAGGCTCAGTGTTAAAGCCCGAGGCATATTGGCTTGATCTGGCGACAATGTAATTCTTACCCGCTTTTGAGTATTATCCAAATATACTTTTGCGGTGAGTCCAAGTGCTTGAGCATGACGGTCTCGTTTTAGCTCTTTTTCTATAGCCAAGCCTTCTTTGTAATAGTCATCAACTACCAGTGAGTCGGCATTATGAACTGCAATAGCAATATATGAGCTACCCAGAATGATGGCTAAAAGAGGAATAGCCAATAAAAAGCATAGCCAAAAACGGCCATGCTTTTTATCTTCTGAGGAAATAGAGTGTTGTTGTGCCATGTCATTACTCTTTACTGCGAAGCGGGAGCGAGGAAGCGACTTTCTTGAGTCGTTTTGATTGCTTCATCATCCTTTGCCTGGACTGAAAAAACAAATGTATTATTAGGTTGTTTTATCACATCAGCTTTGACCTTGACGCGAATCGTCAGCTCTTCGACCAAGCCACTTCCAACCTGAATATGCGGTTTGGGGTCGATAATTGGACTGTTTAATCCCTCGATATTTAAAATATACTGATGGGGGTGAGTGTCCATATTAGCGACTTTGACTGTATATAAATTTTCAATAAAACCATCGGGTGTTTTATTGTATAGGCTGCTACGGTCGCGAATGACTTCTAGCCCAACAGGTATACGGTCAGTGATGGTGTAACTAAACAAGCCAATCATGACAAGCAATGCGATTAAGTAGCCCATTAGTCGAGGACGAAACAGCGCTGATTTTTCTCCCGCTAAAGTATTTTGTGTCGTATAACTAATGAGCCCTTTTGGATAACTCATGCGTTCCATTATATTATCACAGGCATCTATACAAGCAGCACAACCAATACACTCATACTGCAGTCCATCACGAATATCAATGCCCGTAGGACAGACTTGTACACACATCTGGCAGTCGATGCAATCACCTAAACCTTTCTGCTGGTAATCTGCACCTTTTTTACGAGGACCTCTTTTTTCTCCACGCTGTGAGTTGTAGGAAACAATCAGCGTATTACTGTCAAACATAACACTTTGGAAGCGAGCGTAAGGGCACATGTAAATACAGACCTGCTCTCGCATCCATCCGGCATTGCCGTAGGTTGCCAGTGTAAAAAAGGCAATCCAAAAGTAGGCCCAGCCACTGGCTTCTCCACTAAAGAAGGCTGGAATCAGTTCGCGAATTGGCGAAAAGTAACCTACAAAAGTAAAGCCAGTAGCGAGTGCGATAAGCACCCACAACATATGTTTGGCTGATTTTTTTAGAAATTTTTGACCAGTAAAAGGGGCTTTATCCAACTTCATTCGTTTATTGCGGTCACCTTCTGTGATTCGCTCAGCCCACATGAATACCCAAGTGAACACACTTTGTGGGCATGCGTAGCCACACCAAACCCGGCCTGCCCAAACAGTAATAAAGAATAAACCGAAGGCACAAATAATAAGCAGCCATGACAAAAGCATAAAATCTTGTGGCCAGAAAGTGATGCCAAGAATATGAAATTTTCGCTCAGGCAGATCAAACAGAATTGCCTGTCGGTCATTCCAGTTGAGCCAAGCTACACCAAAGTAGAGTAGGAATAACAACGTGCCGCCGATGATACGATAATTTCGAAAAACGCCTTTAAATGCTCGCGGGTAGATCTTGTCTTTTTTCTGGTACAGATCAACCACTTCAATCATTTCAGGTGTTTCACGGTCTTTTACACTATCTTGCGACATATCCTTGAGCCTGCTAAGAAACAACGTGAGTGTAGGATGGTTTTGGCCTTGTATGCTAACTGGCCAAGCTGCCTGGTGATAAAAAAACACCAGGCAACTGCAGGGAGGTTTTTTTACTTAGCTTGCGTAGTTTTTGTGGTGCTTTCAGCTTGTTTGGCTTTTTGACCCAAGCTGTAAATGTAAGTTGCTACCAGGTGAACTCGGTTTTCACCAAGTACGTCTTTCCAAGCAGGCATAGCACCATTTCGACCATTACGAATCGTGTACTCAACTTGATGTTGGGCACCACCATAAAGCCAGATGTCATCAGTCAGGTCGGGAGCGCCAATATCATTACTGATGTTGGCATTCAGGTAACTACCCTTACCATCGACTCCGTGACAAGCTGAACATTTGCCAATATAGTTTTCTTTGCCTTTAGCTAGCTGGTCTTCAGTTGCTTTGGTATCAACCCCACTTAATGAACGAACGTAAAGAGAAACGTTGGTGACTTCCTGGTTAGACATAAACTGGCCCCAAGCCGGCATTTGACCTCGGCGACCTTCTAGTAAAGTGGTTTTGATAGCCGTTGCCTCATGACCATACAACCAGTCATTATCACTCAAGTTAGGAAAGCCGAAACGACCTTGTGCTGCAGAGCCGTGGCAAATCGCACAGTTATTGGCAAATACACGTTTACCAATAGTGACAGCCGTTTCATTTTGAGCCAGCTCAGGGATGGGCGTTTTTGTATACTGGTCAAATATAGGGCCATACTGCTCATCAATATGTTTTACTTCATTTTTATACTGCATGGTTGATGACCAGCCATCAGGGTATTGGTCTTTTGCAACCAGCCCCAGAATGCCATTAAATTTTCCTGGCAGTATTCCTGGGAATAGTACCAGGTAGGCTGCTCCAAACACGATAGTGGCAACAAATAAGTAAAACCACCATTGAGGCAAAGGATTGTCATATTCCTCAATGCCATCAAAGCTATGACCCATCGTTTGTTCAGTGAGATTTGGCCGTTGTCTGCGGCGAGTAGCAAATAACAACCAAACAATTAGTCCTAAGCAAGTCAGGGTGAGCACAAAAACCCACCCAGTCCAGAAATTACTCATGATGTTTTAGCTCCTGGTTGGCAGCGTTTGGGCTAGCAAATTCATCCATAAAGGGTAAATTGGCGGCTTCATCAAATTGTTTTTTTCGTTTACTGCTATAAGCCCAAAAGCACACAGCTAAAAAGGCGATCATGGCAAATACTGTTGCCAAGCCGCGTAAGGTATTGATATCTATCATCATTCAGCCACCTCTGGGGTAGGGAGCGCTGAAGCGGGTTTGACCCCACGAATACCTCTTGGTACATATGTACCCAAGACTTGAAGGTAGGCAACCAGCGCATCAAGCTCAGTTTTCCCAGCAACGTTAGCGGCAGCTGAACTGATTTGTTCGTCAGTATAAGGAACGCCCACCTTACGTAATGCTTCCATCTTTATTGCAGTGTGTTTGCCATCCAGCACGTTTTCAGCCAGGAATGGATACGGAGGCATGACAGACTCTGGAACTACATCTCTTGGGTTGATTAGGTGCGCGCGGTGCCATTCATCTGAGTAACGCCCACCTACCCGTGCTAAATCAGGGCCCGTACGCTTAGAACCCCATAAAAATGGATGGTCGTAGACGCTTTCAGCACCTAATGAATAGTGTCCATAACGTTCGGTTTCAGCACGGAATGGACGAATCATTTGTGAGTGACAGCCTACGCAGCCTTCACGAATGTAGATATCACGACCTTCAAGCTGTAATGGGGTGTAAGGGTTTACAGTCAGTTGAACGACTTCCTGCTCATCACCACTCAGGCTTTGCTCATAGGCCATTTTGTTTTCAGTCAAGGCCTTATCAAAGAACAAAGGGACGATCTCAACCAGGCCACCAAAGCTAATGGCAACCACAATCAAAATCACCATCAGGCCAACATTTTTTTCAACAATGTCATGGTTTTTCATTGGTGTACTGCTCCCTTAAGCCATTTGTGCTGCAGCACGAACTTTTTCTGGATCAGACTCACTCACAGTGCGCCATGTGTTATAAGCCATAAAGAACATGCCTGTTAGGAAAAATAGACCGCCGATGGTTCTGACAATGTAGCCAAACTCACTGGCTGCAACAGACTCAACAAAGCTGTACATCAATGTGCCATCCTTATGGACTGCCCGCCACATGAGACCTTGCATAATGCCGTTAACCCACATTGAGGCGATGTACAATACGGTGCCAATGGTGGCTAACCAGAAGTGAACATTTATGAGGTCAGTGCTATACATCTTTTCTTTGCCAAACAGGCGAGGAATAAGGTGGTACACAGCACCAATTGAAATCATCGCAACCCAGCCCAGTGCGCCTGAGTGCACATGTCCAATTGTCCAGTCGGTGTAGTGAGACAATGCATTCACCGTTTTGATGGACATCATGGGGCCTTCGAACGTTGACATACCATAGAAGGAAAGCGATACCACCAGGAAGCGCAGAATGGGATCCGTTTGTAACTTATGCCACGCACCAGATAGCGTCATCATGCCGTTGATCATACCGCCCCAAGAAGGTGCTAACAGAATAAGTGACATGATCATACCCAGGGTTTGTGCCCAGTCGGGTAACGCGGTGTAGTGTAAGTGGTGAGGGCCAGCCCAGATATAGATCGCAATCAATGCCCAGAAATGCACAATAGAAAGACGGTAAGAATAAACAGGACGACCTGCTTGCTTGGGCACAAAGTAATACATCATGCCAAGGAAGCCTGCTGTAAGGAAAAAACCAACCGCGTTGTGACCATACCACCATTGAATCATGGCATCTTGGGCACCGGCATAGGCAGAGTAAGATTTCCACAAGGTCACAGGAATTTCCATATTATTCACAATATGGAGCAAGGCGATCGTGACTATGAATGCACCATAAAACCAGTTAGCAACATAGATATGCTTAGTGCGGCGTTTCATGATGGTGCCAAAAAAGACTATGGCATAACAGACCCAGACCACAGTAATTAAAATGTCGATGGGCCATTCCAGTTCTGCATATTCTTTTGACGTGGTAATTCCCAGGGGTAGTGTGATGGCGGCTGCGACAATAACCAGTTGCCAGCCCCAAAAGGTGAAAGCAGCAAGTGCGTTAGAAATCAAAGGCGCCTGACAGGTACGCTGTACGACATAATAGGAGGTTGCGAACAATGCGCATCCACCAAAAGCGAAGATAACAGCGTTGGTATGTAAGGGGCGCAATCGACCGAAACTTAACCAGGGAATTCCTGCTGACAAGTCTGGGAAAACCAGCTCGGCGGCAATGAATACACCCACGGCCATACCAACGATCCCCCAAATGACCGTCATAATGGCAAACTGGCGGACGACCTTATAGTTGTACTCTGTATGGTTGGTTGCTGTGCTCATGTTACGGTTCCATAAGTTGCGACTTCCGGAATAAATACGGTGAAGTGGTGGTAGGTTGGTGAAGCGAAGGCAATAGGGCGCACAGAAGTCAGCTGCGGGTGTGACTTCAAAGAGAAGTTGGCAATTGTTGACTTACAAAACAGGTACCTGAACAAACATATGCTCAGCGTATGTACCTCTACCAAAGCGCTCATCAGGTATATTATGTTATTTGTTCTTTGCTAATAGTTTAGCCGTTGTTTTTGTATACAGAGGGTCGACTGATAATCTAATGGGCAACAGGTTGTGTACGGTTACCGTTTTATTTCAGTGAGGTGACGCGTACGCTTGTTAGCAAGATTGTTGTTAACTGAGTTAATTCCTGCCATTCAAGAAACGTAAGTCACAATGCGAATAGGTTCGCTAATGGGTCTATAGATTAGACTACGTTCACAATTTTAGTTGTTGCTAATTTGTTTCAAACTTCCCCCGGCGAGGCGCGAGGATACGCGCTGAGTACATTATATGTCAATACGGTGACGTTATTGCGACATTTTTTAGTGAGGTTGACCTGTATTATATTGACTTAAATCAAGACATGACTATTGTGCCATAATTGCCGGCAGATGACAGTTTAACAAGAGAAAATATGTATAAAATATTTACATTAAATGATCTGTTACTGTTGCAGCTGTGTAATAGGCTTTAGTGTCGTATTACTGAAATAAAAATTTAAGACTATTGCTAAACAATCGGACGGACATCATGTTCTCTGAGTTACCTTTATGTTGGACCTATTCTCACCAGGAAAATGCGCCTTACTTTGTTTTCGCTCATGGTGCTGGTGCGCCTATGGATAGCCCTTTTATGTCTTATTTTGCTGAAGCGGTTGCTGGGCTTGGTGTCAATGTCATGCGTTTTGAATTCCCTTATATGGATCAGCGCCGACATTCAGGTAAAAAGCGTCCACCAGACCGGCAGCCAAAGCTGATTGCTTGTTGGGAATATATGGTGCAACAGTTGTCGGTACAGCAAAAGGTTATTATTGGTGGAAAATCAATGGGTGGCAGAATGGCGACGTTGTTAGCAGCCAATCAAACTTTACCACTTAATGTTCAGGGTGTTGTTTGTTTGGGATATCCATTTTATGCTGCAGGAAAGCGTGATAAACCTCGTATTGAGCATTTACAGACACTTAAGTTGCCTACTCGTATTATTCAGGGAACACGTGATTCGTTAGGTAATAAACAGTACGTACAAGACTACAGTTTAAGCGCTGCTGTAAAGATTCATTGGCTCGCTGAAGCTGATCATGATTTAGTCCCTAGTAAACGAAGTGGCTTCTCAAAGGAAGAATATTGGCAACAAGCCGCCAGTTGGGTAGCACACTTTTGTCATGAAATTTAATGTGTTCGTTGAAGCAATAATTGCAAGGTGTTATGAAGTCAAAATTATCTGAACCATTTACCCATCTAGTGTTGTATTGCCGGGCAGGCTTTGAAAAAGAGTGTGCTGCTGAGATTACCGCTGTGACAGCGTCATTAGGTGTGGCTGGTTATGTCCAGGCAAAACCGCAGCAAGGGTTTGTTGTCTTTCACTGCCTGGAAGGAACTGAAAAAGATGCTTGCTGGTTACAAACCAGAATCAGCTTAAGCTCCTTAGTATTTACCCGGCAGTGGTTGGCAGCAGGTCCTTTTTTGGATGACTTACCACCAACGGATCGTTTAACACCTATCCTGGAGGTGGTAGAGGGTTGGCCTCAAGTCGGCCAGTTATGGTTGGAATATCCTGATACCAATGAAGGAAAACAGTTACATCGTTTTTGTAAGAAATTAACTGTGCCACTTCGTAAGGCATTAAAAGCGAAAAAAGTACTCTCTGAGCAGGAAAATACCCAGCTTCCCAGTATGCATTTGTTCTTTTTAAATGGTCAGCAATGTTATGTGGGTATTAATTTGGCGGGGCGTGGGGCTCATTGGCTCAATGGGATTCCTAGACTGAAATTTCCTAGCCAGGCACCCAGCCGTTCTACCTTAAAATTAGCGGAAGCTTGGCACTGTTTACTCTCGAAAGAAGAAGCTGAGCGTCTGTTACAACCTGGGATGAAAGCGGTTGATCTTGGTGCTGCACCTGGTGGTTGGACGTGGCAGTTGGTCAGTCGTCATATCCGGGTGACGGCTGTTGATAATGGTCCAATGGACAAAGCGTTGATGGATTCAGGCCTGGTGGAACATAAGCGCGCTGATGGGTTTACTTATGAGCCTGCTAAACCCGTTGATTGGCTGGTGTGTGATATTGTCGACAAGCCAGCTCGGGTAACAGATATGGTTATCCGCTGGTTAACCCATGAGTGGACGCGTCATGCTGTTTTTAATTTGAAGTTACCTATGAAACAGCGTTATCAAGCTGTTACAGCAGCCCATGACCGATTACATGAGGCATTTCGAGAAGCTGGCTTTAACTATCGTATATTAACTAAACAGCTTTATCATGACCGAGAAGAAGTGACCGTCGTTGTTTTGCGAGATTAATCTTTTACGAGATTAATTAATTCTTCAAGGACAAAATTTACGCTTTTACTTCCTCTTCGGAAGCGCTTTAACACCACATTAATTTCATTAGCGATGTGGTGTTATGGAGGTTAATCCTGAGTGCCGCTCACTGTGTATATAAATATGCACATCTTCTTCAAAACAAAGCATTGGACGTATTTGCCCTACCAGATTCTGACGGGCTTCACTATAAAGCCACTTTTGCCATGATTGAATATCTGTCCAGTGACTAATAAGCAGCCGATGATTGGCGTCATTGATATCAACCAGTGATTCAGCAGAAATAAAACCGGGTGATATAACAACAGACTGCAATGTTTCCTTTAACAGTAATTCGTAGTTGGGCTCAACGCCTTCAGAGAGCTGGCGGCTCACAATTACCTTTATCATTTTTTCCCCATAGAATGTGTCAATCTAACATTGAAAGAGAAGTGCTTGTAAAGCGTTAGTGCTCAATGAAGCGGGTTGGTGTGTTTTCTTTTAGTTATGATATTCGGATTTACTTGAATTAGGCTTACATAGAGCAGTATAGCCAGTACTTTTTAGCAAGATCACTTACTAAATACTCATTAATGATTACCACTAAAAAATAGCCGCTGAAAAATAAAAAAATGACAATATGATGATTTTTTTTGCGAATTTTTATGACTTCTGCTAATCCTGAAGATAGGCCAATACCCATTGGGTGACGTAGGTTGTTGGTATTGGAGAGAGGTAGATCGATGGCTAAGTCTGTAAGCACTTCCGTGACTTCAATATACCCCTGGAATTATGCGCTACAGTTTTGGCACAGTCGGCAACAGCCTACTCGTCCGGTTATTGGTATGAGCTGGTATAACCAGCCAGTGCCTGCCTCTCAGTTAAGGGAATACTTAACCAGCTGTGGCTTAGATGTTGTGGAGGCTTTTCGGACAGCAGAGTGGAGTGGTTATTTCGAAAACCAGTTACCGCCTTTATTTCCTTTAGTGATGAGCTTTCCTCTTCACACGCAATTATTACTGAGCGATCATGCTAGTCAGTTAGCTATGTGGTTACGTATTGTATCGTGTCAGGTGCGTGTTTATCAGGCTCTGAGCCCACTGCATAACTTTGATTTTAGTATTCATTATTATTCTGCAGACGGTGAGTTGCCTTGGGTCAGAATATTGGGTTATCAATTAGAGCAACTGGTTTGGGAGTGCGAGTTAGCTTTTAGCAGTAGTCATAAAGAAGTTTATCCAAAAGATGCGGTTGGGCAGAAACAACAGGTTTTATGCCCTGTTACACAGCCAGTTCCATCCAGCTTTAATGTGGGACGCTGGTATTTACATGCTGCTCAAGCGAAGCAGTTTTCGCAGTTAGTACGTGACTTTCATCCAGCACATTTATCCAATGTAATGGCTAAATGTTTGGGGTATCAGCGCGCTACTGTGAATGCGGTGTGGTTATTGTCTGCAGCACTGAGTTACTTACCACTACCACGTTACCCCATACAAATTTTGTGTCATTTTCCCAGCCCTGCTTATGTAGACTCAGTGGTAGAGTTAAAAGCAAATCAAAGTCCTCATGGACATGATTTTCGAATTATATCTGCAGCCACGCCACGACTCGCTTTAGGGCATTTAATAGCATTATGATAGATCAGTGTTGTCTAATCTACTTAATACAGGTCTCGTTGTATAAAGAAAACGCATCATGAACGATGATGATTAGAGTCCATTGAGCGATTTTGTTAAAGTTGTGTTTTATTGACTTGATAAATCGTATTCACTATGAATCCACAAGCTGACCATATTCTTGATACCTGTGGCTTAATGTGCCCTGAGCCAGTTATGTTGTTACACAATAAAATTAGGGAGTTGCAGGCGGGTGAAGTATTACAAGTGGTGGCTACAGACCCATCCACAACACGTGATATTCCAAAGTTTTGTACTTTCTTACAGCATGAATTGATTGCTCAGGAGCAAAATGACACGCAGTATATTTACTATATTCGCAAAGGCGCTGAGGTCGGTTAATAGGGTAATATTTTTCGTTTTAGTGGGGCAAACCTAGCTGTCCCTCTTTACGACTAAGCAAAAGGGAACGCTAGGTTGTTGTGTCTGCCCTTAAATTTTGGGTATTTAAGGGTCAACTAATAAGGAAAAAGCAGCTATGGCATCTGGGTCGTTAGCTTTTATTTTATTAGCAATACGATGATGAAAAAAATATTTAAAGCCATCATGCTGCTGTGCTGGAAACAAGCAAGGGTCTCCTTTTAGCACAGGTGTGGATTTAACTTTATTTTTATCAATAATCATCGCAAAAACCATACCGTTGTTGAGTAACTGCCAGCTTATCACTTCTTCTAGGGAAAAAGAGGCGAAATTATCAGTGGTAATAATGGCATGGGTACCAATACTGTCAGGAATTTCATGGACAACATCATCTGGGCCTTGAAATGCTGTTTTATAGTACTCAGCAGCAGTTTCTAGCTCGACGACTTTGTGAATAGGTGCTTGATAAAAGATTTCATCAATGCCCTGGTCGTAGTAGCCTTCCCAGTGGCCATTTAAAGGATCCCGAAGCTCATCGCAGGCAACAATATCGTTCAGCCAAGGCACTAAGGCCACTACTTCCCCATTAGTACGTAAGGCCCAGCACAGGATCTTCATACTAAACAGCTTATTGGGATTTGCATCATTGCTGTAAAGCATTTCCAAGCCATCAAGCTCGGGAGACAAGCGAATGATACGTTTAGACTCTTCCGGTGAGATGGGCTTCCGTGTGAACATGTCAATGACATTGTCTGTGCGCTTACGAGCGTGCACATTACTCATAGCTAACCCCTCTCAGTTCGTGATGTCTAATTATTGTTTTTATATCCGGCCTAACTGACACCACAAAATAGTGACTTCACTTACTAGTATAGTTAGTGAGTTTTTACCAAAGCAAATCTGGATAGTCATTAAGGTTATAGATTGGCGTGTTGAAGAGAATTTACAGAGATAGCACATTGCTTGAGTATCTGTTTCCAATACGCGATATGTCGTGTAGTTTGCTGTTTAAGCATTGCGTGTAGCCCAGTATTTTCAGCTACTGTTTTTGCTATGAATTGATTCATCGTTGCAGGGATGTGCTCATCAGGTATTGTGTTGAGCAAATTTTGATGAGCTATTTGCCACTGATTTAGCTGCTGGCTGAGTTGGGCAAGGTAGGGTTGGATCTGTTGTAAGTAAAACTTCTGTAATACTTGGCTGAGTATACGTGATTTGGGGGTAGGGCGGTGTTGAGGGCAAATTTGCTGAGCAGACACTGTTGCCATCAACTGATTAGCTTTTTTTAACAGGGTATTCGCTAATACACTCGCACGAATGAGTTCTCCTCCTGTTGCACGTTGCTGAAGTTTTTGCAGGTGTTGATTGAGCTGTAAGGTTAACATCTGTACATCAGGTATAGGTGTGTCTCGTTGCTGACTAAAAGTGGTCAGGTAGCTCAGTGCTTGTAGTGTGGGGGTGAGACTAGGAGGCTGCTCAGCAAGCGGTGGTGTGGCCAGGCTGAAATGATGTAGCATTTCGCTGGAGTTATATAAGGCATTCCAATAAGTGGAAGGTAATTGTGCTTGCTTAACTGTCATCCATTGTCGCAGCGTTTCACGAAGCTCAGCAGAGGTGCTTTCTGGATGTTTAAGGCAGGCTGAGAGTTCTGGAAGTAATTGTCGTTCATAAATGGCTTGCTGAGTAATAGGCATTACTTTACCCAGCGCACTATTTCGTTCAGCAATGCGTTGGGTGAGTGAATGGCAGTGCTTGATTGAAAGAATAGCAAGAAAATTTAGCCGAATATCTTGTGGCGCTATCCAGCGTACTGACCGGCGAGGGTATTGCCACAATGTCCAATCAATGTTCAGGGACGGTGTAGGTTGTTCTAAAGCGCGTGCTAAGCGTGCTACATAGTTATCGAATTTTGCGGTGGGTGAGTTATTGTTACAGCCTGCTAACAGGAGCAGGCTGCACAGTAATAACAAGGAAAGGCAGGTTTGAGCATACTGTCGTTTTCCTGTCACTAAGTCACCTGATTGGCTGTGGCTATAGGGTTTGCAGAATTTATGTGTTGCTGACTAATATAAACAACGCGCGCCAATAGCATGATAGCTGCTGTAGTAAGTCCACAGACTAAGCCAATCCAAAAGCCTGCAGGCCCCATTGCAGGGGTTATTAAATCAGTTAAACCAAACAAGTAACCGGTAGGTAGACCAATACCCCAATAAGCAATGATAACGACCATCATGGGTATTTTCGTATCTTTATAACCACGCAAAATACCATTGGCTGCAACCTGTAAACCATCAGAAAACTGAAACACAGCGGCAAACCATAATAGTCCAACCGTTAATTCAATCACTTTGGTATCGCTGGTGTAGATCTCAGCAAGGAACTGAGGAAATGCCAGCATACAGCTTGCAGAAAAAATGGCATAACCTAGCGCAAGCATAATACCGAGTTGCCCTGCTTTTTTGGCGTTATGGGGTTGTTGTGCCCCTAGCCAGTGACCAATACGAATAGTGACGGCCATAGCAATACTAAAGGGCACCATAAAGGCAATGGAAGAAATATTGATGGCAATCTGGTGACTAGCTACGATCTCTGCACCAAGTCTACCCAGCAGTAGACTCACTAAAGAAAAAATACTGGCCTCTGCAAAAATAGAAATACCCATAGGCAAACCTAATGCAAGTAGTTCTTTAATCATGCCAAGCTTGGGAAGTGAAAAGTGGCGATAAAGCCCAAAATGCTTAAGCGATGGTACTAAGTGTGTATAAATAGCAATCAGTATCATCATGGTTGTTGCTACGGTTGCAGTTGCCCAGCCACAACCCACAGCACCTAAAGCAGGAAAACCAAAATTACCGTACATGAAGACATAGTTAGCAGGAACATTCAGCATTAAACCAACCAACATAAATATCATACCTGGTTTGGTTTTCCCTACACCTTCACAGTAGCTGGTAAAAACATTAAATAAACTTAAGGCGGGCATACCAAAAGCAAGTGCTGTTAAATATTGGCTGGAAAGTGGAATGATATCTGGGTCAACATCAAGCCAAATTAAGAGTGGTTTAATATTTGCCAATAAAGTCGCTAATAACAGACCACAGCCCAGACCAATCCAAAGTCCCTGCTGACCATAGCTACCTATTTCATCATTGCGTTTGGCACCAAACAAGTGGGCGACAGTGGGTGTCAATGCCATGTAAGTGCCTTTGGCAAGTAGATAAAGTGGTACCCAAACACCTGCACCAATGGCAACGCCTGCCAGGTCAAGGGCACCAAGCTGACCAGCCATAATAGTATCGGTTAACCCCATACCAGAAGCTGCCAGTTGGGTAATAATAATCGGGTAAGCCAAGTGCAGAATATGCCTTGCTTCCTGAAGTATCCCTTTGCTCATGAAACTCCTACTCATAAACTACTTGAAGCGAAATATCTCGGTAGCGGCCATAATAGACAGGCAGAAAACATTGCCAGAAATGGTATGTTGCGTAATGGTGGCCGGCTAAGGATAACGTAAGAAGCGCGTAAAAATGTAGAGCGGGTATTATATCATTTTTTAAAAGAAAGCCCAGTATTTAGCATCAGCAAAGCAAAAGGAAAACCGCTGTGGAAAAGAGCTTCTACAGCAGTTTTATAAGGGATAAATAATTAACAGTGTTCGGTCGAAAAGAACGTCAAATTAATCGTTTTTTCGGTTTGATAAAATTGACTGAGTGCTTGCCGAAATTTTTCTGCCCGCAAGGGTAACCCCTGCTGAGCATAAACTTTAACCTGTTGGTAAATGGCCTCTTTAAAGGGTTGAGGGTTAATAGCCTCGTTATTTAAATTATCAATACTTACCCTAAATGGATAATCTGCAGCAACGGATAAAATCCATTCAACAGCTTGGGGTTTGATTTCTACTTTCTCGAAAAGCTGTTGTTGGGCTTTAGTGCGTCCATCAGGTTCATACCAGTAGCCATAATCAACCTGTTGTCGTCGCTGGTTTCCCGCAATAAACCAGTGTGCGCATTCATGCAAAGCGCTGCTGAAATAGCCATGGGCAAAATAAATCCCATGGTGAGGGCATTGTTCATTGGCTGGCAAGTAAATGGGCTCATCATCACCTTTGATAAGATACGTATTATGCGTTTCGGCAAAACAGTGATTAAACAGGTTAATGAGGTCTTGGTAATGGTGCTGAGTACAGCTCAATTTTTTTCTCCAGCGGCCAACGAATGGCTTTAGGTCACCGCTAAAAAAGTGCATTTTTAGCGGTGACCTAAAGCCAAGATAAGTCAGTAATAAGCGTAATGATTATAAGTGAATGGAAAAATATCATCAAAATGTCATGGCGGTTTGGCAAGGGGCTACGTATTCTTTAACTGGTACACCACGTTGTTGTTTGCTGCGTTGACAGGGGGAATTAACGGGAAACGAAATATTATCTTTCATGACTTTCCGTTGAGTGTCACTTTTTAAAGACAACAATAATCAACCCGTAAGGAGCACAGGCTTTTTATGCTTGTCTAATCCTAATCTACTGTTGGTGATTGACCTTGTCTTTAGATAGGAAGGCACTTTGGGAATATGTTTTATGTGCTTCACAGTTAAAACGTGATTTAATTTATGTTTTTCAGTGTCTATAATCTGCGGTCATTGTTGTTGATAAAAATAGAAAGAGCGCATTATGTCGAATGATCATTTAGCCAAGTTAGAAGAAAAAGTACAACATGTGATTGATACGGTTGGTATCCAAAAAATGGAACTGGAAGAGCTACGTGAGCAGAAATCGAAATTAGAGGATGAAAATGCCACGTTAAGGGAGGAGTTAGCCAACTGGAGCGACCGTTTAGGTAGTTTGCTGGGACGTCTTGAAGGTGTTGCAGAAGAAGTCTAGGGCAGGTTCTGGCTAAACGGATTATGTTGTCTTTTGCGTTAATGCGATGCCAGCATGATGGAAAGCGAGGCTATTCATTTGCAACTTTAGTGGTTAGCAAATTTATCTCGCGTTTCTATACACATGTTAGGTAGTAGTGACTACCTAACATGTTTTGTGTATTTTCTGAATTATTTGCGGGTTTACCATAAACTACACCAGCGTGGGGATGTTCAGGGGATTAAAATTTAAAGCGGTTTATTTTTCCGCTTAACTCATCTGAAAGATGACTCAACTGCTCACTTTGCTTGCTTGAGTTGTCTGCACCTTCTGCTACTTCACCGGCCACATCACTAATGGTGGTGACATTTTTAGTAATATCCTCTGAGACAGCATGTTGTTGCTCGGCTGCACTCGCAATTTGTGTTGCCATATCGTTTATACGACTGATAGCGTGAACAACCTCTTCTAATCGTTTGGCCGCTTGTTGCGATTGTTCGACTGAAGTATGTGTCATTTCGCTACCTCGACTCATTGTTTGAACCGCTTGTTCTGTACGGTCTTGAAGAGCATTGATGGTTTGGCGAATTTCATCCGTTGAATTTTGAGTTCGGCTCGCTAGGGTTCTGACTTCATCGGCCACTACTGCAAACCCTCGTCCCTGTTCGCCTGCTCGTGCTGCTTCAATGGCCGCATTTAATGCCAGCAAATTCGTCTGCTCAGCAATAGAAATAATCACATCTAATATACTGCTAATATTTTCGCTATCCTCTTTTAGTTGCTCTATTACTTTAACAGCATGTTCTACTTCATCCGATAACTGTTGTATGGTCGATGCACTACGATTAACAATCTCCTGGCCTTCTAATACAGACTCATTAGCGGCACCCGCAGACTGTGCTGTTTCTGCTGCATTATTAGCTACTTCATTGGCAGCACATGACATTTCGTTGATTGCGGTGGCTACTTGATCAATTTCAGAACGTTGCCGTTGCACACCATTACTGGTTTCATAAGCAATTTTTGAACTTTCATCAGCCGATTGGTCAACTTGTTCAATGGTTTGAGCTACGTCTTTCACCATGTTTTGGATTTTTTCGATAAAGAGATTCACCCGGCTGGCCAGGCTTCCCACTTCATCACGACGGTTAATTTGAATACGACGTGTTAAGTCTCCATCCCGTTCTGCAAGATCATCGACAAGGCTGACCACTTCTTTAAGTGGCTTGGATATTGAAGTAGCGACTCGCCATAACACCAGTAACGCTAACGCTGTGATAAGTGCGCCTGTAATCAATTGTCCAATCAAACTTTCGTTGAACTGCTCAGAAACTTGAGCAGACATAGCTTGAACATCAGCAAAGGCAACACTTTTGGGGACTGATATGACCAGTGCCCAAGGTGTTTTGGTTTGGCCTACCGTAAAAATGGTGGTACTGGTAATGAGTTCCTCATTCTCTGTAACCACACTGTTGCCTTGTCGAATAGCCTCCATGATAGGTTTCCATTCATTTAAAGTACCGACAGGTTTACCTACCAGAGAAGGATCACCAGTATTAGCCACCATCACACCATTAAAGCTCACCAGGGCAACACTACCGCTGCCTTCGTACAATTGAGCATTAATTTCGGTGCTAATTTCCTGTAAAAAATTAAGTGAATAGTCAATTCCTGTCATGCCAATAAATTTACCATCATGCATGATGGGAGTAACAAATGAGGATAGCAATGTCATGACGCCTTGTACGTCATAAGCGGCGGGATCAATAATACATTCGTTGCCTGTTTCTTTTGGGCAAAGGTACCATTCACTGCGGCGTATTCCGGCATCATTTTTTTCTTGGGCGTAGAGTTTGCCCAGTGGGCGGCCGTCAACTTTGCCTGAAGCACTGCGATTCCAATAAACAGCGAGCTGACCTGTGGATGGTTGTGAATGAATGTATTCACCATTTTGATACATGGCATCATTGCCATCAAAAGCATTTGCCTCCCAGCCGGTATAAGCGCCTAAAAAGTCGCTATTGGCTTCAGTTAGGTGTTTTGCCATGCCACTGACAATTTCACGACTATTTGCAACTTGTGCTGGTGCTCCACTTTGATAATAAGCTTGTAGGTTTTGCGCATAGGTTCTGGCCGCCGTCATCGCTTTTTCCATTCGGCGTTGCATACGCTGTGCTTTACCTGAAGTGAGTGATGAGAGACTCTCTTTGATTTTCTCTGACATGAGCGTTTGTGAGGTTTCGCTGACATAACGTTGGGTGTTTAGTGAGGAGTAAAGTGCATAGCCCACAACAGCAAATAGCGAAATAACCAGACAAATGCTTGTGTAAACTAGAATACTCGTTTGAACTGAGCGAAACTGCATACTGACTGCTCCACATCATTAATGACGATTTGTACCTTTGGTGACATAACGTGTTGCTATGTTTTTTTGAAAAAATTATTGATCGTATGTATAAAAAAATATAAATAAGGGTACAGTTTTTCATTATGGCAGAAGATTTATAAAGTCACCTAAAAAACATACGTAAGGACGTATTATGGTTACTTGAATTATTCTCCAAAAATAATAAATTAGGTATAAATTAATAATTACTATAAATAAAGGGAAATAAAATGAGCAATCAATGGGGGCAGTGTGTTGCATCATCAGTGCTTGAAGGGTTTGCAAACTATCGATCAACATTTACTTATATTACTTTAGGTGCAAAGAGGCGTTTTGAATCCGCATGTTGGCTTGATGTCCAACAAGCTTCTATGGATCGTATTAATCTTTATGATGATGCGGTAGCCGCCGTGACGGACTGTCTGACACAGGAAGTTGCCCAAGGGTATACACAGCTTAGTGTATGGAAAGATGCTAAACGTTATTATACCGAATTAGTGCGTAGTCGAACGGATGGCGAGTTAGCCGAAACCTTTTTTAATTCTATTTTTTGTCGCATTTTTCGTCACCACGAAATAAAACCAGAAAATTTATTTGTTTTCTCTACTCAACCTAAGGTTAAAGCCGCTGATGAAGCTTCAATTATTATTAGCTACCGTCCAGCATTCGGTTTGGTGAAAATGGTTGATAGGATTTTGATGGATTTTAGTTTCGCTATTCCTTATGCCGATCGACGTCAGGATGTGGTTAATATTATTCGTACTGCTCAGCACCAGTTGGGTTTTGTCTTTGCGGATAGTAAAGACATGGAGATTGATATCATTCGTTCAGTTTTTTATCGTAATAAAGCGGCCTATTTGGTGGGAAGGGTACGCATTCGAGAAGATGTCAAACCTTTTATTATTGCATTGATGAATAATGAGAGGGGCGGAATATACGTTGATGCATTGATTACTGATCCCGATGAGGTCAGTATTATTTTTAGTTTTACCCGTTCTTACTTTATGGTTGATGCGCCTGTACCCGCTGCGTTTATCGCTTTTTTGCAAGACCTTTTACCGTGGAAACAACGCTATGAATTATATAATTCAATCGGTTTTTATAAACACGGAAAAACAGAATTTTATAGGGATTTTGTTCAGCATTTAGATAAAACAGATGATCAATTTATCATTGCACCAGGTGTAAGAGGAATGGTGATGATTGCCTTCACCCTGCCTTCTAGTCAGACGGTCTTTAAAGTGATTAAGGATAATATTGCACCGCAAAAAGAAGTGAATAAGGAAACCGTTAAAAAGAAATATTATTTAGTAAAAATGCATGACCGTGTTGGACGCATGGCAGACACTCAGGAATTTTCTCACTTTGCTTTTCCAAAAGACCGTTTTCATCCAGAATTATTAGCTGAGTTATTGACTGAAGCACATTCTGTAGTTCGGGTTGTTGATGACTTGGTTATTATTGATCATCTGTATACTGAACGACGGATGATACCCCTCAATTTATATATAAAAGATGCCTCTGAACAACAACTAGAATCGGTATTGGATGATTTTGGTAATGCGATAAAGCAACTTGCTGCCGCTAATATTTTCCCTGGAGATATGTTGTTGAAAAATTTTGGTGTTACCCGACATGGCCGTATTGTTTTTTATGATTATGATGAAATTTGTTATTTAACGGAGTGTAACTTTCGTCGGATACCACCGCCACGCTTTCCTGAAGATGAGATGGCGGCTGAGCCTTGGTATTCGGTTGGGGTTAATGATGTTTTTCCTGAAGAGTTTGCCATTTTTATTTTTGCGGATACGCGAATTCGCAAGTGTTTTACTGAACTGCATGGTGAATTGTTTGATGCAGGTTACTGGCAACGTATTCAGCAAGTCATACGTGAAAAAGAGGTTGTGGATGTATTTCCTTATCGGCGAAAGCGGCGTTTAGCTCGGCGAATGGATGAGCCAAAGGTGCAGGCACGTGAGAAGTAAAGCAAGATAGTATTCAAAAATGCTTAATCATTACGATTCACTGCAGTCTCCTTGAAGCAGCTAAACTTAGTAAAAACGATATCTGTATGGCTGTTTGATTGAGATGTGAGGCTATGCTGGAGCGACCCAGGCGTGTACTAAAGCATACTTACCGTTATATCACCCTCACAATGCTTTTTGGGCTGGGGGGGCTGTTAGTGAGTACACAACAGCTTTATGGGAGTGAACCGCCTGAGCTGTCGAGTGAAGGTACCTCGTTTCAAATACGACCTTCAACGGCAGTGGGGAGGGATTTGATTCCTAGTTTATCGCTCAGCTTGGTAGAGCAACAGTGGGTCGCACTCCATAAAACACTTAATGTGGGTATGTTATGGGTTCCTGAACCCTTTTTACTGGAGGAAAAAGGGGTTTTACGTGGACTAATCATTGATTATTTAACTGCCGCACAATCCAGTTTGGGTGTCTCGCAGTTGAATATCAGGCTTTACCCTGATGCTCAAACGTTACTTCAGGCAGTAGAGCAGAATAAGCTTCATATGGTATTGACCTCAACAGATCATCAACTGTTAGTCGAGGATGAAAGTCTGCTGACGACAATGCCGATGATTAATAGTTATCCTGTGTTAGTGGCTCCCCGGTTTAATCGAAATATCAGCGAGTTATCAGATCTTAACCATAAAACCATTGCTTTGTCCCAAGATTTTCCAGCGTTAACAAGTCTTCAACAACAGTTTCCTTTGATTAATATTCAGCAAGCACCAACCATAAAAGCGGCACTGGAAACAGTAAAACAAAATCAGGCTAATGCCTTTGTGGGAGAACTCATTCGTACTACCTACCAATTTGAAACGTTAGGGGTAGTTGATTTTAACGTGTTGGGTCCAGTAGACCTGAAGGCAGGACAGTATGTGTTTGCTGTTCGCCGAGACATGTCCATGTTGCACTTTTTACTAACACAGTGGCTACAACAACTAACAACAGATCACCATCAACGTTTTTTTAAACCCTGGGTTTCTTCAACTGTGGCTTTGGCTTTGGATAGCCCTCCACTGAATTTGACCGAGCAGGAGAAAGCCTGGTTACAAGCACATCCCGTGATAAAAGTGGGAGTGGATCGAAGTTGGAAACCGTTGGATTTTATTAATGATGATAATCAACATGTAGGCGTGAGTGCAGAGTACTTAAAACGATTGGCAAAACAGGTCAATGTACGATTTGAGGTCGTTGGCAGTGATAGCTGGCGACGACTATTGCAAGGTATTCAGTATGGTGAGGTAGACATGCTTTCTGCCGCTATGCTCACCGACGATAGAAAGCGCAATATGTTATTTAGTCAGGCATATTTACAAATGCCGTGGGCTATTGCTACTCGTGTTGATGCGCCTTTCATCAGTGATATTTCTGATTTAACAGGTCAAACTGTTGCAGTGGTTGCTGACTACGCGATACAGGAAAAACTGCAACATCAGTATCCTCTCGTTAACTTAATTATTACGGAAAATTTAGAAGAGAGCTTAGCCATTTTATTAGATGGAGAAGCGCACGCTATCGTTGGCAATCAAGCAATGCTGACTGACTATATTCAGCGACAGTTCCTGGGAAAGCTTAAGCTGGCAGCCTTACTCAAGGAAACACCTGCCTCCATCCATTTCGCGATACGGATGGATTGGCCTGAGTTACAGAGCATTATCAACAAGGCGTTGTCCAGTATGAGTCAACAGCAGCATTTACAAATTCGGGAGAAGTGGTTAGCTGATCGCTATCAAACGCAGGCATTAATGCCGCTATGGACGCTTTGGCTAGCGTTTATCATGCTTATTGCAGCTGCGTGTGGCTATTTGTTTTATAGGGTCCGTCAGCTACAGAAGGACCAAATAGCGGCGTGGCAACAGGTTGAGGACCACCAGCAGTCAATGTTGCAACTACTGGAGAGCTTACCATTGCCTGTTGCTTTAATTGATAAGCAAGGATACTGCTTACAAATGAACTATGCGTGGCGTCAGTTGCTGACTGATGACTCTGTAGAGGGGGATAAGGAGAAGTTCTCATCACAGTATGGTGAGGAGGGTGATACCAGCCAGTTTGATTCTCAAGCGCAACTGGCTTTTTTGCCTAGTTTACCGGATTTACAACCTTGGCCTGATGTTCGGAGGCTTATAGATCATCTTGCTGAATGTGAAAAAACATGCTTTGAGCTACAGGGCGTCAATAAAGCAGGACAACCCTGGCGCTGGCAGGTGTCTTTGCATGGTTGTTTTGTTAATGGGGTGTTAGAAGAAGCGGTGTTAGCGATTGAAATTTTTGATAAACAGGAACAAGCACGGCATCGTTATCATGAAGCTGAACTACTGTTAACACAGTTGACTGAGCATTGCCCAGTCGTATTGTTTCAATGCCAAATTGGCCAAGAAGGTCAGTGGTCGTTTTCTTTTATAAGCAATAATGTGTCAAAAGCCTATGGCGTTAACCGTCAGGCCATCCTACAAGACAGCACATCGCTTTTGCAGCATGTGCATGTAGAAGACCGTGAACCGCTGAAAGCCTCTTTTGAACTAGCAGGATTACGAATGACGCGTTGGCAGCATTGCTTTAGGTTGCAACTACCTGATGGGCATGTGCGCTGGATTGAAGGTCAGGCATTACCTCGGCAAGATAAAAATAAACAGTTAATCTGGGTGGGTTATTGGGCTGATATCACGGTTCGCTATCAAGCGGAACACACATTAAAGGAAAGTGAGGCTCGATATCGCTCTTTAGTGGATAACTTATCTTGCGTGGTTTATCGCTGTAAGCTGGATACGCATTGGACGATGGAATTTATCAGCGACAACATTAAGACCATTACAGGTTATTCTGCTGAAAGCATGCTAAAAAATGCTGAACAGAGCTTTAAAGAACTAATTTTTGAAAAAGACCGAGAGAAGGTTGACCATACGGTATGGCGTGCTGTGGCCATGAGAAAACCCTATGAAATTGAGTATCGACTCAAAACCACAATGGGTGAGCCTTGTTGGGTGTATGAACAAGGGCAGGCTATTTTTTCTGAGGAGGGGGAAGCCTTGCACCTTGATGGGGTGATTGTTGATATTGATCAGCGTAAGAAGCAAGAGTTGGCGCTATTTGCCGCAAAACAGGCAGCGGAAGAGGCTACTCAACATCAGCTTGAAGTCCTGGCTATGCTAACCCGAGAAATTGCCTGCCCAACAGACAGGCTTTATGGCTTGGCTGAAATGCTGCAACAGACCCAATTAAATGCTCGCCAACAAAATATTACCGATCGTTTGCTAAGTACGGTTAATGCACTTCAGAAAAATGTAAATGATATGCAAGACTTTGCAGCGCTAGAGACAGAACAAGTGGAAATTCAGCACAACCCACTTCGGTTACTCCCAGTGTTAGAAGCACTGATTGTTGAAACCTATGAAGCCTGTCAGCAAAAGGGCTTGCAACTTAAAACGTATATTGACCAAGGAATTGCCTTAGAACTATGGGGAGATCAGCAACATTTAGAGCAAATTTTACGAAATTTATTAAGTAATGCTATTAAATACACCAATCAGGGCCATGTATCTTTTTCGGTTAAGCGACTTTGGGCCAATGAAACGCAACAGCAGATTGGCTTTTCGATTAAAGATACTGGGCCTGGTATTCCTGATACTCTCCAACAAACCATTTCACGCCCTTACTTTTACTCACAGTTAGAAAACCAGGAATCCATTTCCGGTATTGGCTTGGGGCTGGCCGTCAGTTGCAAGCTTGCAAAACAAATGAAGGGTGAGCTGAGTATTCGAAATTATGCACCTGCGGGGTGCCAGGCAACTTATAGCCAAAGGTTTGATATTAAGCAGCCTAGTGTACTTCCCTTATTTTCGGGACAGGCCGTTGCTGCACTCTTGTGTCATGAACGTTGGTTTAGCCATACCTTATTAGATTATTGTCACTGCTGGGGATTACATCCTATACAGCCTGCACTTGTTGTGAATAAGGCTGAACAACTGGCAGACTTTTTGTCTTTGCAACAAGCATCGTTATTAATTGCTTCTAAAGAAACCATTGACTTATTAATAGGTTTGACTCCTTATGAACTGCATACCGTTTGCCAGTTATTAAAAGTGGGACTGATTGTGCTTGATGGACAGTCTGAAGCAGACGCAGCTATTTATGAAGTTCATCATAAAGCTGATTCTCCGCTTATCTTTGTGAATACCAAGCCTTTCTTATCCAGTAATCTGCTTGAAGCCTGTGAACAGGCATTAGGCATTAAGCCGCCAGATGAACTTAGTCAGGGTATCTTGCCTTCTCGCTTAGACTTGGCAAAAGTAACCACTATGCTGATTAACCCAATGGCATTGACCCGCTTATTTGGTACAGGGCAGCGCTTACAATTGGAGCTTTTTGAATTTCAGGAGTTAGGTGAGCTCTGTATGTTGGCCCTTGAAGATGCCATTGAGGCAGGTGATATAGCACAAATCAAACAGATGGCCGGAAAGTTTAAGGCTGCTGCTAATGTGGTTTCTGCTGGCCCTTTGGCTGAAGCTTGCCAAGCACTTATCGAATTGGCAGAGCATGATCCGCAAAAAATGGCAGGGGGGTGGGACGATTTACAACAAGTGTGGTTACGCACTCAAAAGGCCTTGAAGCGGTTATTAGATCAACCCTCACAACAGACAGGTTCCTAATCCTTTCTGCAGACAACTATCTTGATAAACCTCAGCCTCCAGTGAAGGATTCACAGCGTGTTCGAAGGTATTATGCAGATATTATTGGACAAGGGTGTTTTAGAAAGTAGCTTTTATAACGTTACGGGACCCTTGGGGCCTGCTAATTCTTGTCGCTAAAGATAGAAAGCAAAAGGTAATGAGAAAATCGAGATAAAAAAATGCAGCCCGGAGGCTGCAAAGGTTGGGTTTGTTCTTTTATTTAGAGCCTATGGTTTTGCTGTTTAGTTTATATTTTAAAGCGGCTCATCATGTCTCGAATATTATTGGCTAACGTTTCAACCTCACCACTTTTCTCGCCGGTTTCCTTAGCTCGCTCAGCTGTTTCTTCAGCAACCATTGAAATGTTGACGATGTTTTCATTGATTTCACTGATTACTGAGCTTTGCTCTTGAGAAGCTTCAGCAATGTGTGAGTTCATTTCAGCAATGGTATTAACGGCTTCCAGAATTTTATTGATGGCTTCACCGGCATCAGAGACTTTGGTGACGCCACTGGAAGCATGGTGTTCCAGATTGACAATGCCTTTTTCAACCGTTTCACTGCAAGAACGTAGGTTAAGGATGCTTTGGTGAATCTCGTCAGTGGATTCATTGGTTTTTTGAGCAAGGGTACGCACTTCATCCGCAACGACTGCAAAACCTCGTCCTGCTTCTCCTGCACGAGCTGCCTCAATAGCTGCATTCAGGGCTAATAAGTTGGTTTGTTCTGAAATACTTTTGATGACATCCAGCACTGTTCCGATGTTTTCACCTTCGGTAATGAGTTGTTGAGTCGCCTGGGTAACGGAAGTAATTTCATTCGCTAGAGACTGAATGACGGTAACGGCTTGATTAACGATATTATTGCCTTCTTCTGCCTTATGATTGGCATCTGAGGCCGACTCAGAGGCTGCATTTGCATTATTGGCCACGTTACCAATGGATTGGGACATTTCTGACGTTGCAGTCGCTACCATGTCAATTTTGGTTTGTTGATTAAGAACACCTTCAGAGGTTTCATCAATAATCTGGCGACTTTCTAAGGCCGTTGATTGGAGTTTTTCAGACAGGGAAAACAGCTCGGTAACTATGGTTTGTAAGTTTTCAACGAAACCGTTGAAACCTTCCGCTAACGCGCTGATCTCTGTCGCTGAGTTAGTGTCTAACCGTTGGGTGAGATCACCTTCACCACTGGCTATATCATTTATGGCTGTACCAATTTGATTGATTGGCTTAAGGACAATGCGCATGATGATAAAAAATATCAATAATGCAATCAGTACATCGAGAATGAGCGCCTGGATGATTTGGCGCATGAGGACACCTTGTAATATCTCCTGAATTTTTGAGTCATCCACGAATATTTCAACGGTTCCAACTTCTTGTAGTTCTCCATCATCATTGAAAAGTAGCGTTTCGGTTAGTTTCTCTGAAAACACTTTGGGTAAGGCTTTTGACTTAACGATTTCACTGGCTTCATCTTTGACGAACAAGGCCAAAACCTCAGTCTTGGACTTAACGCTAATACCGCTAATAAAGTCAGCCTGCATTTCAGACAAAACGTTTTTATCAATAAACTCGGGTTCATAGTTCCAAATAGGACCAGGTAAACTGACGGAGAGACGCTCAATCGTTGCTTTGGCTTGCTGGGTTAAGTTTTCTTCCAGCTGGGATGCAGTTCGGCTGTAGTTATAGTAACCAAAGAGGGCTAACACTACCGTCACTACGACAGTAAATTCTAAAATCAGGCGTGCACGAATACTTTTTGGATATATGGACATAGCCTACACCTAGCGAACATTGCCTCAAAATCAATTGTGGCTATTGGGGGTTATGTCCCTGTCCTTAGGTGAATCAAATGGCTGACTACCAATCCCCTGTTAAGCGTAATCCCCACGAGCACGATGGCTACTATTGCTCTTATCGTCAATCTAGCTAAATCGTTTGTTTTTACCATCATCACTGATGAGTGACTTTGTATTCCAGTCTAGTACAAAAACGCCTAAGTGAAATAAAAATAATACGAGGATGAAAACTAATGATAAAAAAGGCAGGAAGCCAAATGCCTGATAAGGCACTTGGCGGGTAATGGTTGGTGGGTAATGGAGAGTAAGTGTTAATACTTCTCAGCAATTTGAGTCATAATTGCGCTGTCTTCACGAATTCTAGCGATTTCACTCCAGATTTGATTCATTTCATCCAGGGTGAGTCGGCTTTGTTTAGAAAATGCTAAAAAATAGGACTTTGATTTAATAGGGGTTTTACTTATTTTTAGTTTTCCCGAAAAGGCCGGCGTTTTACTCAGGTGTTGTATAACATTAGGGATTGTCACAACCGAACCTTTTTGGTCGCGCAGCAGATTTTGTAAAGTTTGCTTATCCCCTAAGGCTGTTGCGCTGACAAAAAGTCCTGCTTCTTTTAAGTCATCTGCAATAGAGTACCCCTTTGGTGTTCTGACGGGTTGTGGAATCGTTTTCATATCACCATTGTACTCATAGTTGTTATCGGAGGTGGTGACGACGACATACTCTACTTGTGATACACGGAACTGCGATTTTACCGCTGTTTTAGCATCAGGGGGGTAAATCAGGAACTCGGCACGCTCGTCTTTATAAGATGCCGTTGCGACACCATCATAGCGTCCTTTTTTAGCGTCACGTAAACAGCGACTCCATGGCAAAGGGGTAATTTCCAGTTTAACGTCCATATTTTTCATGGCCATGCGGATAATATCAACATGCATGCCCTTCGCTTCACCACGCTCAGTTATCATGAACGGGTACCACAGGCCTCGATCTGAACAAATGCGTACTTTGCGAACAGCAGCCCACGCGTTATTGCAGGTGATCAAGATTAAGAAAATGGTGGCTAAAAACTTCATTGCCAATAATGCTCCAAAGGGTAAATTGTATGCCAAGCTTTCTTTGTTGCATCCCGCTGGTGGGGAGTCCTATCACCCTGATCCCTAACTCGCGTTGAGTTACTTCCTGAAGATACATGTTTGCGAAATAGTTAGAACGAAGATCCAGCTTCTTTCCTAAATTCCTTCGCTGAGCATGTAGCTTGATGAATTTAACCTATCGACAATAGTAGTGGATCAAGATA
This sequence comes from Zooshikella sp. RANM57, assembly GCF_050749885.1. Classification (NCBI taxonomy): domain Bacteria; kingdom Pseudomonadati; phylum Pseudomonadota; class Gammaproteobacteria; order Oceanospirillales; family Zooshikellaceae; genus Zooshikella; species Zooshikella sp. RANM57. The sequence goes on along the minus strand of NZ_JBOIUB010000003.1, from coordinate 236,586 downwards.
GTTCAGTGAAATGTGAACTATTTTGCAATACTTTTTGTGTAACACCAACAGTTCAAGCACTACTTAACAAAATACTCTGTGTTCTAGTTACAGCTTAGCTTATCTTCCTGGTGACGAGAGTAGTTGAGCTGGTTAACATGGCAGCGTCAAAGGCAGACATTAAGATTGTCAATAAAACTATGACTTCAACTTCATCAATGACCACTTCAACAAATTCAACATCGCCTACACCTGAACAGCTTCATCACTTATTTCAACAAGGTGCCTTACCTCGTCAAGTATACTATCAGGCTTTGGATATGGTCAGGCCAGAGGATTATTGGACGCGTTGGGCTGAACGACATTTAATGTTGATCGGTAGCATACTGTTACTGGTGGGTATTATGTTCTTTTTTGCGTACAACTGGCAGGATCTCCATCGGTTTGGCAAGTTGGGGGTGTTGGAAGCCGGTGTGTCTTTAACGGCATTGTTGTCTTTAGTTTCGCGATTTTCACATACCGTTCGACAAATATTACTTACATCAGCTGTTGTACTTACGGGTGTTTTATTCGCTGTCTTTGGCCAAATATACCAAATAGGTGCTGATGCTTATACCTTGTTTTTGTCATGGTCTGCCGTCACGTTACCCTGGGTTATTTTTGCACGATTAGCTGCACCGTGGGTGGTGTGGTTTGTGGTGAGTGAAATTGCCTGTTGGTTATTTTGGGAACAAGTGTTGTCTATTCAGTTTGATGGATGGAATGATTTTCGTTGGTTGAGTATGGCGGTATTGGCAGGTTTCTTAATGCTGGTGAATAACAGACAGTTACGGACGTCAGTACTCGCGGCAAAATTACATTGGTTTTATATGGCGGTGATGTTTAGTGTGATGGCTATTCCGGCCTTGAAAATCGTCATCGATGATTACCATGTTACTAGCCAAACGTGGTGGGTCGCGATAATTTGGCTGGTACTGTCGTGTATCATGATTATTTTTTACCGTTTTATCAGTAAACATATTTATGGACTAACCATAACATCATTGCAAATGACCGTGGTGGTGCTGATTTGGTTGCTACACCAAGTGTCGGATATGCAGCTAACAGATACATCAAAACTGTTTTTCTTTGGTTTGTTGATTGTGACGACTATTTCGCTGTTGGTTTTTATTTTACGTAGTCAGGCACGATTGATGCGCAAGGAGGCAAAAGCGTGAAAATCTACGAAAGTTATCAGGCGCTGTTTGCATCACCAGAACTTAGCTCACAGCTTTCAGAAGAGCAGCAACTGCATGCATTAAAAGTGCTTGAACAAAGCCAGCAGCCTCAGGACCCACTGATCTTTCGAATTTTGATTGCTGTGAGTGGGTGGATAGCCGCATTATTCTTTCTCTCTAGCTTGTTAGTTGCAGGTTTGTTTGACAAAGGCATGAATGCCGTGGGTTACGGCTTATTGCTGTTAATGGGAGCTATTTTTTGGATTAATTCTACCCATCGTATTTTTTTTCGTCATTTGGCTTTAGCATTGAGTATTGCGGGGAATGGACTTGTACTTTTTGGCATGGGTGAGTTTTGGGGAACTGAAACGTTATTACCTGTCATTGTTATGCAAGCCTTACTGACGGGGATGAGTTATCCTTTTGTGGCGAGTAATTCATTTCGCTTTATTCAGCCAATACTTCTGGGAATATTAGTTTTTATTTGGCTCTATGATGAGCCAAGTCATATGGCACTCATTGTCTGGACATGGTTGTTACTATTATTACAGTTACTTTTTTTTATTGGCTTAAGGCCGTTGCCCGCATTATTGCCGTTAGCCTATGCAGTATCGATATTACTGCCAGTGAGTGTACTTTTACCCATTTGGGTACCTAACTTTGATTCCAGCTTAGCGGTCATTGCTATAGCAATAGAACCGGCTTTTCGTATAGGAATGGCGGTTGGCTTGTTATTATTAGCATTGCATATCAGTACAGATACACCCTGGAACCAACCTTGGTTTTATATCGTGGTGATCTCGTGTGTTATTCTGGCGCTTTTTGCAAACTCAGGATTATTGCTTTCACTATTTATACTGATATTGGCTTATATCTTATCGGACAGGCTATTGAAAGTGATTGCTTATCTTTTTTTAGCAGTTTTTTTAAGTTTGTTTTATTACAACTTACAAGTTTCGTTGTTAAATAAATCCTATTTATTAATGGCCAGTGGCAGTGCAATGTTGTTAGTGTGTTGGCTATTAGGTCTTTTTTTCAAGGAGCATGATGTATGATCAGTCCGCTTCAGCGCTGGGGTATAGTGGCTGGCTGGTTGCTGGTCATGGTCGCAGTCAATTGGAGTATTTTCCAAAAGGAACAGGTACTTGCTGCTGGGCTACAGGTCCGATTAGCGCTAGCACCGGTTGATCCACGCTCACTGATGCAGGGTGACTACATGCGTTTGCGATATGCATTACTCAGTGAAGTGCCTATAAAGCAATTAGCTTCAGAAGGGCAATTGGTTATTCGCCTGGATAAACAACATGTGGCGTCTTTTGTCGGTATATACCAGCCAGGTCAGTCTCTACAGCAAGGTGAATTATTATTACACTACCGCCGTTATGGGCGACATGTAAAGTTGGGGGCTGAAAGTTATTTATTTGAGGAAGGTAAGGCAAGCTTGCTCAGTGAGGCTGCATATGGTGAATTACGCGTAGCAAGCGATGGTAAAAGTGTATTAGTGGGATTGCTTGATCAAAATTTTCACTATTTAGATAATTTATTTAAAAACCAGGAGTAAATTGCTTCCTGAGAGCAAGGTTAATACGTTCTTCATATTTTATTTCTAAGCACGCAACGTCAATTTTATACCCTCATTTTTAAATGATCATGATTACAGGTCAAAGAATAATCCTGACGTATTGTGGAGATCGTGAATGAAAGTGAGGGTATTAGTTGGCACTCGAAAAGGTGCATTTATATTAACATCAAATGACGCCCGTCAACGCTGGGAAATTCAAGGCCCTTTGTTTGGTGGTTGGGAAATCTATCACCTGAAAGGTTCTTCAGTGGACCCAAATCGACTTTACGCTTCACAAACCAGTAGTTGGTTTGGACAGGTTATTCAACGCTCAAGTGACGGAGGTAAAACCTGGGAGCAGCCAGGTACACCACCAGGTGAGTCTATGATTACTGAAGAAGGAATGCCAAAAGGCGAGAGCAATAAATTTGCTTATGACACCTCATCAGTTACAGGCAAACCATTGACGACACATCAGTGGTATGATGGTACCCAGCATCCTTGGGAATTTAAGCGTGTATGGCACTTAGAGCCTTCTCTCACTGACCCTGATACGATTTATGCGGGAGTGGAAGATGCGGCATTATTTAAATCGACTGATGGCGGACAGACCTGGCAGGAACTTGCAGGACTAAGAGCATGTTCAGGGGCAAACTGGTCACCTGGGGCGGGTGGTATGTGTCTTCATACTATTTTACTAGACCCTAACAATGACAAACGGATTTTTGTGGCCATTTCTGCAGCAGGTGTATTTCGCACAGATGATGGTGGTATTAGCTGGAAGCCTATTAATCAAGGACTTAAGTCAGACTATATTCCTGATCCAGACGCGGAAGTAGGGCATTGTGTTCATCGTATTGCCTTTCATACTTCGCAAGCTGACGTATTATTTATGCAAAAACATTGGGATGTTATGCGCAGTGATAATGCGGGTGATTCTTGGTATGAGGTCAGTGGCGATTTACCCTCAGATTTTGGTTTTCCCATTGTGGTGCATGCCCATGAACCCGAAACGATTTTTGTCATTCCCATAAAAAGTGATTCAGAACATTATCCCCCTGAAGGTAAGCTTCGTGTTTATAGAAGTCGCACTGGCGGTAACCAGTGGGAAGCACTGACTGATGGTTTGCCACAACAACACTGCTATGTGAATGTATTACGTGATGCGATGGCTGTAGACTCGCTTCAGCAGTGTGGAATTTATTTTGGTACGACGGGAGGACAAGTTTATGTTTCAGCCGATGCCGGTGATAGTTGGCAGCCTATTGTACGAGATTTGCCTGCAGTACTTTCAGTGGAAGTACAAACAATAGCATAAACAAGCAACGTGTCAGTGAGCATACTTTTTTATGGCGAAAGTCTGTGTCGCATTACCTCATCATTTACAGTTATTGGCGCACTGTGATTCTAACGTGTATTTAGATATGGTGGGAGAGGTTACTCAGCATACTATTTTAAGCGCTTTAGAAAAAAATTATCCTATGCTGAGTGGTACAATCCGAGATCATGTGACGTTACAACGAAGGCCGAGAGTTCGCTTTTTTGCTTGTGGAATCGATATATCACATCAACCACCAGACAAGCCACTTCCTGATGCAATCGCGCAGGGAAGAGAGCCTTTTTTAATTATTGGGGCTATTGCTGGCGGTTAATTTATATTTTTTGCTAAGGGTACAGTCATTTAATGGAAGTATCAGGTAACCACATGGTCTGATTTTCAAGGTGTTCTAATAAGTTAGGTAGAGCTGCGCCTGAAAAAGCAATGGTTATTTCGGGTTTGCCTGGTGTATACATAATGTCTTGAAATGTTGTGAGTAAAGGATCGACAATCAGGGGAATTTCACTGGGTAAACCAAAAGGACATAATGCCCCAGGAACGCAACCAGTGACGTCTGTCATTTCAGTGTCGCTACCAATGGCTGGACGTTTGCCAATGACATGCTTAATGAGTTTGGCATCAAGTCGTTGGTCTCTATGCGTTAAAAAAACACAATAGTTGCCACCTTTTAGCTTGAGAAATAAGCTTTTAGTCGGTGCTGCGCTCCAGCCAAGCGTTTTTGCAATACGGGCATCTGTTTCAAAATCTAAAATAGGCTCATGTTCCCATTGTTCAAACGGAATTTCTGCTTTATTGAGCAAGGTAAGGTTATATTGATAAATTTGTTCTAGCGACAACACTGTTTTAACTCCTTTATTTCTTACTTTATCACTGAGTAGCTAACAGTTTTTTGAAACGTAAGAAGATGATAAAAACGATCATATCAGACCTTGGAAGCTGCTGTTTGTCAAGATAGCTGACGTATCCTTGCGCTAAACAGTACGACGTGCATTCTCCCGCTTTTGTTTACCACTGGCGTACATCGAAATACCACAGGTGTTTATCTAATTATGATTGAGGTATAGCAAGTTCAAATAAAATTGTAATGCCTCGTATTGAACTGTTAATTTGATATAACACATCGTTACAAAATAGTGTTGCTGGTTTGTTTGTTGTATTTTTTGTGAAAATAAGAAGTTTTTTGTTGAAAGTGGATGTGTATTAAACGCAGCGAACACCTAATCACAGATTAAATCTGTAAAGCAGTGTTATGATTGATAAGCTTTTAATCTGCAGCTGTTAGTACAGTAAATAACTGTAGAAGGCTGATAACAACCCCCTCGTGCCCTATGGGTATAAAAATGATTCGTGAAGGATATAATCCTTTTTAGAGTATATTTTATGTTAGAAAATCAATCTTCACACTCGCAAGAAGAAAATCAAGCTGGTAAACAGGGTAAAGTTCCTATAACCGAATATGCCATTGAAAAACTGGATTTATGTAAAAATATACCCTCAGATTGGCAAGAAAACTTTTTAGAGGAACACCTTGTTGTTACCTGTAATAAGTGTGAAGGTGAATTTACAACGGAAGTAGATACTACTTCGCAAAACTGTCCCATTTGCGATAATAATATTGAGAGTGTAGCTCATTCTAGGAAACTCATTAAACCAGGTTCATTGTTGCCTTTTAAAATTAATAATGAAACGGCAAAAAAAAGATATACCTCTTGGCTAAAAGGATTATGGCTTGCGCCCAATTCACTCAAAAGAAAAGCGAAACTCGAAATGCCGATATCGGCTGTTTATATTCCTTATTGGACATATGATGCTGAAACGGTAACAAACTACAAGGGGCAGCGTGGAAAGTATTATTATACGACTTCAAGACATACAAGAACGAATTCAGACGGTAAACGAGAAACATATACCAAAAGACACCAACACACACGTTGGCATCCAGCTTCAGGAAAGATAGCCAACAGCTTTGATGATGTTTTGGTTTTGGCCAGTAGTTCATTACCTCGAGACATTGCTAATAAATTGGAACCCTGGGATTTAGAAAATTTGGTGCCTTATCAAGATGAGTATTTATTAGGGGTGAAAGCGCAGAGTTATCAATATGATTTAAAGGAAGGTTTTAAATGGGCGAAAATGAAAATAAAAGAAGAGCTACGCACTAAGATAGAAGAGGATATGGGGGGAGATACGCAACGTATAGCCTATATAAATACAGAGTATAGTAATATTTACTTTAAACATCTTTTATTACCGGTTTGGCTAAGTAGTTATCGATATAAAGATAAGATTTATCGCTTTTTGATTAATGCGCGTACAGGGGAAGTGCAGGGCGAGCGGCCTTATAGCAAAGTTAAAATGGTACTACTTCAGATACTGGGTGGAGTGTGTGTCATTGGTGGGGTTATCGTGTTTGAACTCGTTAGAGAGAAGTTGGGATTCCGTTAACGTCCAAATATCCCTCGCTGTGGGTATATATGCTCATCATGGAGCACATATCAATAATTATGAAAGATAGGTACATAGTATTACTCATGGTAATGGCATACTAAATAAAAGCTAGCTAATTGACACTGAACTGTCTGCCGCAAGGATGCGGCAGTCAAACGTCCAGGGAAGGATTCACAGAGGGTTCAGTGTGATTAGGTAGCTTTTATTAAAGGCTGTGCAGGCTTAGAGTAATTTACATCCTTGTTCTCACAAAAAAATCACTATTTTTAGAAGTGTCCAATAAGACTATGATAGTCGTGTATTGATGTTAACGAGCTTGATTTAGACATATTGCTTCCAGTAACTGTAATTATGTTACATCCTGCTTTATAAGCGCTTTCAATGCCTGCATCAGAGTCTTCAAAAACGATACACTTGCTAGGGTGAATATTGAGAATTTTTAATGCATTTAAATAGGGTTCAGGATGTGGTTTTCCTTGCTTACAATCTTCTGACGATATTAATAATTCAGGAATAGGTAAATTACAAGCCTTTAATTTTGAGAAGGCAAGTTTCTTTGTTGAAGACGTTACAATCCCCCAATTCATTGCTGGTAATGAAAGTAAGAAATGTTTTGCCCCAGCTATTTCGATAGCAAGTTGTGATAACGCTAATTCTTGATCCTCTAACCATTTAAGCTCTTTGTAAATATCCGCTTCAGGTAAAAATTGTCTTATTATGTCTTCACCTCTAACGCCATGACAGCATTCTTTAATAAGATGGTAGTTGATATTAACTTTTGTACACCATTTACACCAAACATTTTCTACAATTTTCGCAGTATCAACTAATGTTCCATCTAGGTCAAAGAGAAAGTATTCATACTGTAACTGCATTTTAACCTCTTAATAATTTTTTATTTTTTAATGCATTGGCTAGTTCTTCCCAGGTAAAACGGTTTATAAATGAGCGACGTGCATCTTCTGCATTATTTGCCTCTATCAACACCGGGGCGAGTATGAATCCTTGCTTGAATAAACTTGTTATAATTTCAGCAGTATCATTGCAAGAAATATCTTCTAATATCAATACGTTATCTTTAGATAAAACACAGAACTCCATCTTCCATATCCCTCACTTGATGATATATGCATAGCATTGTATCAAAAGGCGTGATAACGTATATTGAAGAATAGTTAATGGTGATAACTTTAGGTTATGAGATTAAATATCAAACACTTACTGGCTATAGAAGAACTTGCGAAAGCAGGTAATTTCAGAGTGGCTTCACAGAACCTATATATTTCACAGCCAGCACTTTCTAAACAAATTAAGTATTTTGAAGAACTTTACGATATCGAAATATTCATTAGGGGGGCTAAGGGAATAGAACTATCGGATGCTGGGAAGGCTATTATTCAAGAAATAATAAGCTTGAATAGGCATGCAGAGAAACTTGAAAAATATATTATCAATGCATCTAAAAATATAAGCAATTTACACATTGGGTTTGGTAAATCAAGCTATGACTTCCTTCCTGGCTTAATACGAGACTTCAAACAACATTATCCCTCTTTATGTATTTCACTCGTTGACCTTCCATCTTATGAACAGGAAGAGCAATTACTGACAGGCGTGATAGATGTTGGTTTTATGCGAGAACCAAAAACGAACGAACTAAAAAGCGTAAAAGTATCCAATGATGAGTTTGTTTTAGTGGTTTCAAAGCATATACACAAGAGTAATAGCATTGAATATTATTTACAGCAGTATGATTTATTAATGCTTAGTCTCTTTGATAAGTCTGAAATGAATAATCAGATATTGAAAATAATTAGTGGTCTAGATTATAAAATTAACAGCATTTCACAGGATATTCAGACAATAATTACTTTAGTTATGTCGAATGTAGGGGTGGCAATTTTACCTAAAAAGTCAATTTGTAAAGATTGTAGTGATATTGCTGTTATTCCACTTGGTAAAAATACACGTTGGGATATTTATATGGTGTGGGACCCCAATAGAATGTCTAAATCGATTAACTTGTTTGTAGACTACGTAAAAAACAAGTTAAATCTTTAATCTTTTAATTATTCTATGTATGCTATTCGCTGTGGTTATACCTTGTGCTGTGAACTTTGCGTCAGAATGATATATAAGCCTGTCTTTATTTGTGTGTTTGAACTTGATCATTGAGTAGAAGGTATATTAACCTAAAAGAAAATAAAAAAATGAAAAGGTCTGATGAAATGGATAAATATCTAGTCACAAAAGAAGAAATTGAAGACTTTGAAGGGATAGATAAAACGCATTTTCTGAATCCCAATGCTCGCAGAAGAAATAAGTCACTTGGGGATTTAACAGGACTGATGGGGTTTGGTTTTCATATTATAGAAGTTAAGCCTGGGTATGAGTCCACAGAATTACACAAACATTACCATGAGGATGAGTGTGTATATATTCTGGAAGGTGAAGCGACTGCCACTATTGGTGATCATGACTATAATGTTAAACCGGGTGACTTTATAGGTTATCGGAAGGGTGGTTTACCGCATAAGTTAACTAATACTGGGGGGACTACCTTAAAATGTATTGTTGTAGGACAGCGATTAGACCATGATGTGGGTGACTATCCAAATAAAAATAAACGAATTTATAGAAACAAAAATATGAAAACCAACTTGGTAGACTTAGAAAATATAGAAGAACCTGTTGTAGGAAAGAAATCATAACTTAACAGGTTGTTTGTTATAAAGAGGTTACGTTAGTATGTTAACAAAAGAGATGAAGGAAAGTCTTTTTTGTTAACATTAAATGCTGAAAACTCAATGATATCTGATTTATGGATGTGTTAACTTTGTGGTTAAAAGTTTATACTCTAACTGGTGTGCTTGTACGTTTAACGGCTTATTGAAAAAATTGGACTAACCTAAAAAGCTAAATGATTAACAAAAAGCTCACAGGGAAGTGTGAGTCTGGTAGTTTTCCTGCGTGAGTTTACTTGAGTAGGAGAACACTATGGTTATTGCAGAATGCGATAAAAGGAATTTTAAAGCAAAAAGCCTGCTTGAGTATGAAAATAGTTTTTCAGTTTTAGTAAAAACTATTGTTGATACGGTACTTGGTAAAATTGATGAACAAAAAGATATTACCTTGGGGGATGTTGAGCGACATTATCAGTTAGCATTACTTCTTTCTTATCTGGACATTGAAAATTTAAAACAAAGTTTAATTAAACAGATAATTCCCCAATTTGTTAAAGGTGAAAAAGTAACGCAATGGTACTATGCTCTAATGTATACCAATAGCATAAAAATACCTTTGACTGAAGATATTAGACCTGCCTTACTATCGTTATCAATAGATGTTAATGATACTTTTGAGTTAGCGGTTAATGATTGTATTGTTCGCCACCTTATGGTTGCGCTTAAAGAAATTATTAGGAAAAAACTGATAACAACAAGGGATGCTTTTGATATCTGTGATTATATTATTCGTATATTAAGTCCCAAAGTAGATGCAAAAGCAATGAGTTCACTGTGTAAAATGGTGGATGAACTTTATGCTAATGAAACTAAAGCATTAATCTATTTTTCTATTGGTTGTGGTGATGGTCAAGCAGATAGTCGATATATTAAGTGTTTAAAGGCTCGATATCCTCATTTAGATTTGCGTGTGGCTGGTTTGGAAAAATATATTTCATCTGAAAGGCATCCATTTGAGTATTTATTTGACGGAAAATTAATTTATATTTCAGGTAATGCGAAAAACGAAAGCTATCCTACATTAGCTCAGCAAGCGTTCGATGAAATAGAGGCAAATGTATTGTTGGTAGAACGCTTTACCTTACATCACTTAGGTATTTCTTTTGAGTGTTTTAAGCAGCGAGTTGATGGATGCCCGTTACTATCAATTGAAGAACCTGTAAATGTTTATGAAAGAACCCATTTATGGATGAGAGTGGCTCGTATTGCCTACGACTTATTGGTGAATTGGTGTTTTGATCAATATATTAATCAGGACTGGATTTCTTCGGCGTTAGCGTATACTAATCCCAAATCAGAACAATTTAATGTGCTATACCGTTGGGTTGAAAAAATTCCTGTGGAAAATACTCAGGTTAAAGGTATTTATCCAAGAACAGATGTGATTCCTTACCGCCAATTTGTACATTAAATGTAAAAGTATTTTTAATTAAATAAAAAAGGGGAGCGTTGCTCCCCTGTAAAACGGTGACGAGTATACCCATAGTGAAGGGTATATTTAAAACCATAAAGCTTTTAAAGACCCATAGCTGAGGAGGTACTACGGCGTGGGTCAGCGGCACCATAAAGTGTACCATCAGGCCCGACCAGGATACTTTGTATTGCCCCCATTGCAGGCTTTTCAGAGACGGTGTGTCCCATAGATTCTAATAATTTAACAGTATCAGGACTAATACCTTGCTCTACGCGAATTTCATCTGGTAACCACTGATGGTGGATGCGAGGAGAATTCACGGCTGTTTGAACATTTAACTTGTGGTCTATGACATTCATAATCACTTGTAGAGTTGTCGTGATAATTCGAGAGCCACCAGGACTACCAGTAATTAAAAAGTTTTTACCCTCTTTTTTTACAATAGTCGGTGACATTGAACTGAGCATACGTTTGTTGGGCTCTACTTTATTGGCATCACTACCAATTAAACCGTAAGCATTAGGTTCACCTGTTTTAGCGCTGAAGTCATCCATTTCGTTATTTAGCAAAAAGCCTGCGCCGTCTACGACAATACCAGAGCCATAACTAAAGTTGATTGTGTAGGTATTGGCAACGGCATTGCCCCACTGGTCAATAATCGAAAAGTGTGTGGTTTCATTACTCTCATAACCAGGAGGGGTTCCAGGTTTGAGGTCTTTACTTGGTGTCGCTTTATCCAGTGAAATTTGTTTTCTTAGGGTTTTTGCGTATTCTTTGTCGATTAACCCTTTGGTTGGAACATTAACAAAATCACTATCACCTAAATAAGTCGCTCGGTCAGCATAAGCACGTTTCATGGCTTCTGCCATTAAATGAATTGTTTTTGCTGAGTTTAAACCGTAAGAACCTATAGGATAACCTTCCAGAATATTCAAAATCTGTACGATGTGAATACCACCAGAGCTGGGCGTTGGCATAGAATAAATATCATAGCCACGGTACGTACCATGCACAGGCTTACGAATCGCTGGCTTGTAGTTTTTTAAGTCATCATGAGTAATTAAGCCATCATGACGCTGCATTTCTTCAACAATAAGGTCTGCTGTTTTTCCTTCATAAAAACCAGTGACACCTTCTTTAGCAATACGTTTGAGTGTTTCTGCTAGGTCTTTTTGAACAAAAAGCTCACCGGGTTGGTAAGGAGAACCATCCGCTTTATAAAATGTTTTAAGCGAAGCAGGCCATTTTTTAAGCATTTGTTCTGCATCTTGAGTACCTTTAGTGAAGCGAGGGGGTACTTTAAAGCCCTTTTCCGCCAGAGCTATGGCTGGAGCAAGTGCGCGTTCACGAGAGATTGTACCATGCCGTTCCAGGGCCATTAATAAGCCTGCTACTGTCCCTGGTACGCCAGCCGCTTTATGTGTAAACCGGCTACGGTTCTGTACCACATTGCCTTCTTTGTCTTGAAACATTTTTGGTGTTGCGGCTGCAGGTGCTTTTTCTCGGTAATCAATCGTTTCAATTGATTTTTCCTTATCCTTGGAGATAAGCATAAAGCCACCACCGCCAATATTGCCAGAACGGGGTTGGGTGACGGCAAGGGCAAAGGCTGCTGTGACGGCGGCATCAATGGCATTACCACCTTCGTTGAGTACATCGACAGCCACTTTTGTGGCTAACGTATGGCTGGTGACAACCATTGCCTTTGAGGCCTCAACAGGAAGACTACGGTCTCCCTCAAAAATATATTGTTCAGCAGTTGCTGCCCAAGTGTTTATACTGATGATTGATGCAGCTGTAAGGCTTAAACTACAAATGATGTGTTTATAATTTATTGTTTTTCGGCGTTGAAAGCGCGTGAGTATTCGCCAATTCATTTTTATTCCCTGAGTTGTTTATGTATTTTATACCCTTTACATAGGGTAACTGTTATTGCATTTGCGACAGAATTAACTCAGTTGAACCACCGTACTGCAAATGCTGTTTTAGTTTTTACGCATTAATAAAAAGGCGGAGTTTTAGGGCATTTCACTCTGCATATATCACTTTAAAAAGTGGATATAATTAATCGTTTTGAGGTAATCCTAAGAGGATACATCAGTTGGCGTAAACTTCCCGGTACACATCTTATGTTGCAGAGAGACTTGAGGCAAGAGGGATAAGTCCCCTTGTCTGAAAATGAATGGCAAGTGGGGACTCGTTTATTCAAAGAAGAACGTTGCAGGTTCAATTAAAGCGATAACTTTATGGGTTATTGAATAGCTCAATTTAGTTGAGTTTAGTGTGCTGTAAAAAAGCTTCAAACTCTTGACAACCACCAATATAGTCTTGCCCATGAAAAATTTGAGGTACAGTTTCTACTGGTTTTCCAATTGTTTTTTCTAAATCAGCTTTAGTGATATTTTCAGTGTGAATATCAATGTAATTGAAATTCAATTGTTTATCTTCGCACAGAAGTTTGGCTCTGCGACAAAACCCACATCCTTCACGACCGAAAATAGTAATACGTTGCATGTTAATGTCCTCAAGAAATGAATTTTGTTAATTCCCTGGCAGTATGGCAATAGTTTGAAGCCACTATTTCTGCTGTTTCTTAAGATTAATTGCACCATAGTTTCCAACATCAAGCTAATAACATTAAATAATGTCAATGATTGATGAAAACTATAGCCTAGTTGGCATCAACAGTATTAAGTGATGGCTGGCTATTCGTTTGTCAGGTATAACAGGGAAAAAATGTCGTCTGTTACTAAAGTTGACTATACCCCTTAATAGATCAATGTTTTTGATTCAGGGAATAGTTCAGACTGTTTGAATATTCAAATTACTTTGAACAAACAGTGGCTTTAGCAGTATTCGTGCTGTTGGGTTGTCGTATTAGCCCAACACCGTAAGCGTGCTGCCTAAACACTTTAGTTGTAGCCTGGCTTAGTGTTGTGTAGGTGGTAGGAAGGATAACAGGCCGCGTAGTATTGGTATTAGTAAAAGGTTATATAACAACCACTTAATTGGTATTCTACTGGGATTTCATCAGTAGTTTTGCGACAGCCTCATAGTGGGCTGGGTTGTTATATCCTTAAAAGAAGTAGTAGGTGGCAATGAAACGATTGTTAATTATGTTGGCAGGTACTGTTTCGTTATTACTGGGAGTTGCTTTCTGGTTGACTGACAGTGAACCAGGGGTCGCTATGACAGCAAAGCCGGCGCCTCTCCAAAATTTGCTGGAGAGGAATACCCCCACCTTTCTTCCTGTTGAAGGGGTGTATGAGATTGAAGCAACGGAAACAGACCTCAAGCAGCTTTTGGTTACCCTGGTCCATAAATATCCACAGTGGCACGTTACAGGTGTAGATATTGAGCTAATGGAGCAAAAAGCACTTATTCGCTCATCTTTACAAGTCGGTCCACGTTATTTGAATGTTACATCACTGATTGGTATACGGGGCGATAAACCCGAACTGATGGAAGTGCAATTGGCTGATCAGGTGCTACCTGACTGGTTGGTAAATCTGGTTATTGAGCATACCCAGCAAACTGCACGTTTTGAGCCCGTGTGGCAAATGTATCAGAATATCGAACGCGTTCGCATTGCTCCGCAGAAAGCGGTTCTGGCTTATCACTGGTCTGAAAGGATGGTGACTGCGCTAAATAAACAAGGTAAAGACTTTCTATTTTCGCCTGCAGATCAACAGCGTATCTCGATGTACTTAGTTGCAGCACATAAATATGCTGAGCAAAGTAAAGTGCAAAGAGAGCCTTTACCTAAATTATTCCAACAGCTTTTCCAGTTAGCCCAACAGCGCACGCAGACGGGTGAGTCGGCAGTGGACGAAAACCGCGCTTTACTGACAGCGTTAGCACTTTATCACTCAAATTTGGACTTATCTGATTATAAGGTGCCTAAGGCACTGCTGAAGCAGCGTAAGCGCTTTTATCTGAATAAAAGAAAAGACTTAGCCAGGCACTTTGTATTATCTGCAGCCATGTCGCTTTATGTAGGTGACCAACTAACAGATAGCGTGGGTTTGTTAAAAGAGATGGATGATTCGCGGAATGGATCAGGTTTTAGCTTTTATGATTTAGCCGCTGACCGGGCAGGTATTCGTTTTGCTCGACAAGCAACCAAGTCAGAAGCCGTTGCTAAACAGTTACAAGCGATGATGGCTGTTTCTGTTGACGAGGCTATGCTTGTACCTGCTTTTAATAAATTACCTGAGGGGATGACCACAAAACAGTTTGAAGCTGAGTTTAAAGATACGCAAAGTGCTGGCTTCAAGCAGTTAATACATTCTATTGATCGCCAGATTGAGGCAAGTCCTCTATACAGAAAGCCAAATGCCATAGCTGAGTAGTTACTTAGTCACGATATGACATTGAACAGGGTAGGATTGCCCTGTAAAAGGGGATTGGGTATCCTACGCGCCTCAAATGGAACGTATTCTGGTTATAAAGTGATGAGGTAATGACGAATGTATGTTGACGCATCTGTAGTAGCGAGTGTACTGGTGGTTGTGGGCGTTTGTGCCATAGTGGTGTTTGGTGGTCGATTTATTGCTAAGCGGATGCGTGAAGATGCTAGCTAAGGCCTGTTAACAGACCCTAGTAAAAACGTCTGAAAAGATCAAAAAACAGAGGAGTTGTGACCTCTGTTTTCCCTTCCCCCCATTAAAAAGCCCTCTTACTTATCGGTTCATCTTATTAATGATGGCTTGCAAGTGTTCAACATGTTGCTTAACGCCAGTAATGGTTTGTTGGGTTATGCCTTGGGGGTTCATATTTTTCCATTGTTGCCCAAAAAGCAGTTGTCCTTGTGCATTTAAAAACAATTTAACTTCGTGGAGTTCTATGCTGATTGGTCCATCATTGTTAAGTACTTTGTGTGTACTTTTTTCTGCGTAGTGAAATAGGCGACCTTGTGAAAAATAATACTTGTGACTTCCCTCTATACGTTTGCCATCTTTGCGCCGTTCTTGAATAAAGCGCAGTTGGCCTTGCTTAAGAAAGGCATCATAAGTTGAAAAAGAATCACCATCCTGCCAGGTGCCACTGATTTTATGCAAGCTGTCTTGTTGTGCCTCAATCAATAAGGCTTGCTTTTTGAGTGCGGCTAATTGAGTGTTATCTTGAATCGCGGCGACTTCTGGTTCTGGAGCATTCTGGTAAGGCTTGGCTTGTTCAACCAGACACCCAGTTAACAGTGGTAGTGTGCAACTTAGCACTATTGCAGACCGTGATAGCGTTAGCAATCCTTTCATTATATGTCTAACCTCATGATGCATTGTTGTCTGTTTTCTTGCAGATAGTTGCGAACAGAAACTATGCAGTTTAATAGTCCACTGCGTTTAACTCATGGTTTTATGTGTGGTCTGCTTCTCAATTACAAAATATACCCTTCGAGTTGTACATTAAACGTAGCATTATAACTTTGAGTTATAGTTGTATTAGTGGCTTACTTTGCTCCCCATTATTGGGTTTTATTTGCTTATGGATACCTCTAAAAATGCACTTTTTTAGAGGAGCCCTTATATTTAATTCATCAATGAAATTAATAACGACAGGTAAAATCAGTTGTTATTAATGATAGGCACTGTTGGTTTGGAGAGTGGTGTGCAGTCTAATTATCGTATAACACATGGCAGTTGGGATGAGGCTATGCAGGTTATTTCACAATTGCCAGAGTTTGAACGAGACTATTCTGTTGAGGTGCTTGCTCAGCGTGTGGCAAACCGGGAATATTTGTTGTTAATTGCCTGGTACGGTGAGCGGCCTGTTGCATTTAAATTAGGTTATGCCCTTGATGATGAGCGCTTTTATAGTTGGCTGGGAGGGGTAATTCCCGCTTATCGTGAATTAGGTATAGGGACGGACTTGCTTGTTCAACAAGAGGCTTGGATTTTAGGTCAAGGTTATGGCGTATTGGAAGTAAAATCCAGAAACTGCTTTCCAAAAATGCTGCGCTTATTATTGAAGCAAGGTTATCTTATCAGCCATGTTGAACCACAGGGACAAGTGGATCAGCATATCATTTATTTTTCTAAAACGTTTTCACGGCTTTGGCAAAGTACTTAACAGATGGTCGTTAACGAATAAGTCGAGGCTGACTGCATTTACTCCTCTTTAGCTGATACTCATCCTGTGGCGTTTCACCGCAGTCAGCCATTAATCTCTATGTAAAAAAGCGGGTACTATAGTGCTTATGGGTGGAGCTTTAAGTGTCGTGTAGGTGTATAGGCAATTCCACCTTACGTGTTTAAGATTTCAAGGAACTGAAGATAATGATAATTACAAATCGACTATTGGCTATAGATATCTTTCGAGGCCTGGCTGTTGCTTATATGATATTGGGAAATACGCCTGGTAGTTGGGATTACGTATTTCCAGTGTTACAACATGCTAAATGGCATGGTTGGACCCCCACAGATTTAGTGTTTCCTTTTTTTCTGTTTATTGTTGGTCTGGCAATGGCTTATTCCTTGTCACACTATTCTGATGCAGACCGAAATAAGAAAATAATTCGTCGTAGCGGTCTGATTTTTTTATTTGGTTTAATGCTGAATGGTTTTCCTTATACGCTGGAGGCATTTGAGCACTGGCGAATTTTGGGAGTATTACAGCGAATTGCTATTGTCTATGGTGTCGTTGCTCTGCTGGTTAACAACTTGACGCATCGCCAGATACTTTATTTTTTGGTGATTAACTGGTTGGTATATTGGGCTGTGTTAGTGTTGGGAGCTGCAGGGAATGAGCCATTTAGTCTGGAACATAATGTGGTGCGCCAATTCGACTTATGGTTTTTGGGAGCCAACCATATGTGGCAAGGGCACGGTATAGCATTTGATCCTGAAGGTGTATTAAGTACATGGCCTGCATTGACAACAACGCTGCTGGGGTATTGCGCTGGGGTGTGGTTAAAGCAGTTATTGCCTGCCCAACGTATACAGCGCACTCCACAAGCCGCTATGAGAGAGACAGGTTTAAAAATGCTAGGGGTTGGCGGTGCACTGATTTTGGCAGCCTATCTGCTAAGTGCTATGGGGTTACCGATTAATAAATCATTATGGACACCAAGCTTTGTGTTATTAAGTGGTGGCTGGGCATTTATTATTCTGGCCATTTTGATCAATTTATTTCCTGTATCACACACACCCAAAATACTCTCTCCAGTGCTGGCTTTTGGTTGTAATCCATTATTGGCTTATATTATTGCCGACTTATGGGTGAGAATATTGTACACCGTACACATCACACCTGCGCAGGATCAAACAGCCTATGAGTGGTTATTTAATCAGGTTTTTATTCACTGGGGAGGTCCCTGGTTAGGCTCTCTAAGCTTTGCCATTACGCATGTGTTAATTATTGGTCTAATTATGTATGGCCTATATCAAAAAAAAGTCTTGTTTAAAGTTTGATTAGGCAACACATTCAGCCAGTATTTGCCATACTTGTGAATAAGGTTTGTGCGTTCTCAGTGGATTACACCGTATTATTGAGCCTCTGTTTTTACATCGTGAGTGTATTATGTCGGTTAAGTCGTTTGGTATACCTTCAATACTGTTGTCATGTAGCCTATTTGCCGTATCTGCTTTTGCGGCCAGTAAGCCTTCAGCTCCCTGGCTTACATTAACGGTCCCCAATACAGGTAAATCGATGGCGATTGGTTCTTATGCCGCAGGTTGCCTCGCAGGAGGTGAGTCACTACCACCCAATGGAAAAGGGTTTCAGGTGATGCGTTTATCACGAGCGCGTTTTTATGGGCATCCTGAGCTTATTAGTTATATTAATGATCTGGGTGGAAAGGTTGCGGATAGACAGTTAGGCACCATACTTGTGGGGGACTTGGCAATGGCCAGAGGGGGACCCATGGAGGGCGGACACCATAGCCACCAGAATGGACTGGATGCTGATATTTGGTTTACGTTGGATAAAAAAAATCGTTTAGATTTATATCAGCGTGAAGCGTTGAGTGCTTTTTCAGTGATTGCAAAGAAACGCTATGCTCTGGACACGTCGCGCTGGACTCCCAAACATGATTCTGCATTGCAGTTAGCTGCTCAAGATGGTCGGGTAAATCGTATTTTTGTCGCACCGCTAATTAAAAAGCGTTTGTGCAGTTTTAGAAAAACCAAACAGGATGATATCTGGCTGCGAAAAATACGTCCTTGGTGGGGGCATGATGATCATTTTCATGTCCGTTTGAACTGCCCTAAAGAGAGTCCTTTTTGCCGACCACAAAAACCTATTCCTGCAGGTAATGGTTGTGATAATAAGTCGCTCAAATGGTGGTTGACTGTGACTGCACAGCAACATGCAAAAGCGCAAAAGGCTAAGGTAGTCACTAAGAAAAAAACGAAAAAAGCGGGCAAACCATTTTGGCAAAAAGTTAAGTTACCTGAAATGTGTCACAAAGTTTTTGCTGATAAAGCACGATATTTAAATTAATTGTTTGTTTGAAGATAAAAAGCTCATATTCATTATGGGCTTTTTTTTATGTAGGGAAAAGTAAGTGGCTAAAGAAGAGGGTGGTATAGCTGTAATTGCCACACAAAAAAAATGCCCGTAAAAACGGGCAAAATGCATTAGGGAAAAGAAGATTTACAAGCCGAAATAGCCCTGCAATGAGCTAATTCGAGTTTCATTATAAGTTTTCTGGCAAATTTTTAAATGGCTATTGTGATACTAATTTGCAACTTTAGTGTTAAAAATGTTAACCAACTGTTGTTGCCTGTTACGATATGCATGTGAAAGTGGTCATGTTTTGTTGACATAACAACAGCTTGTTAACAGTAGTTCTTTTAAATAGCCCCTTTTTTGATGAGATTTATTACATCTGATGTGTATTCGTCAAATGTAATAAATATCACATCTTTGTCGCAGTATTCTTTTTTGTTAACTGCGTTGATTTTTCTTGTGATTGACTATCCAAAATTTTTTCTTTAGCCAGTTCGTATAAAATAGTTGTGCTTTGTAAAAGCATTTCTAAAGGAACGGCTTCATTAATACCGTGATAATTTACGGGTGGTCCGGCAATTCCACCTAACATAGGTCCAGCAGCAATGAGTGGTAAGAAGCCTTTTGCATCAGTACCACCACCAATGGCGTGAGCAGGACAATCTTCCCCCATCACTTTGCGGTAGGCATTATTAACGAGCTGAAAGTTGGGGCTTTCTGTATCTCGAATATCTGGGGTAACGCGGGTTCCGGTATTAAAACTGATTTTGGACCCCTGGTGATGCTTATTAAATGCTTGTGTCAGTTGAGTAAAAACGGATTGAAACTGACTTTTACCTGGTAATAGGCCAAATGTTTTACCATCCCAGGGCTTGTCTTGATGACCAACGGCATAACGAATATCAACGGCGAGCGTTGCCTTGTTATTCATTGGGTCTGTTTGCAGCCGGGTAATCGCGTAGGTAGTCCCAGTGGTAAAGATTTCATCTTGCTTTTGCAGTAGGGCAGGGTGGTGTTCACCAAAAACCTTAGTACCCCAGGTCCAGGCTACAAACTGGCTAAGCTGGCTAAGACCATTTTTTTGTAATGCACCGTTGTCAGCCAAGTGAGCTAAAAAGTTAGTGATGGATACCAGCGGGTTGGCACCTTTTTCACGGTTGGCATAGGGCACTGAGCCATGTTGCGCACCAATGACCGTCGTTGTGAGTTTTAGCTGGGTTGGGCTGACTCGAGTGACCGTCATGGGGGCTCGACGGTATTCTGGGTCATCAAATGCATAGTGTTGGTAGTCAGATTGTATCTGGTTAGCAAGATCATCCAGTGCTTTAGAGTCATTACTTTGGAGGATGGTAATTGTTTCACTTGGAATTTGGTTGGTTGGACTGTCTCTTGGCGTATTAATGCTGTGTATCCAAATACCTTGCTTGGGAGTGGTGCCTAATGAGGTAAAAAACTGGGGACGTTCGATTCCTTTTTCAGCACGAATACACCAGGATGCATCAAAAACAATACCCAGGTCAGGTAACGCTTGCGGATTCTCAGCCAAAAACTTGGGGGTTGCCATGTCTGTTTCTTCAGAGGTATCAAACCAGACTTCCAGTGTCATGTTATTTAAGGTTTCAGGCGTTGCATCATAATCTTTTGCTAATTGCTGCAGAATATTCAGCGTCGCCATGGCAGGGCCTTTGTTATCAACTGCACCACGCCCGACCAGGAAGGGTTGCGAAGTTTGGTGAAGTTCACGTTGTTCAATACGAGGTTGAAAGGGTTGCCAGTCCATCCCACCTGGTGCCACGGTATCTAAGTGGGTGATAAAGGCTAACTTTTCTGGCCCATTACCCAGTCGATAGCCAAATAAACGATAGGGATCACCAGGCTGATTTGCACGATTTTTGCGCCACTCAAAATTTTGAATTTTCAGGTGCTGTTGTTGTTGGTTAAATCCTTCAATACGTTGGTCCAGAACAGATTTTATTTTGCTAAATGACTGCTGAACTTCATGGCTGGGGCGCCCCTCGCTACGGTAGCTGGGAATAGCAACCAACGCATTGGTATCTTTAATAATCGCTTCGGCCAGAGGGTTTTTTTTGAGCGTTTCTGGAAGGGTTTGCTGCTGTGTAGGAGATTGGCTGCAACTCGCAATAGCGGCAAGTGTCGCCGCTAAAAATGTTAGTTTTAATTGTCGTTTATTAAGCATTTATGACCATCCCTGGATGTGTGGTTATTATTTTTTAAGGATGACTACATATTTTGTCATCAGTTATAAATAATAAAGTTTACAAAACAAAAAGCGATATAAAATTTAACTTATATTTCTCTGGTGAAATCTTAAAATCATTTACGAACTGCTGAGCGTTTCGAGGCCAGCTTGTGCGGTTTTATGGGGCAACTTCGAAACCGTTCTTCCGCCATTTGGTTCGCAACGCGATTGGTTGAGGCTTGTTCATTATCCGCACGCTGGAATATTTCCAGCAACGTGTCGCCAATCCTTTCGACATGCTGCTTGACTTGGAGAGGGTCATAGCCTGTACGCTCATGAGCCACATCAATAATCCCCCCGGCGTTAATGACATAGTCTGGCGCATACAAAATGCCATGATGACGCAGCTTGTCTCCATGTAACTCATCCTGTAGCTGGTTATTGGCTGCACCTGCAATGACGGATGCTTGCAATAGCGGGATGGTTCTGTCATTGAGCACGGCGCCCAATGCACAGGGGGCAAAGACATCGACCGCTTGGCTGTAAATCGCATCAGGTTCAACAGCGACGGCATCAAGCTCATCCTGTGCGCGTTCAACTTGCTCGGGCTGAATGTCAGTTACCCATAGTTTGGCTCCAGCTTTGTGAAGATGTTCTGCCAGACGATAGCCCACATGCCCAAGGCCTTGGATTGCCACACGAAGCCCTTCCAAGTCTGAGCGATCAAGGAAGTATTTGGCACTGGTACTGAGGCCAACAAAAATTCCATAGGCGGTCATGGGGGATGGATCGCCACTTTTGATATTGCCTTGTGAGTCTTTTTTGGGGGCGATTCCCACTACGTGATCTGTTGTTTGGGCCATTATTTTTAGATCTTCAACACTGGTGCCCGCATCTTCGGCGGTAATATAACGACCACCCAGCCGGTTAATGAACTCAGCCATTGCCATAAATAACGCTGGACTTTTGTCTTGGCGAGGATCACCAATGATGACGGATTTACCCCCACCCAGAGGTAATCCCGCCAGTGCTGATTTGTAGGTCATACCACGAGATAAACGAAGTACATCGTAGAGTGCATCATCATCAGTAGCATAAGGCCACATACGGCAGCCACCCAAGGCTGGACCTAATTCTGTGTTGTGAATGGCAATAATCGCTTTCAGCCCTGAAATAGGGTCATGACAGAACAAAACGTTTTCATGTTGATCATATTCGTGGTGAGAAAATATGCTCATGTTGATCCTCTCTCTATTAGCAATCTCATTTTTTATTGTTTTACTGTGCCGCCTCTTTTTTTGACGTTTGTAACGTTCAAACGGTTTAAGTTCTGACCTCATAGTAGTTGATAGCATTTTCTTTATTGGCAGTTGTTTTTGCAGGCATAACAGGTTGTTGACCTATGTCTAGCGTGGCTGGTGCGGTGAATGATTCAAGTAAGGACGTAAGTGGTTTGGCTATGCGTTGATAGTTTGCCACTTTGATATGGCCATACCCCCGTATTTGAGGGATGAGTGCAGCCCATTTAAGTGCGACAGCATAGTTTTGTGTGGTGAGATGGGTGATGATCAGGCTGACTGAATGCTCAAACTGATGAATAAGTTGGCGTTCAAAACGGCGGTCCTTGGTCCAGCTGAATGGGTCAAATGGTGTGCCACGTAGACGCTTACCATGCTGAAGCAGTTTAAACGCGGATTTTAGCCAGCCACCATAGGCACGTTTTCGAGGCAAGCCTGTATAAGGATCACAACGGCTTAAGAAGGGCGGTGCAAAGTTAAACTCAAGGCTGTAGCTTCCTGTAAATTGCTCCTCAATCAGTTGCTGGAAGCTTGGCTGACTAAACAGGCGGGCTACTTCATACTCATCTTTATAGGCCAGTAGGTGGGCATAGTTTAATGCAATCTGCCGACTCAGTTGATCACCACTACTAAGGGCCTGCTCACGCTGTTGCACTCGACGTACAAGCTGCTCAAAACGGTCTGCATAACGTTGACTTTGGTAGGCCGTCAGCCGCTTTCGTTGTTCAGCAATAATCGTGTCCAGATCGCTGATCATCTGAATAGGCATAACCTCTTCCTGAGAATCTACCTGATTAGAAAGTAGCTTCATAACCTCTTCAGGCTGATAAGCATAGCGTCTTCCCCATAAAAAGGCTTGCTGATTGAGAGTGACAGCAACATTGTTCAACGCAATGGCTTTATTGATGGCCTCAGCCGAGACGGGCAATAAACCATGCTGGTAAGCAACACCTACAATAAACAAGTTGCAGGCGATAGCATCACCTAACAGCGTGCTGGCTACGGTGTGCGCATCCATAGCCCATTGTTGATCAGGCGCTAAAGCTTGTTGGACTGTATTAAGCATGTCAGTGGCAGGCAGACTGAAGTCAGCATCTCGGGTGAATGCTGCAGGCATGGTCAAGTAGTTATTGATAATTCCTGCTGTGTTCGTATTGAGCTTTTCTAATACGTCTGGTTGAGCGGCAACCATCAAATCGCAGGCAAGCAATAAGTCTGTGCTTTTGCTGGGGGTGCGAACACTGTTGATTTGACTTTGCTGGGGCGCAATGCGGATATGGCTGGTGACACCACCGTATTTTTGGGCAAGTCCCGTTTGATCCAGCACGGAGAAGCCTTTACCTTCGAGATGGGCAGCCATGCCGAGTAAGGCACCAATGGTCACAACCCCAGTTCCCCCAATGCCCGTCACCAGGATGTTATAAGGCTGTGCTAGTGGAAAAGGTGTGGGTTCAGGTAATGGCGTTGACCAATTTGTGCTGATTTGCTGCCCTTGACGCAACTGCCCACCTTTTACCGTGACAAAGCTTGGGCAAAATCCTTGGTTGCAACTGTAGTCTTTATTGCAGCTGGACTGTTCGATAGCACGTTTACGACCTAGAGGGGTCATTTTAGGTTGAATGGATAAACAACCACTTTGTTGACCACAATCTCCACACCCTTCACAAACTTCAGGATGAATAACTAAACGTTTGGCGGGATCAGGAAAAGCCTTTCGTTTTCTACGACGACGTTTTTCTGCGGCACAGGTCTGTGCATAGATTAAAACAGTTGTGCCTTCGGTTTCTCTCAATACTTTTTGTACATGATCTAATGCATCGCGGTTGAAGACCTCAACCCCTGGCGCAAAGTCTTTTGGGTTTTGGTAGGCTTCGGGGGTGTCAGTGACAACCACTGTTTTGGTGACACCTTCTGCAGCCACTTGCTGTGTGATTTGGCCGACGCTGAGGGGACCATCAACAGGTTGTCCTCCGGTCATGGCAACGGCATCGTTATAAAGAATTTTGTAGGTGATGTTGACGTTTGCCGCCACCGCCGCACGAATAGCCAGAATACCTGAGTGATAATAAGTCCCATCGCCCAGGTTCTGAAAAATATGTGAGGTTTCGGTAAAAGGTGCCTGGCCTATCCAGGTAACCCCTTCACCTCCCATTTGGGTGAAGGTGTCGGTGTTGCGGTTCATCCAGGTCACCATATAGTGACAGCCAATCCCACCTGTGGCACGGCTTCCTTCAGGGACTTTGGTTGAAGTATTGTGTGGGCAGCCAGAACAGTAGTGGGGGGCTCTTTGTGCTGCGGTGGAAGGGGGGACTGTGCTGGGAGATTGTTTGAGATACTCAAGTCGGCGTTTGAGCGTACTGTGCAGGGGTAAACATTGACATAACGCGTCGCCTAAGGCCTGAGCTATCAACCCAGCGCTTAACTCAAGCTTACTGGTCAAGCCTGCGTGGGTACTAAGATGAGAGGCTTTACCATAAATTTGGGGGCGCTGTGTATCTGGGAGGTGATAAAGCAGTTGGCGAAGCTGGTCTTCAAGCAAAGGGCGCTTTTCTTCAACCACCCAAAGGGTTGGATACTGTTTAGCAAACTCAGTGATTCGGGTGGGCTCCAGTGGCCAGACGAGGCCCGCTTTGTAAATTCCTATACCTGCTGCCGCTGCTTCTTTTGGCGTAACACCTAAAAGTTCTAGTGCTTGCAATGTGTCGTAGTAGCTTTTGCCAGACGTCACTATCCCTAAAGTAGGTGTATGCGTTGGCTTTAGTTTTACTTGATCAAGTTGGTGGTGATAGACAAAGGCATGGACGGCGGGGAGTTTAAAATCATGAAGGCGTGCTTCTTGTTGCGCGGGAGGGTCTGGCCAGCGAATATTAAGCCCATTCTCAGGGAGGATAAAATCAGGTGGAGGGCTTAGATCGATAGGTTGGCTTTCAATAGCCACGGCCATGGTTGAATCCATAATGTCGGCTAGCGCTTTGACACCAACCCAACAGCCACTAAACCGGGAAAGACCATAGCCAAATAGCCCGTAATCAATCAGCTCTTGCAAGTTGCCAGGGTAGAGTACAGGGATCATCGCATCAGCAAAGGCATAGTCACTCTGGTGAGGAAGTGTTGAAGACTTACACGCGTGGTCATCACCCGCCAATGCCAATACACCGCCAAAGTGGGAAGAACCTGCTGCATTGGCATGCTTAAAAACGTCACCTGTGCGGTCAACGCCTGGACCTTTGCCGTACCATAAGCCAAAAACACCTTGATATTGCGCACCTGGAAATAGCCCAACCTGCTGACTTCCCCAGACTGCGGTAGCACCTAAATCTTCGTTAATACCTGGTTGGAATCGAATATGCTGTGCTTTGAGGTGTTCTTTTGCCTGCCAAAATGCTTTATCCAGTCCACCTAGCGGTGAGCCGCGATAACCTGAAACAAAGCCCGCTGTGTGTAAACCTCGCACCTGATCATGCTGTTGTTGTAGCATCAATAACCGAGTTACGGCTTGCGCACCATTGACATGGATCTTGCCCGAGGCACGGGTATATTTGTCGTCGAGACTGACGTCAGCCAAGTTCATACACTTGCTCCTCATCCCTTATATGAGGCTGTTGTTAAATTACAGCGTCTGCCTGTTGCAACAGTCTCATGTGGGATTGGTTATAGAGGCCATCCGTTGACCTTGAAATTTATTATTGTTGAGCGCTGGATGCTTAATAATTGAGTCAATTTAGATGCTAGGTGTCACCTAAAGCGCTTAAGCACGTGCTCTTTATTTTCTTCACTGGTATTAGTTGTGAAGAGGCTATGAGGTGCGGTAATGGTGTTGAGGGTGAGGAGTGAAGTTATAGGTTGCGTTTAAACGAAGGTTATTGGCCAGGTATGTGAGCAAAGAGGGCTTAAGGACATTAATTAGTCGAGTCATTTTGCTTTTCTCCTCTTGCAGGATCACTGCAAATTTGGTGTTTGTTTTGTTGTTATTGTTAGTACTGTTTGCTTTGTCTGCTTAGCGTAAAGTGGCATCTGCCAAAAGCTGGTGTGCTTTCCCTTTAACCACTGCAAATGTGGTTGCTAGCTCACGTCGTTGTGAAAGGCAGCATATTATTTTTTTATCCAATGTGAACACTGCATGGGTAATGCGGTGTTGATTGGCTCCTTGTGGGAGCACTACACACAATGTTGTCGGAATATTGCGTGCTAAGCTCTAGCAAAGCAAGGCTTGAATAGTTTGTCAATAAAACTTCATTTGTAGTGCTTTGCAAGTTTGAATACTCAGTTTTGTTTGACAGGGATGTAACCTTGGCGTAACAGTCGTACTTTGTTTTTCTGTTAATGACTGGTTTTAACCATGCCAGTTTTCGTATAATCCCACTCTTTTAGACACTCAACTGATTAGGTAATCAAAGAATCTATGACTGTCCGTACGCGAATAGCTCCATCACCCACAGGTGATCCTCATGTGGGTACGGCCTATATTGCTCTATTTAACTACTGTTTTGCCCGTCAACATGGTGGTCAGTTTATCCTTCGTATTGAAGATACTGACCAGGCGCGCAGTACGCCTGAATCGGAACGAATGATTTTGGAATCACTGCGTTGGTTGGGTTTACAGTGGGATGAAGGACCCGATGTGGCAGGTGGCGCTGGGCCTTATCGTCAGAGTGAACGGATGGATATTTATGGCAAGTATGCAGAACAGTTAGTGGCTGATGGTCATGCTTTTTATTGTTTTGCCACTGCAGAAGAGCTGGACGAAATGCGTCAGCAGCAAATTGAGCGTGGCGAAACACCTAAGTATGATGGGCGTGGGTTAAAGCTCTCAAAAGCAGAGGTTGAGCAACGACTGGCAACTGGTGAGTCCTATGTTATTCGCATGAAGATACCTGAAGAAGGTGTTTGCCAGGTGCCTGATATGCTGCGTGATCCAATTGAAATTAATTGGAGTCAGGTTGATATGCAGGTTCTGCTGAAAGCGGATGGTATGCCTACCTACCATTTAGCCAATGTTGTTGATGATCATTTGATGGGAATAACCCATGTTATTCGCGGTGAAGAGTGGATTAACTCAGCCCCTAAACATATTTTGTTATACCAGTACTTCGGCTGGGACATGCCAACTTTATGTCATATGCCTTTGCTGCGAAACCCAGATAAAAGTAAGTTGAGTAAGCGAAAAAACCCAACATGCATCACCTATTATCAGCGCATGGGCTTTTTACCTGAAGCACTGCTGAACTATTTAGGTCGTATGGGGTGGTCTATGCCTGACGAGCGGGAAAAGTTCACCCTTGATGAAATGATTGAGCACTTTGATATCACTCGGGTATCGTTGGGCGGGCCGATTTTTGATCAGGAAAAACTAAGCTGGTTGAATGGTCAATGGTTGCGTGAACTTTCGGTTGAGGATTTTGCAAAAAGAATGCATACCTGGGCAGTTAATGCAGATTATATGATGCAAATTGCTCCACTACTGCAAACTCGGGTGGAGCGCTTATCTGATGCGGCTTCGCTAGGCAGTTTCTTTTTTGCGGGCCTACTTGATATTAAGGAAGAGCAGTTTAGCCATAATAAATTGGATGAAGAGGCCATTAAGCGAATTGTTCAGTTTGCTCTTTGGCGTCTAGAGGCCGTTCGTAACTGGGAAAAAGACACACTATTTGCTGAAATTAAGGCCTTGAGTAAGGCTATGGACGTTAAGCTAAAAGACTTTTTGTTCCCATTATTTGTGGCGGTGACAGGCTCACCTTCATCTGTATCAGTCTTTGATGCTATGGCTATTTTGGGCGCAGATATTACGCGTGCCAGACTTCGCCATGCTGTTACTGTGTTGGGTGGAGTTTCTAAGAAAGCTAGTAAGCGTTGGGAAAAAGAGTTTCAGCAGCTCATGGTTAAAATGTTAGAAGAAACCGCTGCGGCTGAGTAGTTTATACTAGCCTAATACAAACAGGGTAAGCTTTTTTGAAGGGCTTACCTTGTTTAAATGCGAGTGATAACAAACCGATATTCCAAAAAAATACAGTAATATACATCGGATGTTGTTTACTTAAGTTAAATCGCAGCTAAATGCTTGACAGCACGCAACAAGCGCCATAGAATGCGCACCACGTTTCGGGTGGCAACGCCACTGAAACAGGAAGTCCAAATATTTTGGCAGCTGGTGATCAGTAACTGGCAAATGGCTTAGTTGCGATCATTATGTTGTTGACGCTGCAAAGTGAAGTTAGAAAAGTTAGATTGGAATTTAAGAAGTATTTTTACTTCTATGTGGGGCTATAGCTCAGCTGGGAGAGCGCTACAATGGCATTGTAGAGGTCAGCGGTTCGATCCCGCTTAGCTCCACCAAAAATCGAAGGTTTACGTCCCCTTCGTCTAGTGGCCTAGGACACTGCCCTTTCACGGCAGTAACAGGGGTTCGAGTCCCCTAGGGGACGCCATATATGCGGGAATAGCTCAGTTGGTAGAGCACAACCTTGCCAAGGTTGGGGTCGCGAGTTCGAGTCTCGTTTCCCGCTCCAATTTCTAACGTTTTGTATTGTTGCGTCCCCTTCGTCTAGTGGCCTAGGACACTGCCCTTTCACGGCAGTAACAGGGGTTCGAGTCCCCTAGGGGACGCCATATTATCAAGTGTTCATTATCGAAGATGCTTGCGAGCAGTAAATTAATGAACCTTAGTTTGTTTTGAAAATATGTTTACCGCCATAAAAACCGACTCAATGTAGTCGGTTTTTTTATTGCCTGAATTTTTCTTTTAGTACATCTAAATAAGCAATACTCACGGTGTTTTGCGAGTATTAATGACTTAACGTTAATTGCACAACATTAATTTTATTAATATTGAAACCAGCTTCACAGTAATGCAAATAGTACTGCCATGTTCTCTGGAAGCGTTCATCGTATCCCATCGCGTGTAATGTATCTTTATGTTGATGAAAATTATCAGCCCAGCAGCGGAGTGTTTTAGCGTAATCTTGACCAAACAAAAAACAGTCATTAATTGTAAACTGATGCGCTTTAGCCAGCTGCTTAAGGTGAGTTAGCGTGGGTAAAACCCCACCAGGAAAAATGTATAACTGAATAAAATCCGGGTTTTGTTCGTAGTGTGAGAAAACAGCTTCATCAATAGTGATGACTTGAATAATTGCGCGCCCACCAGGCCTTAAGCAGTGTTTTAGTTTCTGAAAATAGGTTGGCCACCATTCTCGACCAACCGCTTCAAGCATTTCAATAGAGACAATATGATCATATTGACCAGATAGCGCTCGATAGTCGCAATAATGAAAAGCAGTAAAATCACTTAGGCGCGCATTCTTTAAACGTTGTTTTGCGTACTGTAGCTGCTCTTTGGAAAGGGTGATTCCTGTAACCTGTAAGCCAAGCCGTGCTGCTTGTTCGGCAAACCCTCCCCATCCACATCCAATTTCGAGAATATGTGCACCAGGGTGTGGACTCAGGTTGTCCAGTAAGCGTTGATATTTTTGTTGTTGAGCCTCGGCTAATGTCAATTCATATTGGGAAACGCCTTCGCCATATAAAGCACTAGAGTAAGTCATGCTTTTATCCAGCCAGTGCTGGTAAAAGGTGTTACTGATATCATAGTGGGTCGCTATATTACGCTTGCTTCCTTTTACCGTATTTTTATTAGATAAATGCTGTAAAGAATAGAGCCATTTAATGATATTTATTTTTTTTCCTAGCGCTTGATAGTAGGACTCATTAAGCGCAAAAAAAGTAAGTAATTTACCTAAATCAGTCGTTTGCCAATGATTATTTATATAGCTTTCTGCAAACCCTATATCTCCACGCCAAAATAAATGCCAAAGAAATTTTAATGGTGATTGCACTTCGATGTTTGCGGAAGGACCCGTTTTTGATCCATGAAAATTAAAATGCTGTTCACCAATTTTTAAGTGTAGATTGCCATAACAGGTTTGATTAAATGTTTTTATCAGAGGGGTTAGCCACCATCGGCTGGTTTGAGGTAGACGATTGGAGCTTACTAAAGTCTGCTGGTCAGCCATGAGATACACCTTTGTTATGCTGCTTGGGATGACTGAATATGGGCACTTTTTTGAGCCATAATTTCAAGGCATGCCAGTGAATCATTGTGATTACTTTCCAGGTCATAAGAGGAATAAATAAAAACAATTTAATGAGCTGTTGATTACTTGCTGGTATGCGCTGACTGTGTTGCGTGGCCAGCAACATGAGCTTTTGGTCTTGGTAGGTTTTAATGATGGTAAAAAGTTTGTCATTAAAAGGACTCAGCCGAAAGTCATAACTCATATCCATAGCCATAAAGGGGGAAACATGGAAGTCTTTTTCTCTTTTGGCATAAATGGTTGATTTAAAATGATCATGATTGGCAGATAAAACATAACAATGACTTTCGTTAAAGGTGTTGCTCACTTCTAATACAATTGCTTTTAACTCATTCTGGTCATCAAAACAGTACCAGTTTGCAAGTGGATTAAAGCCGTAACCTAATACTCTCGGAAAACAAAATAGGATGATACGTTGAGGCTGAAAAAATAATTGGTGTTTATGTAGGAGTGATTTTATCCATTCCGCTAGATTAGAACCATCACGGGGGCCTACATCTTTTGGATAAAAACTAAATAAATTAAATTTATTAACAGAAAAAAAACGACATTGATTGTGTGCACTTTCCAATTGTAGAACGTCAATAGCGATGTTAAACACAGCGTAATTAAATTTATAATTAACAGGGAAAAAACGTTGATGCATTACATTGCTTTTGAAGAGTTTTAAAGCAGAGGTACTTTTCATTGCTGTTTTACGCTTTGTGATTGTTCCCATGGGGCGTAGCAACCTAACTGATGAGCAACAGTTAATGCTGACTGGAGACCATCTTCATGAAATCCATAGCCACAGTAGCTACCACAAAACCAAGTGTTTTGTTTACCTTGAAGCGTTGGAAGTAGCAGTTGTGCCCTTAATGCTTCCACGGTAAAAACAGGATGATGATAAGTAATTTGACGAATTATTTGGGAATCTTTTGGTGGCACTAAAGGATTTAACGAGACGAAATAATTATTCTTGCATGTAAGTTGTTGTAGCAAATTCATCCAGTAGGTTACGGAAACCGAATTTTGAGCAGCATTATTGTGGCGCGACTTTAAATAATTCCACGCTGACCATACACGTTGCTGTTTGGGCATGAGTGCTTGGTCACTATGCAGATAGGCAATATTTTTTTGATAATTAAAAGCGCCTAAGATCTGTTGCTCTTCCTGAGTGGGATTCGTAAGAACAGGCAGTATTTCATCCGCATGGTTAGCAAAAATGACTTTATCACAACACAGTTGCTGTTTTGAGGTCGTTACAACAATATGTTGTGCGTGGCGATGTACCTTAGTGACAGGATTATTGGTAAGTACAGTGCCTTTAAAGCTTTGTAATAATGCTTTGATATACTGGTAGCTGCCATGAGTCACTGTACGCCATTGTGGCCGGTCATTAATGTTGAGCAAACCATGATTGGCAAAAAAGCGTAAAAAGCTACAGGCGGGAAAGGCTAGCATTGTTTCATCTGGGCAAGACCAAATGGCTGCGGCCATAGGAATTAAATACTGTTGTTGCAGCTCAAGTGAAAAGCGATGATATTCCAGATAATCATTAAGGGTAATATCAATTGGAATTTGTTTGTGTAGGTCTTGTTTTGCTTGTTGATTAAACCTGACAATTTCTCTCAGCATTCGCCAGTAAGAAAAGTTGATAATATTTTTTCGCTGGCCAAATAAGGTATTGAGGTTGGTACCCGAATACTCAAGTTCACCATCATTGATTGATGCTGCAAAGCTCATGGCAGTGGGTTGGGTCTGTACGTCTAGGTGGTGAAACAGTTGAGTCAGATGAGGGTAGTTTGGTTGGTTATACACTATAAAGCCGGTGTCTATAGCAAGTAGCTTATTATCTTCTTCAACTTCAATGGTATTGGTGTGACCACCTAGATAGTCATTTTTTTCAATGAGTGTCACTTTATAGCGTTGGCCTAGGAGCCAAGCCACAGCAAGCCCACTGATGCCGCTACCAATTATAATGATATGTTGATCTTGACTCATAGCTCACAAACCATCGTTTGTCTTAAGGTTTAATAAAATTGTGCGTGTATCCGTACATTGTGTTATACATAAAATATATTCTTGTACAAGAATATAGGTAAGTTTGTAAAAGAAAGCAAGCCTGTAAGTTGGGTTGCTGTTTACTACCTTAATAGCCAGAACAAAGGGTGAAAAAATGAATATTGCAGAAAAGACCTTTTGGTTAGTGGGGGCAAGCAGTGGTATTGGTCGCTCACTTGCGTTGGAGTTAGCAGCACAAGGTGGAAATGTGGCTGTCTCAGCGCGTAACACAGAAGCCTTGTCTGCGTTGCAAGAACAGGCAGAACCTATGCAAGGCAATATCTATACTTTTCCGCTGGATGCAACAGACCGTCATGCTTGTCATCAGGTTCTTGCAAAGATTAATAAGACGCTTGGTCCTATTCACATTAGTATTCTCAATGCTGGGGTCTATCAGCCAATGACGGTGAGTGATTTTGATGCACAGGCGTGTGAGCAGATCTTTACTATTAATGTCATGTCTGCAATTAACTGCCTGGAAGCGTTATTACATAAAGTAGATGGCTTAGAGCAAGTATTGATTACCGCTAGTGTGGCGGGTTATCGAGGATTACCGTTAGCAGGTGCTTATGGGGCGAGTAAGGCGGCACTGATTAATCTTGCTGAAGGTTTTAGGCCTGGTTTTTTACGGCGAGGTATCCAGTTGAGGGTAATAAATCCTGGGTTTGTCGAAACGCCAATGACGGCACAAAACACCTTTAAAATGCCAGCACTCATCAGCGCTGAAGAGGCCGCTGATGAAATTATTACCGGATTATCGCGAACAAGCTTTGAAATAACCTTTCCTAGACGCTTTACCTGGTGGCTTAAGTTGCTTCGAGTGCTGCCTTATTACTGTTACTTTCCTTTATTAAATCGACTTAAACCATAGATACCCTTCACGAATAATTTTATGCACGCTATCCATAACGCTGCTCCTTGTGATCTCTGAGGCAGAGAACGTGAAACTTGGTAAAACTATTGTAAATGTAAACTTATTTGTTTAATTAAGTCTGCATTATCTGTGGCGGTTATAGTTGATGTCGTTTGAAATTGTTGTTCGTGGATCATTGTACATTGTCCTGCCAGAATCAGAGGGACTGTGAGTAACTGTTGTAAATGTTGAAGTTCTTTTTGTAGTACCTGACGTTCTAGAGCCGATTGACTAAAAATGATGACGGCTTGACTTTGAAGTTTTTCAACGGCCAGGGAAACTTCATCGTAAGGCAGTTTTCCTGCAAGGAGTTGTACATGAAAATTATGCGCTGTCAGAGCCAGTGCAGTGAGTAACAAGTCAATCACTTCAAATTCAGTGTGGATTGTTGTGGCTAATTGGGTGAGCAATAAATTGGGGCCAGTTGTTGATTTATTGTTGTGGTAGAGACGAGTGGTTAATTTTGCACGTAGCTGAGTCAGTAAAAAACACTGTTCTGCAATTTGTCCAAATTGACCTTGCCAATTTTTCTTTAGTTGATAAATAACAGGTTTTATCAGGTTTTCACTGACTAAATCAACAGGATAAATGGCGAGTGCCTGGTTATAAATATCATCCAGTTTATCTTCATTAAAGGTTTTTACAGCGTTAATAAACTGTGCTTGTGATATTTGCCAGTTATTGATATCACTGTCAGATGCATCAAGTGGCTCTGGTGTGGCTACATTGGCTAATAAGGTTTTGACTTTACTAACAGCTACGCCACGATTGATCCACTCTAAAATGTTTTTTATCTGCGTTACATGTTCATGGTCATAAAGCCGATGTCCTTTAGCTGTTCGATAAGGTTTAATGAGCCCGTATCGTCTTTCCCAGGCGCGTAAGGTGACGGCATTTACACCTGTCTGTCGGGAAACTTCACGAATAGGAATTAAGCCTTCAGTGTTTTCAGAGACAACTAAATTGGTCATTGGCATTTCAACATAATGGTCATCATATGACGTTTATTTTAGCGTGCACCAAGTGTGAGGTATAGGATAACAACTTATAACCATTGTAAAGAGCTTCTACCAGGCCCTAAATAGCATTTCTTAATCCCAGTTCATCTGGGTAAGGTGACAAGTACTTCTGTTGTTGTATAAATGTATTACCATGCTGTTTAATAAAATGTTTTAGTAGGGTTATGGGTACAATAAGGGGTAGAAATCCCTGACGATATTGATGAATTACATGGAGGATTTCGCTGCGCTCTGCTTGGATCAAAGCGTGTTTTAGGTAACCTAAAATATGCATTAATACATTTGTGTGGGTTTTACGTGTCGCACGTTGCTGCAAGGCAGTCATGAAAATAGGCTGATAGGTGTGGGCGGTATCTGTCACATTGTTGGCTGATATATTGGCGACAAGCTGTCCTAGGCGTGAATAGTCTGCAGGAGAGTGAGCAAGTACGATGTATTTATAGCGAGTATGAAATTGAATCAGTGTATAAGGCGTTAAATTCAACATAAGTTGTTGCCAATTATGGTAAGCCATGACCCTATTAATAAAGTTTTCCCTGAGTATGGGGTCATGAAGACGACCTTCTTCTTCGACGGGGAGTAGTGGGAGATGCTTCATTATTTGCTGAGCATAAAGCCCCGTTCCTGAGTGACGATGGGGATAACCGTTGGCATGGTAGACTTTAACGCGTTCCATGCCACAGCTGGGTGACTTTTGCATAAAAATATAACCACTCAGTTGACGCAGTTGTTCAGCTTGTTTTGTGCCATATTCAATTAAGGCCTCTGTTACATCAAGACGGGGATTGACCGATCCAACTGCTCGGGGTTGTGAGGGATCACCGATGAGACGTATTGGCTCACGAGGAATACCCATTCCAATGCCCACTTCTGGACAAATGGGAACATAATTAACAATACCGCTGAGTTGGTTTAGGCAAAAAGCAGACCGTTTATGGCCACCATTGTATCGAACGTTATGACCCAGCAAACAAGCACTGATACCCACTTGGATTTGGGTTGCAGAGGAAAAGGTTGATGAGTGCATAGCGCGATTCCTTGGTGTACGTATTTGTACGATCACTAATTTCTTATACAAATATAGTTTTGTTGTACAATATTGTAAAGTCCGCTTGACGCATTATTTGCTTATAAAAACTTCACTGATTAGAGATAAGTTATTGATTGATCGTTATTCGGTAAAGTGGAACAGTCTGCTAGGGATATAGTTCATTATAAAAGTTAAGAATAGATGGGGATGAAGAGGAGACATTTGGTGATTACTGCTGAGTTAATGGAGCGATTGGTGAATGCTTCCAACGATGGTGTCGTTGTTGCTGAGCGTGAAGGCGATGAGAGCATCTTGATTTATGTAAACCCTGCTTTTGAACGCTTAACTGGGTATGCAGCGGATGAAATATTATATAAAGACTGTCGATTTTTGCAGGGCAATGACCGCCAACAAGAAGGGATTGAAAAGATA
Organism: Zooshikella sp. RANM57; assembly: GCF_050749885.1. Taxonomy (NCBI): domain Bacteria; kingdom Pseudomonadati; phylum Pseudomonadota; class Gammaproteobacteria; order Oceanospirillales; family Zooshikellaceae; genus Zooshikella; species Zooshikella sp. RANM57. Next base: position 200,411 of record NZ_JBOIUB010000003.1, on the reverse strand, counting down.
CGAGAAGCGATTAAAAATAATCATTCCACCTGCCAGATTTTGCGTAATTATCGTAAAGATGGGTCTATGTTTTGGAATGAGCTGCGGTTAACCCCTGTGTTTGATAGTGAAGAACAACTGCAGTATTACATTGGTATTCAGCGTGACGTCACTGCAGAGGTGGAAGCAAAGCAAAGACTCCAACAGGTAAAACATGATCTTGACCTTTCGCTGGCGCTATTGGCTACTTATCAATCAAAATTTGGGATTCTTTAACGTGTCAATTGCTCATTGAAAAGTTGGACTCAAATATCAAGGTGTATTTACAAGATTTTGTTTAGTGAATAATTGAGCAAAGCTGAGTAAGAGTGGGAATAGACCGGCCCAGCAAATCCCAATAATGATTAAGCCTGTTGTATTGATCGTCACTGACGTTAACTTGTCTCCAGCAAAATAGCTTAGTGCTGCAATTGGAGGAGCAAGTAGCATACTTAATAAGCGTTTTGACTGCAGCCAGCTTAGGCAGTGGTTCAATAAAGTGGCGAAAAGAACCCATAAACAACTGAGCCACAATGGGATGAGTAATGAAGGAGTGGATAGTTGAATAATATTAAGCTGAACTAAAAAACTATCTAGCGCAGACCCTAATAACCAGGTCGTCAAAATAATATCGCGTTCAATTTGCCAACTACCAATCCACTTAAAGTGGATAAATAAAATAATTAATGTGGCGAAGAGTGCAGGTATTGAACCTGTTAGCACACAAATAAACCAGCCTACTTGAAAGAGCAGGGCGTTGGTTAGCCAAGCATAAGGTGCTTGTAACTTCATGCAGCAGCCTTTTTCTTTATAAAACGAATGAGTTTTCCCAACACAGGGAGCTGTTCATAAAGCAGAGCACCTAGGTCAAAAAAGTCCTGATGATGTGTGACTAAACCTGTCGTATTAAAGTGCAGAAGGCTGACGCCTTCCACACTGATTTGGCGCTGAGGTAAGCGTCGGTGTTTAAATGTCATTATCCAGGGCTGTGTCACATGGTTTGGAGGTGCCAGCCAAGCAGGTTTAAATTCAAAGTGCAGGTAAGTTATCTCATAATACATGCTTTGAAAATAAGCTGTTAGCTGGTCTATACCTAAGTGGGTGCCGAGAGGGTCAGAAAATACGACGTCTTCAGTATATAAGGATGATATAGGTGCTAGGTTGTTTGCATCCAACTGCTGAAAATGAGTTAAAAACTGTTGTAAATAGTTTTCAAGGTTCATGTACTTAGTTCCTTGAAGGCGGCAATCGTTTGTTCTCGCGCAATACTGTGATCAACAATAGGGCGAGGATAGCCAGGAATCGCTTCGTCAGAGGATAAACTTTTATAGGGGGCATGAATTTGTTTATGGGGTAAATCCGCGAGTGTGGGCAAAAACTGACGTATAAAAGTGCCTTCTGGGTCAAATCGCTCACCCTGTGTGGTAGGGTTAAATATACGAAAGTAAGGTGCTGCATCCGTGCCTGTTGAAGCTGACCACTGCCACCCACCATTATTTGCGGCCAAATCACCATCCACCAGATGTCGCATAAAAAATGCTTCACCCAGCCGCCAGTCAATAAATAAATCTTTGGTTAAAAACATGGCTGTGACCATCCGTAGCCGGTTGTGCATCCATCCTGTTTGTACCAGCTGTTTCATCGCAGCATCAACAATAGGGTAGCCCGTCTCTCCTTGACACCAGGCTCGAAAGAGGTCTTCATCATGCTGCCAGACTAAGTTGTCGGTTTCTGGCTTAAAGGGCTTATGTTTGCTAACCGTGGGATAGCCACACAAAATATGAATGTAAAACTCTCGCCAGATGAGCTCATTAATCCAGCAGTCAATGCCAGGATTATTACCCTCAATGTGGTTGTTATTATGTTGAAATGCAGCGATCAGGCATTGGCGCAGTGAAATAATACCTAACGTGAGATAAGCTGATAGTTGGCTGGTTCCGGCAATGGCTGGGAAGTCGCGGTCAGTTTTATAATCAACCGCTTTTTCACTGAGAAAATGGTTGAGTCGTTGCTGAGCCACTGACTCTCCTGGTGGCCAGTGTTGGAGAATATTATCGACAGCTGATTGAGTATACGTCACATCAAGTGAGTCACTCAGTACATTGATTGCTATGGGACGTTGGGACTGAGGCATCGGTAATAAGTGACAAGGAGAACGATAAAACTCAGCAAGGAAAGCGCGTCTAAACTGGCTATATACCTTATAAAATTCACCCTGTTTAGTCAGTAATGTACCGGGTTTACAGATTACTGCATCAGTATGTGCTTCAAACTGTAGCCCGTGGCTAATACACATTTGAGCCACTTGCTGATCTCGTTTGATTTCATTCGCCCCATATTCTTCATTACAGATAACAGCCTGGCATTTGAGTTGTAGTGCCAAGTGCATCAGGTAGGAGGCTGAATCTTCAAAGCGATTTAGCTGCTTAATAATAAGAGGAATATTCAGTAATTGTAATTGTTGTTGTAATTGCGCAACTGATGCTAAAGCGAGTTTGATTTTATTCGGGCTGTCATTGTGTTGTAGCCACTGATCTGGGTACAGGCAGTAAACGGCAATCACAGGCCCACGTAGTGAGGCTTGATAGAGCGCAGTATTGTCCTGAATTCTCAAATCGTTACGAAACCAAACCAATGATGTCATTTAGAATCCTTGTAAAATGTTGTTGATTACACTTTTATTGCTCGGAGATACTTAATGATGGATAACAACTCAGGTTTGGCTGTGTATTACCAAAGTAAAAACATGAGTCTGTATGTTAAACTTGTTCATTAGGCACTGTTGCAAATAAATAAATGATAAAGCGTTAAACTAAAGCGTCTTATACACGTAGTGTCTTCAATTCTATGTTGCTTGGTTGCAATATTTTGTTTTGAAACTGTTGCATTGAGACCAATGTCTTAGGATTATATATAATATTGTACATATTTTTAATTTTGTACAATTCTGGGTGGAGTGACTATGCATATTTTGATGACTGGAGGAACTGGGTTTATTGGACAAGGGCTGGTCAAACAGTGGTTAGCCAGAGGTTGGAGCTTGACTGTACTGACACGAAATACGTCACAATGGCAGCAGCAGTTACCTCAAGTAAGGTGGTTTAGCCACTGGGACGAGTTAGACAGAAACGAAAACTGGGATGCCATTATTAATTTAGCGGGTGAACCCATTCTTGATGCTCGCTGGACAGAACAGCGAAAAGCCTCCTTACTTGCCAGTCGAGTTGGTGTAACTCAACATTTATGTCAGTACGTTACATCCCTTGCTTATATGCCTAAGCGACTCATTAGTGGGTCTGCGATTGGTTACTATGGTTTTCACCCTCCTGAAGTTGAGCTAACTGAAGATTCTCAGCCTGGTCAGGATTTTGCTGCACAGCTATGTGTTGCCTGGGAGCAGGCGGCTGATGAGATTCGCCAGCTGGGGATCGCAACGTGTTGTGTAAGAACGGGGGTTGTATTGGGGCATGGTGGTGCACTGCAAAAAATGTTACCACCGTTTAAGTTAGGACTGGGAGGACCTATTGGTACAGGAAAGCAAATATTTTCATGGATTCACTACGATGATATGTTAGCTTGCATTGATTGGCTGCTACAAAATCCAAATATTTGCGGGGTGATTAATGCGACAGCACCCGAACCAGTGAGTAATGCAGAATTTGCAACACAACTGGGTAAAGTTCTCCACCGACCAGCTTTTTGCCGTGTTCCTGCTAAGGCGCTGGAGTTAATGTTAGGTCGTGAAGCTTCTGCGATGTTATTACAAGGTCAGCGAGTAATACCACAGCGATTAGTCGATGAAGGGTTTATGTTTAAGTATCCTGATATGACGAGTGCGTTAACTCGTTTATTAAAATAATACTAATAATTAAATAGTATTTATTCTACACAGTTTCGGATAATAAGTGTCCCTCAAAAAAAGTAATAATTTTTAGAGGCAGAAGGATGACATGTCTATTTTGGACTACGCTTCAGCTAAGAAGCTTGTGTGTCTAACTGGGTAGAGGAGGATGCCATGGAAATTATTGGTGGTATTTTGATATTAGCAGGTGGATTAGTCAGTTTGTTTTATGGAATTATTATTTTAATTAAAGCATTTCAAACATCTATATTATGGGGGCTGGGCAGCTTATTTATTCCCCTGGTAGGGCTGATTTTTATCATATTACACTGGCAAATAACTAAAGAACCCTTTCTACGCTCTTTACTTGCGATTCCTCTCATTATTGTTGGTGTGATACTGATGCCACAGCAAATGTAATATATTTTTCCCTTTTAACTAAAAAACTGTAATAGGGGGATTTATCTGTTTTCAAAACACTTACTTGAAAACAATTGGATTAAACGAAATAAAAGCCGATGATGTTGTCGCTTTTTATAAAAAGGAAAGGTTAATGAATGGTTATACATGACTAGGCTGTCTAATTAATGTTTATGTGTGAATTATCGTCCTTGTGTATATTAGGATTTGATTTAAGAGACTTTACGAGTGCCTGATGGTGAGCGTGGTGCATTGAGCTTATCTAACGTGCTTCTTAACACATTAAGCTCATGTTTAAGTTTGTTTAACTCTGTTTGAGGGTCACCGTTCAGACTACTTTGTACCAGGGTTGATACTTTATCTATAGTTTGCTTTTTAAGATTATGGCTAAAACGATCCAATCGTTCACGCTCCCGACGCTCAATGATTTCACCTTGATCAGCGAGATAATGGAAGAGTTTTATCCCTTCATTGAGTGCTTTCTCAAATAGCAAAATAGTACCAAGCCCTGCTAGCCAAAGCCGTTGAGGGGAAAGCGTCAGTTTTAACTGTGGAGTTTTATGGTTTGCCATAAGTGGTGCCTAACCTTGCACAGTTGTAGGGAGTATGTGGGGTATGTTACGCTGAATACGACACAGGAAGTGTAGTATGCTTAGTGGAAAACATAGTCAACAATTATGTTATCGACAAGCAAATTTTAAATTCTGGCATTAGCTTTCATTAAATTGCAACCGCCATGTTCTCACAATAGTCAGGCTGGGAGAAGAAATATACCTACTTTGCAGGGTATTATAACTTGGCAAGACGGGAGAGTCAGGCGCTCATCGTAGGCAAGGCTGTAAATAGGACATGAACTGACATGGATGCTCAAGCCGCAACAAATATTTCTGAGGATATCTCAAAAAAAATTGCAGATTTATCACAGGCAATTGACTATTTAGAGAATGATGACTCTCAGGCTGCAAAACGTTTTCGACGGCAGTTAAAAAATACTCTCGCTAATCATGAAGTGGATCAAGAAAGCTATATTGATTATGAAAATATGGCCGGTCCTAATCCCATTATTGGTATTCATAGCAAAGATGTGTTTGATACGCTCATGGTTATGTTTCAACAGGCCTTGTCGAATCCTCGCTCTATTTTTCAGCAAGCATTACGTTTAGGCGGAGACTGGCTTCAAGTGTTGCTGGGTAACTCCAGTTTGCGGCCTGATGCACGTGATCATCGTTTTCAAGATTCTGCCTGGTATGACAGTCCTTTTTTTCGCCGGTTAATGCAAGGGTATTTTGCCTGGCACCATCGCCTTCATCAGTGGATTGACGAAAGTGAATTAACAGAATGTGATCGGCGACGAGCGACCTTTATACTGTCGATTCTTACAGAAGCATGCTCACCGACAAATACGTTACTTAATCCTGAAGCACTTAAGCGCTGTGTTGAAACGTCGGGGTTAAGTTTAATTCAAGGTTTTCGACATTTTGCTCAAGACTGGTTACATAATGGTGGATTACCGTCTCAAGTAAATATGAAAGCATTCTGTGTGGGTGAAAATATTGCTGTTTCACCTGGCGTAGTGGTTTTTCGTAATGAGTTACTTGAGCTTTTGCAATACCAACCGACCACAACTGAAGTATGGCAGCGACCACTTTTTTTAATTCCCCCTCAAATAAATAAATATTACATTTTTGATCTTACGCCAGAGAAAAGTTTTATCCAACATGCGACCCAGCAAGGAATTCAAGTGTTTGTCTGTAGTTGGCGTAATCCCAAAATTGAGCATCGGGATTGGGGGTTAGAAAACTATATTGTGGCGTTGGAAGATGCCATGGATGCGGTGATTGAGATCACTGGTAGTCGTGATGTCAATGTCATGGGAGCCTGTTCAGGAGGTATTACTGCTGCAACATTACTAGGTTATTTGGCGGCGGCTAATAAAACGAAAGTGAATAGTTTTACCTTAATGGTCAGTGTGTTGGACCTTAATATTGACAATGATGTTGCACTATTTGCAACCGATCGTTCACTGGCTCAGGCAAAAAGTTACTCTCATCGGCGGGGCGTATTGGAAGGAAAAGATTTAGCGCGTGTATTTGCCTGGATGCGCCCCAATGATTTGATTTGGCATTACTGGGTTAATAATTACTTGCTTGGTTATGAACCACCCGCCAATGAAGTTTTGTATTGGAATAATGATACCACGCGCCTGCCGGCTGAACTTCATGGTGAGTTTATTGAAATGTATGAGGCGAATCCGCTACATAAACCGGGCTTATTAAAAATATGTCATAAACCTATTGACCTTAAACAGGTTACAGTTGATGCCTATGTTGTGGCGGGTATGACCGATCATATTACACCTTGGGAAGCCTGTTATCGCTCTTCTCATTTGCTGGGAGGTAAGTGTCAGTTTGTATTGAGTAACAGTGGCCATATACAAAGTATCTTGAATCCACTTGATAACAAAAAAAGCTATTACTTTTTAAATCATGAACATCCTAAAACCGCGAAAGAGTGGCGGTTAGGTGCACATCGAATTGGGGGGAGCTGGTGGGTGCACTGGACTGACTGGATAATTCAACGCTCTGCTGAGAAAATCCCAGCACCACAACAGCTCGGTAGCGCTTCATACCCTGCGTTAGATATAGCACCAGGCACTTATGTTCATGAATAGTGGTAGAGTCAGTTTTTATGAATAAAGCGGCTGCTGTGAGTTCTGTGATGGTGGATGAAACAGATAATCAGGCAAATAAAAGAGCATTCGAGATTGATTTTTTACAGTTAGGGGAATACAGCGTACGTGTAGGGATTGTACCTGGAAACCGTCAAAAAACACCTATGCTATTGTTTAATGGTATTGGCACCAGCTTAGAGTTTGCACAACCTTTTGCCAATGCTTTAGATGATGTAGAGTTGATTACCTTTGATATTCCTGGGGTGGGTGGTTCGCCAACACCCCTTATCCCGCCTCGATTTCCCCAATTGTCGTTTTTAACAGAGCAATTACTCGATGAGCTGAATTATGGGCAGGTGAATGTCATTGGCTACTCCTGGGGCGGCGCACTTGCACAACAGTTTACTTATGATCATCCGCAGCGGGTTAAACAACTTATACTCGCAGCAACAACAATGGGAATGATAGCGATACCTGGCTTACCGATGGAGTTGTTAAAATTATTGAAGCCTGGACCATTACTTCGTTCGTTGAAACGTTTATCCAGCCGTCAGCAGTGGGTGATTCCACAGCAAGGGCCACGAGGCTTTTGGTATCAACTAATAACGGGATGGGGGTGGACCAGTGCCTACTGGTTACACAAGATTAACACTAAAACACTTCTATTAGCCGGGGATGATGATCTCATGGTGCCTGCTATGAATTTGAAAGTCATGCAGCAGTTGATGCCCAATGCTCAGTTTCGTTCCATTAGCGGTGATCACTTTTTTATGGTGACGCAACCTCGCGCTTGTGCCCGTATGGTCGGTGAGTTTTGCGAGTATTATTAAGGCCTTATACCCTCCTGTAGTGTGAGTATAAGGCCATCAGACGGATTCTGTGGTATTTTAGCGTCTGTTATGTTAGTGCCAGTTAGTTAGTGCCTGTTTTGTTAATGATAATCACCTGGCGAAGTCGGCATTTGAGTAGGCTGTAATTGACTCACTTCATCATCCCAATCAAAACTGGCTTTAGCATCTTGAGCCGCAAAACGTTGCTCTTCTAGCATCTGAAACTTCTGAATTTCTTCGTCAGGCATAAAGTGAAGACAGTCACCACCTAATAACCACAGTAGGTCACGAGGTAATAGGGGCGTGAGCTGAGGGTAGTAGGTGATTAATTGGCTGATCGTCTCCTGGCCTAGAAACAACGCATCAGGTGTTTGGTCGGACAATGCCTGCTTAAACTCATCGAGGCGGGTAAGCCACTCAGTGTATTGATCGGTATTGGAAAATAATGTCTGTTGTTGTGACAAGCGTTGCTTAACATAGTCAATACGGTCTAATAAACGTTGTAGCTGTTCGGGTAGTTGAAAGTCAGTCACGCGGAACTCTTTCCTTTTTCTTTCATGGCTTTTAAAACAAGATTAGTGTGATTGTAGTGTAGGTGTAAAGCAGCTTGACAGCTGTGCTTTAATGGTTAAACCAATAATGAGGTGTTTTTTACAAAAAATATTGAACCTACGTAGTTTAAAATACCTTGTAAAATGAATGGTTAGTGTTTCAGGGTATGGGGTATACAATACCGACTTTTAATTGATTTTGCAGCAACCGGCTAAAGAGATGTTATGGCAACCGCACTTGAAATTACTGATTTACACAAAACATACAGCAATGGTCATCAGGCGCTGAAGGGAATCAGTTTTGCCGTGCAAGAGGGCGATTTTTTTGCATTATTAGGTCCTAATGGAGCAGGTAAGTCTACCACGATTGGGATTATATGTGCTTTGGTGAATAAGACATCAGGTCAGGTCAAGATCTTTGGCGATGATATGGATCTGAGTCCTAATAAAGTAAAGCAACACCTTGGCGTGGTGCCTCAAGAATTTAATTTTAACCAATTTGAAAAAACAGAAGATATCCTTATTACCCAGGCTGGGTATTATGGCATTCCCTATAAAGAGTCTGTAGAACGGGCAGAGCTATATTTACACAAGCTTGGGCTATGGGAAAAGCGTCATGATCAATCACGTTTGTTATCGGGGGGAATGAAGCGAAGGTTAATGATTGCTCGAGCGCTTATTCACCAACCTAAGTTACTTATTCTCGATGAACCAACCGCAGGTGTAGATATTGAACTGCGCCGCTCTATGTGGGATTTCCTGCAGGAAATCAATCAGCAGGGCATTACTATTATTCTTACCACTCACTATTTAGAAGAAGCAGAGCAACTATGTCGTAATATTGCCATTATTGATCATGGGCGTTTGGTACAAAATACCAGTATGAAAGCACTATTACGTACGTTACACATGCAAACCTTTATTTTTGATTCAACAACGTTGCTTCCTGATCAGTTAAGTTTGTCGGGTTATACCTATCGTCCTTTGGATGATCACTCGTTTGAAGTTGATGTGGACCATGAGCAGGACTTAAATGAGTTATTTAACCAGCTTTCTGCACATAAACTCTCCATTTCAAGCATGAGAAATAAAGCCAACCGCTTGGAAGAGCTATTTGTATCATTAGTTGATAAGAATTTGCAGCGTTAATTTTAGGAGTGTTAGCCATGATGTGGCAGCAATATTGGACAGCATTTGTCACAATTTATGTTCGAGAAGTACGACGTTTTTTGCGGATTTGGCCTCAAACCTTGCTACCTCCAGCTATTACGATGGTGTTGTACTTTATTATTTTTGGTTCTGTTATTGGCTCTCGCATTGGGCAAATGGAAGGCTACAGTTACATGGAGTATGTGGTACCAGGGCTGATCATGATGTCGGTGATTACGAATGCCTATAATAATGTGGCATCCTCATTTTTCAGTAATAAATTTCAGCGTAGTGTTGAAGAACTTTTAGTGGCACCTATCCCGAACTCCATTATATTAGCAGGATTTGTGCTTGGTGGTGTCACGCGCGGATTAGCAGTAGGTTTTATTGTTACGTTATTATCGTTAGCATTTACAACACTGCCAATCCATAATATTTGGATTACGATGTTAGCCGTACTATTAACAGCTATTGTCTTTTCACTCGGTGGTTTTATTAATGCGATTTATGCGGATAAATTTGATGACATTTCAATTATCCCAACCTTTATCCTAACACCTCTAACGTATTTAGGAGGGGTATTTTACTCGGTTAATATACTACCCGACTTTTGGGGGTATATTTCTTTAGCAAATCCAATTCTCTATATGGTGAATGCATTTCGTTATGGTATTTTGGGACACTCTGATGGCATCAGTATAGGGCTAGCGATGCTTATTCTTGCAGGTTTTGCTGCAGTACTCAGTTACTATTGCCTGTATTTATTACGAACCGGGAAAGGACTAAGGCATTGATATCGTGCTTATGTAATGCATCATTATAAAGTCACTACCGCAAAAATCTTGCGGTAGCAGACTTTCTCCTAGCCGTCATCACTTGATGGCTGCCTTTAAAGCCCTTCTTAGGGGAGGGAGTAGAACCTGCTAGTCAGTAAAGACTTTGCCCATAAACCAGTAATTATTTAAAGGATAATATTAAGCTTTCCTGTATTCGCCAGGGCTGACACCAACAACTCGCTTAAAAGTTCTTTCAAAATTACTAAAATCATTAAACCCTGAATCTAGACAAATATTAAGGATTTTTTTATTGGGATGGTAGGCAAGTGCTTTTTTTGCATGCTCTATCCTTATTTGAATTAAAAGTTGCTTGTAGGAACATCCAATGATTTTCTTAAATAAAAATGAAAGATGAGATGAACTAATGCATGCAGACTCTGCAATAGTACTAAGCGAAATGTTTCTCATATAATTATTTATAATGTATTTTACAGCTCTAGAAATGGCTGGGTGTTGATGAGAAAGTTCCAGTGGTTGGTCATAAAGTATATGGTTTATAATTGATTTAGATGATATGGGGTAGTTGAATCTAGCGTGATTAGTTGAGAGGAGGGGGGACGATTTGTCGCTAGAAGAATTATTATTGTTTGATTGGAGTGAGAGTGGACTTTGTAAGAATATGTTTTCATTAATGTTGGGTATTAACTTTAGTAAATCATCAGATGATATGTGAAATGAATCAGCTAATACTACAATTTTAGACAAAACACGTTCTAGTTGCTTTACATTATCTTGCCAGTGATATGAACATAATAAACTTATACATTCTTCTGACAGAGTAATTTGTTTTATATGTGAATATTTGGTGAGGAAAAAACGTATTAATCCTGGAATGTCATTTTTCCTGTCTCTTAGACAAGGTAATGTAATAAATAGATAGTCATAAGTAAACCAATTAAGAGTATTGTTATCAAATGAACTTGATAAAGAGGCTATAATTCTAACATTAACAGCATTATTGATGCTTAACGAAGCATTACTTTTCCACAGATTGTTTATAAGCTTTATATCTTTATCTGATAAGTGATCTAAGCCTCGAAGATACAGTGTTCCTCCATTTGCTTTATTAATTAAAAGTTGAAGTTCATTATAAGTATTTCGATCCCCCCACTCACAGCAATTTGATACAATAAAGGGCTTATTTGCTCGATTGCTCAAATAGTGAATGACATACGCGGTAATAATTTTACCCGTTCCAGTTTCTCCCATGATAAATACAGGTAAGTTTACTTTGGCTACTTTATGAGTGAATTCTTCAATGTTTACAAGTTGCTTACTGTTTCCAATCCAATAGTCAGTATTAGGTACTGAAATATTATTTTGCTTTTGGTGAATATGTTTGTAAATTGTATAATTAATACAAAATAATACACGGTGAGTAATGTCTTTTATACTGTTAATGGCTAAGGTGGGTTTTTGAAATGCCAGAATAAGGTGTCCAATGGTTTCATTGTTAAATAGTAGTATCGATGGTGAAAAAATAAACTGTTTTTTCTTGAGTAAGTTATGCTCAGTATCCGAATACATACTTTTATTAAGTTTAAGAGCAGTGTCTTTAATTTCATCCTTATTATGTATGAGGTCGTATTCGTTGAATGTATGTATGATGATAGATTGAGTAGAGTGAATATGCGAATGGATATCTATCATTGCGTATGAAATATTGAGCGTAGATAAGACAGCTGACATCAGGCTTTCGATATCATCAATTAAATTTTCATAGTTAATTTGATATTTGGTTATTGATTTGCAGTGTATCTGCATGGATGACATACTAAAATCCTTTTGATGCTGTATGTTTTTAATGAGATCTTGTTTGCGAAAAAAAATGTTAAGATTCAATACATTAAAAAAATTATAGTAACATCTTTGTGTAAAGTGAGAAAACTAACAGCTATGCAATATAAATCTAAATTGACTATTCGAAGTTTGTGTGATTGATCTATTATGTGTAGCACTGTTTCAGCGTTAAAAATAAATGTTGAGTTGGTTGATGATCATGTGAGAGAGTAAAGTGATTTTTAATTGACGGTAGAATAGAGGCAGTGTTCATAAGTGTACTTTGTGTTGGGTAAGAATTATTCATTGAATATGTTTGTTATTAAAGTAACTAACTAAGTATGCTAATTAAAGCCAACTCTATTCTATGATATTATCGACATCATGTTAAAAGTTACTAAAAATATTGTAAAAATAATGGTGTTTGTATTTTTTTGAACACTTCGATCTGGTATGGGTTCCCATGTGAATAGTGATCTTGTGACTACCCATTTCTACTATCTCTGTGTGAATGGCAATGGTTATAGTCGAAAGGTATTAAGTTATAAAGCATGAGTATATAAAATGAATGGTTATCATGAATTAAGCCATATATTAATAAAGAGGTTTATCCAACTGTTTAATAGTTTTATCCATGAAAGAATTATCAACTTTGCCTAAGCTGTCTATCAAATGTAGATAAAAATCGTTTTAGTACAGCCAGTAGCTTTAACTTTATAAAAGGAATAAGAAAATGGCTTTTCCAGGAGGGATAAATGACCAGATTACAAGTTCAATAGTTAATTTTAGTATGCTAAATCAAAGCATTTTGCCAGCAACTGTGATGACTAACTTAAATCAGTCTATCTCGATTGCGCTCGCTAATGCAGCCCAAAATGCCTCAGATACACAAATTCAAAGTAATATATCTGTTCAAGCAGTCAGTGTAATGAGTACGAAGAAGCTATTTATGGATGAACATGAAACGATTAACCATAAACTTGTACCCTAAACGAGCAGTTTTTTGAGAGGCAGTTAAAGGCTCCAGCGTAAACACCATTCCCGCCGTCTTTTTGTAGTCAAGCGTGCTGAGATCAAACCCCTTATGCCCTAAGGGTATAAAAAATGATTTGTGAAGGGAATATTTTATTTAAAATACAGGACAACTAGGAGGTTAAATGGCCTTTCCAACACTTGTTAACAGTCAAATTACTGATTCAGTAACACAAACCAGTGTGTGCGTTATTGGTGACTCAACAGCAATTGCTATGGGGAATTTATTATTATCAACGAGCTTGGCGCTTGCAAATGCCGCACATAATGCGACATCAATTCAACAACAGAATAATATATCAGCTCAAGCTGCTACGACAATGAGTGTTTCAAAGCTGTTTTCAATAAATCTTAAAGATAAGAATATTGTTGAAAACATTAATGTAAATCCATAGTTTTGGTAAAAAGTAACCTGGTGCTGTGTGAAATTTACACAGCAAGGTTGATGCTGTTCAGGTACATTCCTGAACGTTAACTCACAGTAGAAAGGAACTTAAATTATGTCATTCCCAACTTCAGTCAATAACCAAATTACTGATTCGGTCACTCAGGTTAATACAAAAGTATTAGGTGATGCTCCAGCAACGGCAATGGGTAATTTTATGATTGCTACCAGTCAAGCATTATCCAATGCTGCACATAATGCAACGACTGGACAACAGCAAGCTGCAGTAACGGCACAAGCAGCAACGACACAAGGTATTGCAACTTTATATGCGATTGACACAGCGGCTACAGGTACTTCTTCGAAGAAGATTTTTGCCTGATTAGAAAGTAATAGCCGTGGTTGATATTTAACCATTGGTATGCGTTATTGATAAGTTACTTTCAGTAACGTATACCTTTTATTATGTAATATACATACTCCTTGATTAAATTTATTGATAATTTTGTTTTTTTATCTAGTCACTTATCCAAAGTGTAACTCTAAGAGTTAAGGAATAATGATATATTTAGGGGTGCTATTGTGTCTGATAAAGATAATTGTTTTTCAAAATTAGATGAAAATTATGTGAATTCGCAAATTAGTGATTCAGTAAAACAGCTAAATAATTTTATACAAGAGAATACTACTTCTCAAACGGCTAGGTTATTGGATATTGTATCGGCTGAGACTTTAGGTATGGCCATGCATAATGCAATATCAGCACAGCAAAATGCCCAAATGTCTAATACCGCCTCAGCCACGGCAACGTGTGCTAAGCTGCTGGGTATTCCTTTGCATACTTCTTCAAGCTCAAAACCAACACCATCGAAAGACACATGCTCAAAATTTAAAAAGTCGAATGGCTTTACAGAACAAACGGGTAGTCAAACGACTAATAATGATCATGACCGAATGACAGGCGATGGAAATAACAGTCAGAGTAAACTTGGTGGAGAAAATAATGGTGGCAATGGCAAAGTTACACATGGAGAAAATGAGCATAGTACCGCAAAAAAAAGTATTTTGGATCGAATGAAACAGAATAAATAATTTAGAAAGATTGAGATAAAAAAATGGATAGCGAAAATCAAAATAATTCGAATGAGCATAATGGTTCAATTACTGACGGAAAAAATGATATTACTGTGGAGAAAGTACATCAATCTCTCTCACAGTCAGCGGCTATTGCTGTACAAGATGCAACGGATCAAATGAGAAATGTGAATACCATTAGTTTGACTGCTATTGGTATGGCAATGGCACAAATGTTATCAAGTGGTGATGTTGAAAAATATGAACCTATTATTGATAAAGTGAATGCATTATTAAAAAATAGCACGGATAACTTTAATAGTGTTGGTGATAGTGCATGTGAAATTATTAACAAATTAAATAATAAATGATTGTTGAATATGAAGAGAGGTCATTACTTCTATATTTTGTGAGAGTTAAGCTATGAGTATCTCAATAAACTCAGTGGTAATCAGCAAGGAAGACCTATCCAGTAATGCTGAAATTATTATCTCATGTATTCCTGAAGGAGAAGAATGGTTAAATGATACCATTTCATCAAATCATTTAATGCTTTCATTTAAAAATGAAATTGATTTGGTTAAAAGTATTTTGAAAGGGTTGCATGCTGTAGAACTACTGTTTATTAGTAAATTGGACTTGTTTGTCCATCCAACCCGACTGTTTCAAATTCCGATTAATGAGTTGAATGTGATTAATCAGAATGCTGAAGAATCTAAAGTGGTTGCTTTTTTAGATAAGCATGGTTTACTAAGTACAAAAAAATTCAGAAAGAATAATGAGTTTCTTGAGATGTATGGTTTAGAAAAACATGCTCTATTTCAGGTTTTGAATCTAGATGAAAAAACTAATTTATACAATTTTGTGGCTAGTCAAGAAACTATAGATGATGATACTAAGCGTTTAAATGAAGATGCAAGTCAATATGCACTGATGAAAGCTCAAACAGTGAGTGAATTTATCAGTCACTATAGGTTTTATCAGAAAACGATTGTACAACAGGAGCTTAAAGACAGTTCAACTGAAAACCGATACAAACAAGTATGTGACTATTATAAAGCTTTAGTGCCAATAGCTTTAACAAAATTAAACTGCCCTCAGCTAGTTGTTCCATTGAAAGAGGAAGAGTTATTTAATATTACCAAAAACTGGATTCAGCAAGGGAGCTATATTGGCTTTGCAGATCTAGCATTAGCAGTATATCAGCTATCATACGCTATTCAGGTAACTGATTTAGATAAAGACTCATTGAATGAGTCAGTCAACCATTATTTTAATGAAATGCAAGTATTGTTGGAATCAATGCCAGTACAGACTCAAACATTGTCGCAATCAGGTAGGAATTGGAGCTACTTTGTCGAAAGTACTAAGGCACATGCAGTGATGGTACTGAATGAATTGGGTGAACTTACTTTGCAAAGCTACAAGCCTAACCAATCATTAAGAATAGAAAATAATAGTAACTAGAAAATATTTTGTTGCAATTTTTTTTGTGCGGCTGTTCATTGCCTTCATGTAAATAATATTAAATTAAGAATTAATTTATGATATCGATTGATTTTCAGCCAGTTCAATTGCCAGAAGCTATAAAAAATAAACAAAAAGCTGCTGTTTATCAAATGCAACAATTAGTTGAAAAATTAAGTGTGGGTAATAAATTTAGTTTGCTCAGTAATTTTGATAGACACATTTTACAGATTAATG
Organism: Zooshikella sp. RANM57; assembly: GCF_050749885.1. Lineage (NCBI taxonomy): Bacteria > Pseudomonadati > Pseudomonadota > Gammaproteobacteria > Oceanospirillales > Zooshikellaceae > Zooshikella > Zooshikella sp. RANM57. Next base: position 184,121 of record NZ_JBOIUB010000003.1, on the reverse strand, counting down.
GCTATGCGCCAGACTTAGTGGATAATGTCATTTTTCTTACTCAAAGGCTACCAGCAACTCAAAATGGAACAGCCTATAAAGATAAAGTGATCGTTGGCTTCACTGCTGCAGCGTTTGACTCATCTTTATATGCCTGCGATGAATTGGTTCAGTCGTGTCAGGCCTTGACAGAAGGTAACTGTGCTTATTGTGAAACCCCTTTAATGGTATCAGGTAATGGTATTGTCAGTCATCATCGGCCAGTTTGGGGTTACTGTCAAACAGTGTTACCTCATCGTAAGCAAGAACCACACAAATGTACTGAACAGCAAAGTATACAACTTATCCGACCTGGATTTTATTGGCTGGCGTATGAGCAAAGTAACTTGATGTATACTTGCATAGAATGTAGTCATTACTATAAAGGGATACAGTACCCGCTATTAGAAAATAAAAAGAAGCAAAGCAGCGATGAAAAACTGTCTTCCTATGCCTATAACGAAGGTTTTGACAAGCGGGACTCTCAGTCATTACTGGTAAATCCTTATCACGATAACCCAAGGGATTGGATACGTTTTCATCCGATCAATGGTTGTGCATATCCATTTGATCAAGTCGCTCAGTTTTATAAAGATTGGAAGCAATACAGTAAAGATGATGTTCAGCAATTGATTTGGCGTAACCCAGAGTGGATTCCAGACCAACGTGATTGTCATGGGAATTCTATCTCTAATACTGATGTCGATAGCAATTTTAAGAAGTGGTGTGCTACTCATTTTGCCGGTGTAAATTTAAGCAAAGGCCGAGTGACGATTGATATCTTAGGTCTTAACAGGCCAGTATTAATAAATTCCAGATTGACTCATTTATATTCGTTGAATGCTCACTATCAATTAAATAAAGACAATGCAAATTATATCGGTAAATGGCTTGATGATTTAAGCTGTATAAAATCGAAAAGAAATCAAAAAAATAAATATCTGCCATTAATGACCTATCGTTCATTTTCTATTGATGTACTGAATCGTTGGATAGTACAAGATAAAATACTTAAAAATAAACATAATACAATAGAATGTAACGCTCATCGAAAGCAAGAAATAAAACAAGTAAATAGTATTGCAAGTAAAAGAAGAGAAAAGAGTCATGTTGTAACTGAACCAAATAATGAAGTGTCTTCTGTAACCGTTGTGAATAACGACTTCCCTGATTTTAATTACGTCAATCATATCGACCTATATACTCTTAAAGCCAAGATTCCCTTATGGGTAAAATCAAGTTTTATGTATATGGTATTAGAAAAGGACTTAATGTTGGTTAATAAGCGCCGTCTAGTTTGTTTACACTCATCTGACAAGGGTTATTGTAATGATTTGATCACCAGGGCGGTGTTTTTAGATGTTGATTGGCAGCAGGATTATGACAACCCTATTCAAATTTATGGTGAATACCTGACTTGGCAAAGTTCATTTAGTGAACTTTTGACCACTCAACCTTTGGCGCTAGTGGCGCTTTTTGCACGAAATGAAATCTGGGTTGAGGGAAAGTATAAAGCGCTTGGGTAATCTTTCTATTCAAAGCAGGTCTTTTAAAAAATAGACGATGATAAAAAATAAAATAAATGCTTCAATCAGTAAGCTTAATAATATACTTCAGTATATTGAAATAAAACTAGCCACATTGCTGGATGAACAAGAAACACGAGATGATGTGTTCTTTATTATACCCTTTAGTACTCTTGATAATAGTCATCAACGACTAAAAAAACGAATAGGGAAAAAAGCGTATAAAGAGATAAGTCAAACGCTTAAACCTGTCGTTAAATTTTACCAGCAATATACTATGAGCAATGCTTATTCTGAACTTTATTGTAAAGGCTGGCATTCATTACATTCAAATGAGTCAACGCATGCATTGTTACCCTGGCCTGTATTCAAGTACCAAGGTACTGATGTCGTCATGCCTTTTAACTCAGTGCAACAGGGGGTAATAGATTTAAGTCAAACCCAATCAGGATTTTCTCTGTATCAATGTCGGAATCAGTTAATGCTTTGTTATCAACACTGGCTGATACCATACCTTGAAGCAAGAGTTGGATTAGAAAATATTAATACTCACTATTATTCCCACACTTGGATGAATAATTATATTAAAAAGTTAGTTGAAGTCATCGTTATTTTTAACTGTTTATGTGATGTGCACCGTAGTCAAAGTGTATCTGGGCTTTCATCCAAAACCACGTTGAGTAATAAAACTATTATTAAAAGCATTATTGAAGGAATTAATCAACTTTTATTGCAATGTGTATATGGTAAGTTTAATGTTAATCACTATGTCCATAACATTAGTCGTACAGATCTGGTTGATTATTATAGGCTACTCAAAGACTGTATAATACAAGGTGCTTTTGAAGTTGGTCAAAAAAAACAGACGGTGGATAAGCAGGTTGAAAAAACAACAAAAAAGGAACTGTCGATTACTATACATGAGTGTATAAAAACAGTTTTTAATAAACTGTCATCAGTACCCATTTACAAAGAAAAAATGAGGAATTTATCGAGTAGCCTGATTTTTTTTCAAAAGTTAAATCACTTTACAAATAGCTTACATGACGTTGTTTTCTGCCCTCAGATGGTTGTAGGTAAACTACCTGTAAATGTTGTGGTGAAGAACAGTAAATATTATGAAATATGCCATTACATGCAACTAGGCATAAATGAATGTATGATAATCAATAAGCTCTTTTCCAATGATGGAGCTTATGGTAATACCTCATTCAATGGTGTCACTAGTGAAAAAGGAATACACGCTGAATATTATGAACTAAAACAGGTCGTTGATAACTTTAAAGTGAATGTCTTTCAACTGTTTCAGTTAAATGCAACAGTTAGTTTGCAAACGCATTCACTAAGTGAGTTAGTACCACCCAGGTTAGAAAATACACACATTGATATTACTGAATGTTCTGACCATTTGGATGTTATAGAACCGACTATAAATACAACGAGTAAGACGAACTCTCCCCCTAATCCTGATGAGACTAACGTTGAAGACAGTGCGGATCAAATATCCATTGATATTGATGTGACTGCTGAACAGACTGAAATGCCTGGTGTTGATTCAGTATTTGAAAAAGAACTATCGTTAGATGCCGAAGATGATTTAGAAGTAGACGAAAATGACATTTTTTATCTACCAGATGAGTTACACAATGAAACTGACGAAAGCATTAATACTATATCTAAAGAGGCGTTTGATAAAGAACTACGTTCATTAGAAGAATTGTTGAAAGAGGCAGAAATGGATGATGATTAATAGCTTTTACCATGAATTGTCCAGATAAAATCCATTATAAAAAATTGAGGTGGTGTAAGCTTTATATGTGTACCCAAATAAAATTATTTTTGGAAAGGGATATTTTTTATGTCTTACAGTACAAATAAGCTTTTGCTAGAGACTGGAAGTGAATTTCATGGTTTGTTATTGACATATCCAGTCGAATTGGATTTGCTTGATGCAGGGACATCCAGTGAGATAGTCCGAGTCAGTCTTTCATTAGTTATCAGTGGTGTAAAATATGGTAGCGTTGACGGCAAAGAATTTCCTGTTTGTTTTGGTATAAATGAACACAGCATCATTTATACCAAAAACTGTTTATTGAGTGAAAATGAGCCATTAACAATGTTATGGGAGGGTGAATTAAAAAAAGAATTAGGTAAGGTTAAGTTTTATAATGGCATAAAAGGTGTTAAAGAAAATTTTGTTAAACCTACAGGTAACAGTTACATCGAGTTTACTGCACAAATATAAAACGTTGTGATAATCCTTTTGTTGATCGATGTGTTTGGTTTTTTTCTTCCTGATACTCCGTGGTGAGCGTTGTTTAGCAGGACGCTCTGTCTTTAAGCTTGTTTCACAACAAGCTTTTTTTTTGCCCTCTTGTTGCATTATTTATTGATGGTGTTTATGACATTGAATGTATGAATAAATATTCTCACTATTCCTATGTTTTACCATCTAAACAGTTGTTTTTACCCGCTGTTTATTTTTAATGCGTATTAAACTAAAGACAACAAAGCAAGTAATTCACTCAATACAGGAAACAACTAAAATGGATTTGCGCTCAAAAATCAAACTAAACCACTATTTCAGATTAATACTGATGTTGTTTTTAATAGCAACGACACTCACGTTGGTTTTTAATACGTCACCCTTGTTTGCCGGTGGAGGGAATAAACTGATTCATGGTATTGATGTTTCCTATTATCAGGGTACGATTAATTGGAAAAAAGTAGCAAAAAATAATATTGATTTTGCCTTTGCTAAGGCTACGGGAGGCGTTTTTTTTACAGATCCTCAGTTTGAAAATAACTGGCATGGGATGCGTGCGGTAGGCATTAAGCGAGGGGCTTATCATTTCTTTTATGCCTCTGAAAGCGCACAGGAGCAAGCGCGACACTTTCTTAATACTATTCGCAAATTAACTCCCACGGATTTACCCCCTGTGTTGGATGTAGAAATATTGGATAATACTGAACCGGCATTACTACGACAAAGGGTGATCACATGGCTTAAAATTGTTGAAGAAAGAACACAAAAAACTCCAATTATTTACAGTGATTTATATTTTGCCAGACAATATTTAAATGACCCTCGCTTAAGCAAATACCCATTATGGGTGGCAGATTATAGTAAACAATTGGGAGCGTTACCTTCAGTTTGGCGTCAACAAGGTTGGTTATTTTGGCAGCACTCCGAAAATGGACGTGTTCCTGGCGTAAATGGTGCCGTGGATTTAGATATAGGGTCGAGCAAGCTATCCATTAACCATAGTCGATAAAAAATACTCGTTATTAATTAGTATAACCCCTCATGAAGCGTATAAAGCACTATGAAGCCTTTTGATAACGCAATACAACAAGTTGCTTATATCATTGATTCGGCATTTGCGCTGTTTCAACAACAAACCTCGGATCGTGTGGGGGCAGTACAGTTAACACCCGAACAGTGGGCTCAGCAACGGGATGAACTGGTCGATTCCATTGAACAGTTCCCTCCCGTGACATTACTGATGAGCCGGTTTGGACTTGATAACATTATGGTTGTTATCGTTTTAATGGTGGTATTAGCGAGCCAACAGCCGATATATCAACATATATTGGCAAAAATGCAAAAAAAATCGGCTGATGGTTTGCCTTGCCTTGATATTTTATTACGTTTGCTTTGTTCGTCTCATGAGCAGCAACAACATTACACAGTATTATTAGGTGCTGACTCGATTTTATTTGTCTGGCAATTGTTGCTTATAAACGATGATCACTTGCCCGTTATACATCGCGAGTTGACACCGAATAAAACACTGGCAGTATTATTTGATCAAAGTAGCGTGCCGTATCCGATACCACCGGCTCAAGACCGTAATTGGTGCTTGCAGCTCATTGCTTCACCCAGTAGAGACGATAATCCCTGTTGTGTATTGGATACCGCGATTATTGAGGCGTTAAACCTGCAACCTGTTAAATTGGTGCAATTACAAGGACAGTCAAACTATACACGGCAACTGCAGGCGATAGGTATTGCTCGAGAAAAACAACAGGCAATATATGAGCTTACGACAGATCGTTGGAGTGTGTATGAACAGCCCGTCCCATTACTGAAGGACTTACTGTGCTTTATCAGCTTTAATAATGCTATTTTATATTGGCCTGATGGTTTAGAGGCTTTACATAAATACCCACAAGCGGCCTATTTGATAGGGGAGTGGATAGCATTAGGTGATAATCGATTAATAGTGGGTAACGCAGATTTTACCCCCTGGCCAACTTGCCTGGCCCTTCATCAACCCTTGCGGTTTAGTCTAACCCCGCTCACGGTTAACCAGCAGGTGCAGTATTGGCAGCAATTGATCAAGGCTTACATACCCCCACAGGTTCAGCAAACTGATATTGATTGGCACAGTGTAGTTAACCATTATCATTTAACACCCGAAACCATGCTACAAGTCTGCATACAGCTGCAGCAAATACAACAAGAGACGAGTAACCCACCACCGCTTACCCAAGATAGCGTATTAACGGCCTGTCAGGATATGACCACTGCTAGCTTAGCTAATGTGGCAATACGTGTGGAGCCATGCTGGAATTTACAACAGCTCGTAGTGGCAGGCAGCACCCAACAGAATTTAATGGAATTAATTAAATTTTTTCAGTTACGCCAGCCGTTACGGCAAGCAGGCATTATAAAACACCGAGGGCTATTTGCGTTATTTTGGGGGCAACCTGGTACAGGTAAAACCATTGCTGCTGAAGCTGTGGCAAAAGAGTTAGCATTACCCCTTTATCAAGCCAATTTAGAAAGGATCGCGAGTAAGTGGATAGGTGAAACCGAAAAACATTTAGCGGCACTGTTTGATGAGGCTGAGCGTAACCCATGTGTATTATTGATTGACGAAGCTGATGCCTTATTTGCCAAGCGCACCCAGGTAGAAAGTCATCAAGATAAAAACAGTAATTTAGGGGTGAGCTTTTTATTACAACGCATCGAGACGTTTAATGGAGTATTACTGTTAGCCAGTAATTATCAAGAAAATATTGACCCTGCCTTTTTAAGGCGTATGCATTTTAGTATTCAGTTTAAAGTGCCCAATAGTGCCCAGCGGTTAACCCTATGGCAACAGTATTTAGGGAATAAAGTGCAATTGGATAATGCAATCAATCTGGAACAACTTGCCAATGATTTTGTGCTCACAGGTTCTAACATTAACAACATTGCTCTACACGTGTTACGTCAAGCCATCATGTTAACCGATTCGTCATTAATTAAATGTATGGCAACAGAATCAGCAGCAGAATTTCAGACCCAATCATTAACAATAAGCAAGGCACAATTAAAACAGGCCATGCTGCAGGAATATCAAAAAATAGAGCAAGACACGGCCGCCGTACAGTTTTTAAAGCGTTGGGAAAAATCACCTGCAAATCCAACAAGCCCTATTAATAGTAAACAACGGTTAATGGCCATGTAGCGAGGGAAAAAAATGTCTAATTACCGAACATCTACGCAGTGCCAACCGTCCAATGCACATAGCCAACCGGCAACTGAATTGCCCATTGCCAGTTTATGGCAAACATCAAGTCATGCCCAACAACAGGAGACATTATTACCCATGCCATTATGCCCTGTACCTGCCTCAACAGCGATTCCGGGGGCGGAGTATCATTCCTTTCACCAATCTCCTATATGGGCAATGCAACGGGCGTATTTTCAACAAATGGGTATCAATGCCTGGCGGCAAGGCGACGTGCCCCATTATATTACCAGCACACCCCTTTTAGCAGATCACTATGCAACTATTATCGTGAATTATTTAAAGGAAGGCTTAACTAATGATTTAATTAATTGTAGGGAGCCTATTTATTTGTTAGAGCTGGGGGCGGGCTGTGGCCGTTTTTCTTATTTATTATTAAAAAAACTGGCCAAAAAATGGAATGAAGTGGGGGTATACACAACCGACCGTCAATTGATTGATATAAATGATATACCACTGGTGTTATTAATCAGTGATTTTGTTGAAAATAATCGGGCGTTTTTAGCTAATCATCCTTATTTAACGCCTTATATTAAAAAAGGGCTGGCACAGGTGATCCCCTATGATGCGGCAAAAGGGGATGATCAATTAGTCCCGTGGTTAGCTAATACCACTAATCCACTGATTACCATCGCCAATTATTTTTATGATAGCTTGCCTCAAGCCTTGGTCTATTACCATTATGGGCAATGGTACAGTGGTGAAGTGGCATTAATCGATAAGCGGGATCAACCCGAAAATAATACTCATGAGGATAATCCCGAGGGCAAAGGCCCATTTGCTCAACAAGTGCCTCATTATCGCTGGCAACCTATCGACCATCTTGAGCAATGGTGTACTACATTAGCGGCACAAACAGCACTGACCGCCGAGACCATCAATGGGTTATTGCACTATTATCAAACCCGACTGATGAGTAATCCCTTATTAATTCCTGTAGGGGCATTGAGTGTTATGGCTCAACTGCGGCGATTAACCCAAGATAATCTGTTAGTGCTGAGCGCTGATCAAGGCGGGTATGATCGAGATTGGTTAACCCATATGCCCATTCCTTCGCTCACCGCTCATGGCAGTTTTTCGTTGCCTGTTAATTTTGATGTGATAACACGGTTTTTTAGCAGTGAAAAACCATCCTCGGATCATCGTATTTGGTGTTGTCAACAAAAACATCGGTTGGGTGGGCTAGTGTTACAAGCCATTTTAGTGAATCCCGGTGATTATGAGTGCACTCGCACCTACAACACCATCGAAAAAATCGTGAAAGGGTTTAATGGTGATGATTTTTTTGTGATTAAACGAGCCTTGCATGATCAACTGGAGCAACTCACTCCAGACCAAATGCTCAGTTATTGTCGGCTAAGCCAGTTTGATTATAAAGTGTTGGCCCTGTTTTTGCCTCGATTGTTAGAGCAAGGGGTGCCCATTAGCCAACGGCTCACCTGGTGTGAGGTATTAACCCGATGTTGGGAAAACTTCTTTCCACTGGGGAAAGAACAGCATAATTTTGCCTTTAATTTAGGGTTGTTCGCGGTGGATTTAAGCCATTGGCGCTTAGCCAAGCAACTGTTTAAGCATTGTATTGTATGGGAGGGTGAGTCTTTAGCCTTACACCACAACTTGGGGCTATGTTATTACAGCACCGGTTATACCACACAAGCGGTGGACTGCTTGCAACAAGCTTTGGCACTAGACCCTGATGATGCTCAAACCCAACAGCTATATGGGGAAGTAACGCGGTGGCAACAGCACTGTGCTCAATTAACTTGGTATTTTCCATCACAGGCCCAACAGGGCGATCTTAGGTTAGAGCCGTTAGGTATACAGCATGGTAGTGAGTTTTTGTTGCAGTACCGTAATCCCTCAATTGCTGCATTAACCCGGCTTTATACCCTTGATAGCTTTGCGGCGGTGCAACAATTTATTCACAAACAGCAACAAAACCCACAACGTGCACTATTTGCCGTATTGCATCAGGACTATGGGTTGGTGGGGGTGGTCAGCTATGAATGGTCGGCATCAGTGGGCTATTTTTACTTTTGGACCGGTACTGATTATCAACAGCAAGGGTTTGGGCGACAGGCGGCGGAATTGGCTTGTCGCCAGGCACAAGCGTTAGGCTTAACTCAATTATTTACGACAACGTGGCATTTTAATAACCCTTCTATCAAAACGCTAACCCTGGTGGGTTTTGAGTCCATGGGTTGTGTTAGCCACAATCAAGGGTATTTGGAATATTTCTATCAGAAGCGATTAATTGAGAATGAGAACATAACTCATGACCCCACACCAGATATTGAAATACTTAAACGATTATTAGCTGCAATGGGGTCGAATATGACGCTGGAAGTGAATAAAACAATCAGTAGTGAAGGACTAGGAAATACAATCAATGACACTGATTGAGCAAATCGCCCATGATGATACCTTAAATGAGGCATATGCCTGGGTGTGCCACAGTCGTAAAAAGAGTCATCCTAATAATTCGGTGTGGCATTTGCGCTTTCACTGGGATCACATTAAACCCCGTATTCAACAACAATTACGTCAAGGGAAGTATACTTTTTCACCCTGTAAAGCATGTAAAATCGATTGCCATTCCATTGGGGTTTGGCAGGCAGAAGATGCACTCGTGCAAAAAGCCATGTCGCTCGTGCTGGCGAAAGCTTTGCAGCCTTATTTGAGTAAACAGTGTTATCACCCCAAAGGTCATGGTGGTGTCAAACAAGCTGTCATGAAAGTCGCCCTTAACTGTGGTTGCTATGTGCATGTTGTAAAGTCTGATGTGAAATCTTATTACGCATCGATAAAACATGATTTATTAATAAAACAATTACAGTGTTTTATTAATGATGGCATGGTGTTGGATTTAATTAAGCAATTTTTACATCATTTAGATGATGTCAATGGCGAACTGTTTTTGACTGAGCAGGGTATTAGCAAAGGGTCGTCATTAAGCCCTTTATTAGGTGCCATTGCGTTATCAGATTTGGATAACAGGTTATCAGCCTTTGCTGAAAAACATCAGTTATTGTATATCAGATTCATGGATGATTGGGTGGTACTCACTCGAACTAAACGGCAGTTGAGAAAAGCCGTACGCTTAATGAATCAGGTGCTAAATACCCTGCACATGGAAAAAGCGCCAGATAAAACGTTTATTGGGCGAATTGCAAAACAGTTTGATTTTCTTGGCTATCGTCTAGGACCTTCCGCGGGTTTAGGCGTGTTATTGGCCAAAAACACCTTAATTAATCATCGTGACAAATGCCTTCGGCTTTATGAGCAAGCAGCCCCGGTTGAGGTTGTGGAGGCGTATGTTAAACGGTGGTGGATTTGGGTGCGGAGCGGGGTAGTTTTGAGGGATGGGTTGGCGGTGGGAGTGGGGTGCTTAGGCTAATTATAGGGTGTCCTTTTCTATTTTATTAGCAAATAATCATCATTAAACACTTTATTGGGAGCCATTGCGTGATTAAATAAGGCAAACATTCAATCAGCGTTTGTGAAACGCGTAAAGGAACGCGAAGACGATACATGGACGACAAAGTAAAACAACATGGAAAACTACAAAAAGTCAAACGCGCTAAAAAGAGAAAAAAACTAAACGGATGAAATGAAAAAATTCGGGAAAATGATACGCGAGTCAAAAAAAAAATAAAAAACAAATAGGTCTAGAGGGACGAAAGAAAAACAAGATTGAAACAGATATACAAAGAAAGAACGAAAAAGACGAAAAGAACGGACGCGAAAACAGAAACGAATATCCTCGACACCCACAAGTGTGAGACTGAAAATGAAATTCAAAAAACTTTACGAAAGTAGCGTAACTCGACCAGGGACGAACCGGAAATAGAAGGGAGTTAAAGATGGAAGCAATAACGAAGGGGCTGAGCCTGGAAGGTGGAGGAGCTAAGGGGCGGTCTTATGGAACGGCATTGAAACACCTAGACTTGAACCAGTATACAGTGGTGGGCGGTAGTTCCGCGGGAGCAATAACGGCAGTTCTCGTGGCAAGTCGGTTGAGTAATGATGAAATCGAAAGAGCCGCCAAAATACCAATGAAAACGCTAGTCACAAGAGAGACATTTAAAAGATATAACAAACGAACAGCTGCAAGCGCTGTACTGTGGGCCTCTGAACGCGCAACAGAGTCAGACACACAAAAGGTGCGACAACAAATAGGAAAACTCGTGCAACCAGCACTCGAGCGATTGAGCGAGTTTCTAAATGACGAAATTATGGAATTAACAAGTGATGACGACGTGGAGAAGGCCAGAGATTTGATCCCTGTGAGCGCCTTGGTTCATAAAGCAGCGAAAAATCCCGTCGATGACTATACGTTTGGAGTGATAAGAAAGGCAAGACTGGTGATGGGTAAATACTACAACGAAAAGGACTCACCGAAGGACCTGCTAATAACAGCCACGGCGCTGAAACCCACAAGAGCCGCGTTAATCGCGAAAGAATGTGGGCTTAGAGTGTTTAGCTCGAAAAAAGCAGAAGACGACCACGTACCAATTCCAAAAGCGGCAGCAGCGAGCGGTGCATTCCCAGGGGTTTTCTCTCCAGTGTGGATAGACCACGTGCCCTACATCGATGGTGGAGTGATGAATAATGACCCTTCAGATGAAGTATTGAAGGTTACGACGGGTACAGTAACCTCGCTTAGACTAAATCGTATAAAAAAGCTAAAGAATAGGACAAACGCAGCCATAGGTATAGCAACGCGCCACTTAAAACATAAAGCATTGCGTTCGACCGAAGGGAGGTATACCCTCAGTAAAAAACTAATGAAAAAAACACATAAAAACAAAATAAGATCGACAAAGGCACAAAAGGAGAGGTTAATAGAGATGGACGTACAACCGCAAAAAATAGATACCCTATGGATGGATCCTGAAGATAACGAAGCGAAACAGGCAGATGTGTCAGTAATGAACAAAATGCGTAGATATCAACAAACTATAGTGGAACGCAAACTATGACCGACCGTGACTGATTAAGGCAATGGTTTGGTTGAAGAGGGCTATAGGATTAAAGCGCGGCAAACAAAATGAAAAAGGGAACGAAAATAGAAAAGTCGTGAAATACGTCAAGGCAAAAGAGAAATGGAACGTGGGGGAAAACGAAGAAACGACGTGTCTATACGAACAAACTCCGCTGGATTCTCAATTAATTAAAAGGAACGGAGTAACCAGAAAATGTGAGAGTGCAAAAGGGTTATATAGGTGAGGGATGTGGTAAATGAAGTGGATGAAAGGAAAGGAAGGGGGGGAAACAGACAATAGGAATAATAGGCTGAGATGAAAAGACCTGAAATAAAAACTTTGAAAACGCTGATATAAAATGAAAAAAATAGACGGAAATAGCAGATGACTTAACATGGAAACAAGAGGGATAATAATACTTGAGGAGGCTGGTAAAACCATCCCTCGTGAGGAAAAAACGCATAAGATAATGTTAAGTCTTTAAAGTGCATCCTTCAGATAGTTAATTTACATCCGATGGTAGGTTCTCGATTTTATAGATAAAGGTTGCACCTAATGCGGATAAAAATCCGAGTAATCCACCTAATACGATATGAAATGCCTGAGTTGCTGTGGCTAACCGTGCTTGATGGTTCGCTACCTCTTCTTTAATCATTGAACGAAATAACACCAGAGTTTCCTGATTTTGGGCGTTGGCTAATAATGATTGTTGGCTTTGCAATAAAACATCCGTTGGGCGATGAATAAATGCAAAATAACCAGTCGAAAAAAATAAAAATAGGTAAACGAGTAATAAAAAATACGTGAGAATTGATCGCTTGTTTTTAAAAGGTTTTGCCTGATAATTTGCTATGCAATGTGCGTGAGACGCCCGTGATTCAGTTGAGTGGTTTGGTTCATCGTGATTATTATTACGGGTATCCGACATAATGTTGCTCCCTAAAAAAATGTGATCAAACAGACATAGACTAAATGGTGAAAGTGATTTTTGGCCACAAAACTCCCGAAACTAAAAAACAGGATGACCTACGCGTGAGATTATGAACATGATCCAACTGTAAATGCCCTTAAATGCTTCACCACATGCCAAAAGACGTCTAAATAATACAATGTAAACGATAACATTCTAATAATCCAAATGGATGAATAGTGAGTGTGACTTCGAAAACTATCGAGTTTAACCCAAAATAAAAAAGAAACATGGCAAAAGCAACGAAAATGATGGTGAATGAACGTACGTAAAGATAAGGAAGTGCATAGAAAAAACCACTTAAAGGTTTGTTATACCTGCTAGATTATAAAGACATACAAAACAAAGAAAGACGACCTATGATTAATGCAGCTATAACCCTATTAGCCGATCAATTAAACAGTTTTTTACGAAGAAAAAATAGTTTGCATAATGACTTGGTCGTTGTTTCTAATTTATATGACATGGAAAAAGAAAAGCAGGATGTTATTAAAAATAAGCTGGTGGTGAACTTAGTGAATATTCAACGGATTACCACACCGCAGTTACAGGCACAGGGAATTCATCAAGGCAATAGTGTTGTAGAGCATGAGCCTCCTTTATTTCTCAACCTGTATTTATTATTTGCGGCCCATTTTGATTGTAAAAACTACAGTGAATCGTTGGCAACGTTATCCGATACACTCGGTTTTTTCCAACGCAAACCTACTTTTGATCATTATAATTCGCCTTGCCTTGATGCAGGCATTGAAAAATTAGCGATGCGAATAGAAAATTTAACATTACATGAGTTAAGTAATTTGTGGAGTATGATGGGAAGTAAATATTGCCCATCACTACTGTATCAGGTGCAACTGATAACCTACTATGCCGATGATATAAAAACGACGCACTCTGCGATAGCAAGCCCCACGACAGAAGAGCATCATTAATGGATCAACTATCATGAGTTATGAACCACTACTACAAATAAGCTTAAAAGGAGAATATTTCGCAGATAATAGTGTGCCTGATCCAACTTTTAAATTAACCAAGGATTCACAGAAGTTTATACAGAATGCGGGTTTAATCTGTAAGCCTATGAGCAGTGGTATCAATGTACTATACGATACGGTTCGATTTGCTAACTATGTAAAGAGCAACACGATAATAAATACTCAAAAAAACAATTACCTAGAGTGGAAGGTTGATCTAAAAACTGATTTAGTCTATAGGGTTATAGACTGGTGCTATCCAGCAAATAACAAGGTTTTTTATTTTGTAAGTGATTATTTTACAGAAACGGTTAAACATGCCAATGACTACAGGCTATACCCAGAAGCGAAGCATTTAATTGAAATCGACAATGTGTGTGTGCGAGAGGTCTTAACAAGCCGAGAAAAAATACAGAAACCATTATGCATTATTAAAATAAAACTAACAAATGACGTGTTGAATAATATAGTAAGAAAAAATCAAATACGTGGTGTGCAGAACTATACTATAATATTTAAAACGGCGAGCGTATACTGGAGTTATCTGTTAAATGAAACAGTATTTAAAGGGAATTATGTTATTAAAGACAAGTTTAATGAACTGGCCTTTAATGATTTAGGAAAAACGCGGTTAGCCAATGGCAAAACAGCAACGTGTTTGAGGAGTAATAGGCTTATACCTTTATACGAAAGGAGTCGCTACTGGTTTCAGTTATTAGATAGTAACCAACAGGTATTGATAAAACGTTTACCCGTAGCGTCACCTCATCAAATAGTTCAAAGTACTATTGAAAATTCAAACCAAAAAATAGCCAATATATATGTTAATTATTGAGACAAGGAGCATACAATGGCACAAATGAAGACCCCTGGTGTCTATATTCAAGAGAAAAATGCATTTGGAAATTCGATAGTCGAAGTGGCTACTGCGGTACCTGTTTTTATTGGTTACACTGAAATAGCAATGAGTAATGGGAAATCAATTCTCAATCAGCCTTGGCCAATTAGTTCACTTTCTGAATTTGAAACCTATTTTGGTGGGGCTCCCGTACCTTCGTTTGAATTTCAAGAGGTATCAGATAAAAGCGATGGCAGTTCAGCTGATACTCCTTTCGATATTTTGGGTGAACATACTTATAGTGTAAAAACTGAGTCAACAACAAAATATAAAATTGTGCAATCCTCAAATCAATATTTCTTATATTATTGCATGCAGTTATTTTTCCAAAATGGTGGTGGTAATTGTTATATTATGTCTGTTGGAGATTACAGCAGTACAATAAGTCAAACAGATTTTACAAACGCTTTTGGACCTTTAGAAAAAGAAGAAGAGCCGACCATTGTGGTGATGCCTGATGCCGTTTTATTAGATCAGGAAGATTGTTATGCTGTAGAACAGCAAGCATTGCTACATTGTGGCACAATGCAAAATCGTGTTGCTATTGTAGATATTTGGAATGGTTATCAAGATTTAAATCAACCATCAGCTACAACAAACCAAATCGATAATTTTCGAAATAGCATAGGAACAAACTTCTTAGAGTATTCAATGGCCTATTACCCTTGGCTGAATACATCTAATGTGTCTGAAGGGGCACTGTTGTACTCTTCATTATCAAGTGATTCATTGACAACCCTACAAAACTTAATAATGAATGAGTTTACACCAGTGCCTGATTCAACATCAGCGCTTGCGAAAGCGATTGCAAATCTAACAAAAACAGATGAGGAGTTAGTACCAGGTACTCCAGCAAAACCAGAAGTAAAGAAAGGTGATAAAGTTGTTACTCCTGCAACTGATGCTAAACCTGCAACCCCAGCACAAATTAATGCTGCTAAAAAACGTTTAAGCCAAACATTGTTGAGTGTCAGCACCGTTTATAAAAATGTGTTATCTGATATGGCCACTATTCTTAATACATTGCCGCCCTCTGCAGCAATGGCTGGGGTTTATACTATGGTGGATAACACGCAAGGAGTATGGAAAGCCCCTGCAAATGTGAGTTTAAATAGCGTGATAGCACCAACAGTGACTATTTCAAACCAGGAACAACAAAACTTAAATATGCCATTAGATGGTAAAGCCGTGAATGCGATTCGGGTATTTAAAGGAGAGGGCACTATGGTATGGGGTGCTCGAACGTTGGATGGCAATAGCCAAGATTGGCGCTATATTAACGTGCGTCGCACCATGATTATGCTGGAACAATCCATTAAAGATGCATGTAAAGTCTTTGTGTTTGATGCCAATGATGCTCATACCTGGTTAAGTGTTGAAACTATGATCACAGCATTTTTAACCACTATTTGGAGCCAAGGTGGTCTTGCCGGCTCTAGTGCTGCAGAGGCTTTCTCTGTCGCAGTGGGTCTTGGCAAAACAATGAATGCGGATGATATATTAAATGGCATAATGAAAGTAGTGGTATTAGTTGCGATCACGCATCCAGCTGAGTTTATTCAAATTACTTTTGAGCAGGAAATGCAAAAAGGTTGAAACCATTAGCGAGCGCCTGTTAACAAGCCCTAGCTAATCATTCGATTTGTAATCAAAAATACGTATAGGCAATTACTTGGGAGAAAAAAATGGCAGATAATGGATCCGTTGAATCAAAAACCATTTGGCCAATGCCAAAATTTCACTTTAATGTTAAATGGGGTACTAACACAATATCATTTCAAGAAGTATCAGGGCTAGATGCGGAACATCAAGTTATCGAATATCGAGCAGGAGATAGTGCAACTTACTCAACAGTAAAAATGCCGGGAATTGCCAAATACAGCAATGTCACGATGAAAAAAGGAATTTATGTTTCCGATAATAGCTTTTGGGATTGGATGGCTAAAATAAAAATGAATACGATTGAACGCATTCCTGTCGTTATTTCTTTGTTAAATGAATTACAGAAACCTACCATGGTATGGACACTAAAAAATGCATGGCCAACAAAAATAACTGCAACAGATTTAAAATCGGATGGTAATGAAGTCGCTATTGATAGTATTGAAATTGCCCATGAAGGACTCACGATCAAAAATGCATAGATTGGTAAGCTTTAAAAATACTTTATAGATTGAGCAATGAAATGATATGAGTATTTTAAACTGGTTAGAAGATGAGTTCAAACAACCCGTTAGTTTTAGCTTTAAGGTGGCTTTTGTGGGCTCGTTATTACCCGTTCCAGATACAGGGTTTCAATCTGTGACAGGTATCAGCAGTGAAATGCAAACAGAAGAGATACGTGAAGGTGGGGAAAACCGATATGTGCATCAATTGCCTAATGGTGTTAAAGCCAATCGTTTAGTATTAAAAAGGGGGGTAGCGTCTCTGGTTTCACCATTAGTCATTTGGTGTAAAGCAGTTTTTGAATCTGATTTATCAATACCTATTGTACCCATGCCTATCATGGTTTATTTATTGGATGAGCAAAAGCTACCTTCGCGGGTATGGAGTTTTTCCGGGGCATGGCCGATTAAGTGGGAGGTAGATGAATTTAACTCAACAAAAAATGAAGTAGCAATTGAGGAGATTGAATTAAATTATAATTATTCAAAAAGAGTACTATAAAATGAGTGTGAATGTAAAAAATATGATGATACATGTAACTGGTAAGTCATCAAATAAATCTTTGATTGAAGATGAAATGACGCATCACCAGCAACCCTGCTATGAAGCAATGAAGGAAGATATCATAATACAATGTAAACATATGATAAAAAAATGTTTAGAAGAACAACGAGAACGATAAATGACATTATCACTTTCTTTAAAAAAAGAAAAGTTAAAAATAATAGCCTGTAACCTGAATAACGGTGAATTAAGCAAGAGTGAAACTTCATTTGAAGTGATGATTAATCCAGATAGTATTAATCATGAGTATAAAATAAACTATACATCCAATGACTCACATAAGCGAGTACAAGGCGCTATAGCACCTGAAGTAAAGTTTGCAGGATATGAAGCAGAAGAACTAAGTTTTGATCTTGTATTGGATGGAACAGGTGTAGTAACAAAAGGTTTGAGTGCTATTTTAACGTCGGGGTTAACTTCAAAAGTAACAAAACAGCTTATGGCGTTAAAAAAAATTCTATACGAATATAATGGTAAAGAGCATACACCCAATATAGTAGAAGTGAACTGGGGCGATATCGCTTTTATTGGCCGATTATCTAAGTTGTCAGTTAATTATACCCTTTTTAAACCAAATGGTGCTCCATTAAGAGCAAAAGTAGGGTTAGCATTTTCAGGGTATATTAGTAATGATGAAGCCGAAAAATTAGCCAATAAATCTTCTCCTGATTTAACGCATATGGTGGTAGTAAAAGCAGGAGATACACTGCCATTGCTTTGTCATCAGATATATAAAAATTGTAATTATTATCCGCAAGTCGCACGTTTTAATCAATTAAAAAGCTGCACACGCTTACAACCAGGAACTTCTTTGTATTTTCCACCCATAGATAATGAGTAATTTAATGAGATACATACATGGCAAATTCACCAGAGAAAGGTTCAAGTGAGTTTTTAGCATTAGAGGTTACGAGTGCTGGCAAGGTAATTAAGGATGATATCAACATCATTTCTGTTGAGGTAACTTCTTCACTTAATGCAATACCTACAGCAAGGTTAGTGATAGCTGATGGCAATATGCCAGAAAAAAAATTCCCTGTAAGTGACCAAAATACATTTAAGCCTGGAGCAGAAATAACAATTTCAGCGGGTTATGCATCTAAAACTACGCCAATTTTTTCAGGTGTTGTGATAAAACAAAGTGTTATTATTAGTGAAGATAATTTTTCTCGATTAGTCATTGAATGTCGGGATAAAGCCATTGCAATGACAGTTGCTCGTAAAAATGATAATTATATTAAACAAAAAGACAGTGATATTATCTCTACCGTGGTGAAAGAGTACTCTGGGTTATCCGCTGATGTAACCACGACTCAAACACAGTATCCTGAATTAGTAAAATATAATTGTACAGATTGGGATTTTATTATAACAAGAGCACAATTGAATGGTTTGCTCGTATCTATTGATAAAGGAAAACTAACCGTAGCCCCTCCCAAAGTGGATGGAGATGCAGAGCTTGTCGTGTCATGGGGAACTGATTTAATTGAGTTTAATGCTGACTTAGATGCGCGTTACCAGTTCAAATCGGTTATTGCATCTAGCTGGGATATCAAAACACAGAAAATGGTAGCGCAACAAGTACCTCCACAAACATTGAATAAACAGGGGAATATAACATCGGCTGAGCTTGCCAAAGTACTAGGGCTAGCAAATTATGGTTTGCAAACATCGAGTTCATTGGAAACCCCCGAACTAAAACAATGGGCAAAAAGTCGTCAAGTACAGTCGGGCTTGGCACGTATCCGTGGGGGTATGAAGTTTCAAGGAAATGCAAAAGCAAAAGTAGGAACGCTTATTGAAGTACAAGGCGTAGGTCAGCGATTTAATGGTTCGGTATTCGTCAGTACAGTTATACATAGACTAGAGGGTGGACAATGGATCACGGAGGTAGTATTTGGACTATCGCCTCATTTTTTTTCAGAAATGCATGATTTAAAAGCGCCACCGGCATCAGGAATATTACCAGCCATAGAAGGTTTGCAAATAGGTACGGTACTAAAATTAGAGGGAGACCCTGAAAAGCAAGAACGTATTCAAGTTTCTGTACCCGTTATACAAGCGAAAACAAAAGGCGTTTGGGCGAGACTCGCCAATTATTATGCTTCATCAGGTGTTGGAAACTTTTTTATTCCAGAGGTGGGTGATGAAGTCATACTAGGATATATAAATAATGACCCAAATAATCCCATTATTTTAGGTAGTTTGTATAGTAGTAGTAAAAAACCACCTTACGACATTAAAGCTAAAAACCCGGTTAAAGGAATTGTATCAAAAAGCAAGCTTAAAATTGAATTTGATGATGAAAACAAAGTAATGACAATCATTACCCCTGGTAATAATCAGTTAGTATTGAGTGATAAAGAGAAGTCAGTTGTTATTGAGGATCAAAATAATAATAAAATTACCCTTTCATCTGATGGTATAAGTTTAAATAGCAGTAAAAATATCGAATTGAGTGCAAAAAATGCAGTAAATATAAGTGCTACTGGTAAATTATCAATTAGCACTAAAGATGATCTGACATTGTCTGGAACCAATATCAATCAAACTGCTAATATGAATTTCGTTGCTAAAGGAAATGCTTCACTTGCATTATCTGCATCTGGAGAAGCTACCTTAAAAGGCGCAATGGTGATGATTAACTAATAATCTTTTTCCATAATGAAGAAGTTGTCGATGTTCTTGACACTGATTTTCACACTTAATTAATAAAGCGCCTTGACTTTGGGTGCATTAATTATATTGGATAACGTAAGGTGAATAAATGCCTCCAGCGGCTAGAGTAGGGGATTTACATGTTTGCCCCATGGTAACAGGAGTAGTTCCTCATGTGGGAGGGCCTGTAATAGGACCTCCAACAGGCACTGTACTTATTGGTGGTGAACCTGCTGCTGTCTTAGAGTATATGTGTGAATGTACTGGTCCTCCGGATCAAATTGTAATGGGCTCTACCACAGTAATGTTAAATGGAAAACCTGCTGCTCGAATGGGCGATACGACTGCGCATGGAGGGACAATCGCTATAGGTTGCCCTACGGTGTTAATCGGTGGGTAAGATATAGAAAACTATAGGCTTGATTTCACAGTATGCACTTTGATTTTCAAAGGTAAAAAAATGAATCCAGAGTTTATTGGAACAGGATGGAAGTTTCCTCCACAGTTTAATCAATATCATAGACAAGTCGAAATGTCTTCGTCAGATGAAAATATTCAACAAAGTCTTCATATTTTGTTATCTACTAAGCCAGGTGAAAGGGTTATGCAACCATCTTATGGATGCCATTTACAGTCTTTTATTTTTGATAGCTTGGATTTGGGTATACTTACACAAGTAAAAGAATCTGTAAGAAAATCAATATTATTATTTGAACCACGAATTACTGTTGTGAATATTGAAGTGCAACCAGAACGTAGTTGGATAAATATCATGATCGATTATGTTATTAGAGCTACAAATACAAGAAGTAATAAAGTTTATCCATATTATTATAAAGAAGG
Source organism: Zooshikella sp. RANM57 (assembly GCF_050749885.1). NCBI lineage: Bacteria > Pseudomonadati > Pseudomonadota > Gammaproteobacteria > Oceanospirillales > Zooshikellaceae > Zooshikella > Zooshikella sp. RANM57. The sequence continues at coordinate 162,997 of NZ_JBOIUB010000003.1, read as the reverse complement.
GACTAATATACATGACTGAACTAAGGGCTATTCAAATAATTCACTATTTATTTGAATAAGTCTAAAGTATATAGTGATGAATAGATACAGGTAGTAGTGGAAGATGAGTCATTCTGGAACAAGCCAGCAAAATAGATTAGAACGTATCATCCAGCAATCAAATTTTCTTGTCGATGAGAGAACATTTGATGATTTATTAATGTATGGAAAACGATTAGCGTCAGGGTTACGCTATTATTCGACAGATAATAAAGTAGTAGGATCTTGGGAAGCATTATTTGAAAATAATCCTGTTGTAATAATGGCCAGTATTTCTACTTTGAACATTAAAAAACTAAAGGAGGACTTTGCGCGTCAACTGGACAGGAATGTATATCGCCAATTATTATTTGTAATCAAAAAGTATATGGAGGTTAATAGTTGGTATAGTTGCTTGTCTCAGTCAAAGGATAAATGGGCTAATGATTTTAGTGATAAAATTCATTCAGTTATAAGTAAAAGCTTAAAGGCAGAAATGCATAAGCTAGGGACTATAATAAACCACTTAATGAATAGTGGAGAAATGACCATTCAATTGACATTTGAACAATTTCATGAAGTTTGGGAAATTAATATAAGCACCGACGGTCAGGCGATATTTAATCAAAAATACAACGAATTAATCATTGATGTTCGTGAGAATAATACCCAGATTTTTCGAAGGCAGATACAACATGCATTTATTATGTTAATAAATGGTTTGGTTTTTTTAAAGCAATCAGAGATAAACTATCCTGAAAGCCTATTGCATAGTCAAGAGCATGACCCTGCATTAGGACTGTTTATGGTATTTTTGAAACTGTATTCGATTGCACAAAATGCGATTAATCAATTTACAGATAGACACCGGGAATTTTATTATAAGAAAATATTAGCAACACTACCTGAAAATGAAACAGTAGAAAGTGCGTATTTGACATTCAATCTTTTACCTGATGCCAAAGAACCAGTTTCAATACCTAAAGGGACTTATATCATTCCTGGTTATAGTCCCCCACTAAATCAAGTTAGATTTCAAACTGAAAGTAGTCTTTTAGTAACTGATGCATCCGTTACAACCATTTTAAGTTTACTACTATTGCATGATAATAAGATATCGCCACAATGTGAATTTAACTATATTACTGGGTTACAGTGTAAAAAAGTATTTGGTGAAAATAAAAATAAGAATAAATCAGAAAACCCAGTGCTTGATTTCAGTCATTTAGGTATTGCTATTGAATCAAAAGACTTGTGGTTAGCAGAAGGGGAGCGACAGCTTGTTGTTAAATTTGAATTTGATATTGATAATAGCACTAAAACAGAGTTATTAAAACAGGTTGATAAGGCAAACACAGCAAAAGAACTAACCTTGGTGTTGGGAAAGTTATTTAGTTGTTGCCTCCTAAGTACTCAAGCAATAAATAATAATAGTACTAATCACTGGCTAAGTGAATCTGAGAATGAAGAAGTAAGAAAAAAAGTAAGTTTACTACTGGATAAAGTTCAGGCAGAGTATATATGTAATTTATTCAAGCAAAGTAAAAGTCATTTTTTCAAACTTGTTAAAGATATCTTTATTATAAAGCTGAGTACAGTTAATGGTTGGCAGACAACTAAAAAATATTTAATCAGTTCATGCACTATTGCTTGTGATAACAAGCGGATTGAAGATACTAATCAATATTATGGTTTTGAGTTAACTATTGACCTTCCTTGTCAATTTCCACCCATTATTGCATGTGATATGTTAACTCATGGTGATCATTGGCAAACAGATAATCCTGTTTTACAAATATTGTGTAACCCGAATGCTTATTTTTATCCTTATTCCCTGTTTTTGGGATGTGATATTACTAGTATCACTATTGAATCTAAAGTGCGAGGGTTGACTGAGTTAAAGGCTTATAATGAACAAGGCGTAGTTGATATAAATAAACCATTCAAACTCTTTGGGATAGAAGCTAATGTTAATGCCAATTTTATTTTTGGTAATTATGAGGCAGTGAATAAATCACTAATAGAAGTATCGTTGAATATCACTTGGGATAATTTGCCTGAAGAGGGGTTTAATGCTTATTATACTGGCTACCCTTCAGATTATGGTTATAATGTGTTTAAAACCACAATTGCCAAACTATCGCAAGGTAATTGGATTGATTTGAGCTCTAAAAAAATGCCACTATTTACTTTAGTTGATACGAAGAGTACAAATCCTGAGCAATTGCAAGATCTATCTGATAAAAAAAATAATATTAATATAGCTAATAACGTTAGCTTTTCTTTAATGAATGGGAGAGTGGATAAAAAAGTTACAGGTACAACTATATTAGCCGATGATCAGGTATCGAAAGAAAAGTATGTATATAATATAAATACGTCTTCAGGGTTTTTTAAGTTAACATTAACTAATCCAGTCTATGGGTTTGGATTCAGTGAGCACCAAATAACGTTGGCAAAAGTGTTAGCCTATAATAATATGTTGCTAAGTAATGAAGTACAAAAGACGGCTACGAATATAGTTGTAGGTGATAAAGAAAAATTAAAAAAACAAGAAGTAAAAATAGGTGGTAACAAGTTTCTGCCAATGCCTAACAAGCCATTTATACCAACTGTAAGTAAAATTACATTAGATTATCAATCAAAGGAAGGCTATGATTTTATTAATAAATTTGACAATAAAAATATTGTGCTTTATCACATATATCCTTTTGGTATAAAAAAACTTAAATATGAAAACGTTCCTCAAAATACTCCAAGTGATAGATCATTCATTCCCCATTTTGAAGAAGAGGGTAGTATATATATAGGTATTACATCTAAAAATCTGAATGCACTGACTCATCTTCACCTTTATTTTAATATGTCACATTCAAATCCAACTGAATTAACTCAGTTAGCCTGGTATTACTTAGTTAATAATACCTGGAAACCCATGATAGATGATCAGATTGTCTCCGATGGAACGGGTGGGCTACAGCAGTCAGGGATTATAGTACTTGATATTCCAAAAAATATTTTATCTACATCAACCATGATGCCAAATGGTCAGTATTGGCTAAAGATATCAAGCAAAACAGGACTACCAGCTAATGGTAAACTGGTATCTGTCGTTGCGCATGCACTAATGATATCTCGTGAATATATGAGAGTAGAAATTGAAACTAACAAATCACCAATATTAAATAGTAAGCTTAAACCACAAAAGCATTATGCTGAGTGGTATTTATTAAATAGTATTACTGGCCTTGATAAAATTACTCAACAGGGTAATACATTTGGTGGTTTGCATGCAGAAAATACAAACCAATATTTTTGCCGCATTAGTGAGAGACTAAGGCATAAGAAGCGTGCTGTGACATCATGGGATTATGAGCATCTCGTATTAGAGCAATTTCCTAAAGTTCAAAAAGTAATATGTATAAATACTAATCAACTTACTCCATTGCAAAGGAATGAAGTTAATATAGAAAATACTAATACGAATGTGCTAGTGATAACTGCGTCTCAGCCTTTAAAATGTTTTCATAAATTAGCATGTAATACTCCATTGATGAGTTTTATGGAGCTTATGGCGATTCAAAATTATCTGCAGGGTTTGTCATCACCATTTGCTAAGGTTACTGTATGTAATCCACAATATATAACTGTGCAAGTCCGTTGTATGGTGTCTTTTACTAAGCATGATCAACAGGGTAAGATGACTGATGACTTGAATAATGCAATATCTGACTATATTTGTCCTTGGTCATCAGTCGGCCCTGAAAAAAAATTTGGCTGGGAAATTAATATTCAAGCAATGACTACATTTATAAATGAGTTGCCTTATATTGATGAGGTATTCAATTTAGAGTTAAATTCTGTAGTGCAAGAAGTATCTCCAATTTGTTTACTCGTGCCATCGTCGCATCATATAATAAATTTTAATAAATTATCTTGCAAAAGCGCATATGGAGTTGGTCTTGATAAAGTTGGACATGATTTTCAAATAAAGCAGAAAAATAAAGATAAGAGAGAGGATAATGGCACAACGTAATCGATTAACATTAAAAAATTATTTTCAAGATGGTGCAATTCCAACTTCACAACAGTTTGAGGATCTAATTGACTCTTCTGTAAATATAATTGAAGAGGGAATTAACTCAGTTACTGATAAAGGATTAGAAATAATCGCTCAAGAAGGGCAGTATCTCATCAGTTTTTTTTCTCAGCACTCAAGGTCCCATAAACCAAATTGGTCAATTAATTATAATGGTTCTGAACAAGATTTAAAGCTATTACGATACAGTGATGATAAGCAAATCATACCTGCACTAATGACATTTTCTTCTTCAGGATGTGTAGGGATTAATAATCCAAAACCTATTCATGATTTAGATATTGCTGGAGTTTTGAAATCGTATGGAAGAGTAGGAAGTCATATGTTGCCTCCTTCAAGTAAAGCAATAGCTGATGGTAATTGGCATACAATAACACCGACCTTGTCGGGTTGTCATGCATTTGAAGTGATGGCAGGTACAGGTCATCATGAAAAACAACAATTTGCATTAATGCATGCAATTGCAATGAATACACCTCTTGAAACTAAAGCAAAAGCAAAATTGAAATTTTTTAATACTAAAGATGGATCTACGACGCATGTAGATGGTATAAAAATGTGTCAAACAGGTAATATAAGAACTGGTATCACAATCGAGTTACAATGGGCTAACAGGGAAGAAACTGAGTATGTGCTACAAATCCGTACTAATCAAGAAATAAGTAAAAAAACTATTATTAACTACCAGTTGACACAACTGTGGTTTGATCCGGATATGAATGAGTGTTTTGAAACATCCCCGCCGCAGGATATGAAGTATGAGTGAAAAGAATACTAATATTGAAAATAAAAATAGTATTTCTCATCAAAATTTTTCAGAAGAACCAAATAGTTTTGAGAGTATCAGGCAGTTAGGCATTGACTATGCTCAAAAAATTTCTGGTAAGCTTTGGAGCGATTATAATCTAAGTGACCCAGGAGTTACACTGTTAGAACTATTATGTTATGAAATAACTGATTTGATTTATAGGGCTGAAAGTACAGTCGAAAACATCTTAACAAATGAATCTATGCATGTAGATTATCATAAACATGCATTGTTTTCACCGGACGAAGTATTCAGTGCGCGGTCGACGACTTTAGAAGATTATAAATACTTGTTGTTAGATCAAGTTAATGAGATAAATAATATTTGGATTTATTCTTCTTCAGAAAAATTAAATGTTGATAATAAGCATAATGAAGATATTAAGGGCTTATATTATATATTAGTCGAAGTGTCTGATGTTGTATTACATCGGAGTGTTTGTAGGGATGTAATGGAACAAACGATCAAAGATCGTGTGTTATCTGTTTTTAACGCTAACAGAAATATAAGTGAAGACCTTGCTAAGGTTATAGTTGTAGAAAATAATTTTTGTGAATTGTACGGAAAGATAGAAATCAAAGCGAACTGTGATGTTGACTTACTAATAGCTGACATTTATTGTATGGCTGGATGGTATATTAATAATGCTACTTTACCAATGAGTTATTTTGAAGCATATGATGAAGGTGAAAGTATAGAAGAAATTTTTACTGGCCCACTATTAGATTATGGTGTTTATCATGATTTGTCGTTAAAGAATGAACAAAGCTTGATTACAGTTTCAAAGCTATTTCATGAAATAAACCAGATGGATGGTGTTAATTCTGTTAATGAGTTAGATTTAGTCGGTGTTGATTACAACTATTTAAGCCTGTCTAAAAGGAAGGAGGGTGTTGAGTGTTTAAAGCTTAAAATACCAAAAATTTGTAAAGATATAAACATAGTATTAGTCCGTGATAATGTAAATGTTGAAGTTGGTTTTGAAAGGGTTAAAAAGTTATTTAATGAAAAATATTTCTCCAGTGAATATAAAAAAAATAATAAACAAATAGTTTCTCAATTATATGCTTTGCCATCAGGTGTATGCCAAAATATTTATCGGTTTAATTCAATAAAAAATAGTTTTCCATCTGTGTATTGTGATCTTGCAAGAAACAATAAAGAACAAAGTAAAGTATTTGCTAAACAATTTGATGCATACTTACTTCTGTTTGATCAGATTCTGGCAAATACGCATGCCAGTTTTGAGAATATAAAGACATTATTCTCAGTTGATATGCATAATAAGAATAGTTATTTTTTTTACCCGTTTGATAATCAAACTTTTCCTGGAATAAGTAGTGTATATCCGGAAAATTTTGATAAATTCTTAAAAAAAATATTAGTTGAACATGATGATTATTTTGAACGTAAAGGAAGATTGATCGACTATTTGTTATCACTTTATGGTGAAGAGATTAGTCCAGCCATATTTAGTTATTTTAATAATCTGCTCGATGAAGATGAATTAGATGAATTGATTCTTACTCATAAGATTAACTATCTTAGATCTATAATTGAGATAAGTAAAAATAGAGCAGGCGGGTTTGACTACCAAAATGAAGATATATTGAAAGGAACTGCTGGAGGATTTCAATTAAAAATCAGTTTTAACTTGGGCATGAAAATTTCCACAGCATACTCTTTGACTGAAGCGATTCATCATCAAAGTCTTGAGATCGTATTTGAGACTGATGAGCAACAACAAACTGATACTCAAACATCAATATCATTAGTAAATCAAGTAGAAAATATTCAGCGTATACCAAGACTTAAACAAAAAAATGAGGTTACTCTAACAATACTTGAAAAAGAAATTTCCAGTATTATACCTATTCAATCGAAAAAAATAACAAAATCATTGTTAGTGAATGGTATAAATATAAATTATTATGGAGTTAGTAGAGTCGTTGGCGAAAATTCATATAATCTTATATTTAGTAGGCCTGGTTATAACGAAAGCATTTTTTTAGGTAAATTCAAAAATAAAAAGAAAGCTATATTGGCTGCAAATTACTTTCGTTCTTTTCTTTTGTATTTGCATCAGGCTAGTGATGGATTACATGTTGTTGAGCATATACTTTTACGTGATATAAATGAAAAATCATCTGATGCCGATTTCTATAATTATCGTATCAGTATACTTTTTCCTAATTGGACCTTGCGTTGTCAGCAATTAGGATTTAAAGAAATTACTAGAAAAATTGTTCAAATTCATTGTCCAGTACATATTAGAGCTGATTGTTACTGGTTAAATGTCGAGCAAATGAGTTATTTTGAACAGGTATTTAAGCGCTGGTTGGTACTAAGAAGCAATAAATACGCACAAATGAAAGATCATGATAACAGAGAGTATAATCAGGTAACTTGTAAACTTGTAAAATGGCTGCAAGAACTACGTCAGAACTAGAATTTCTTGTTTGTTATTGATCTTTTAGGTGTAATATGAATAAACATCACAATATTGATGAATTTCGATTTGTTGTCGTATTCAATGGTGCCATTTTAAGTACAGAATTTGATCGTAGATTTGAAATGCATGTTGTTAAAAAAATATTACCTATAATTGATAAAGTATTTAATGAAGTAAACGATTATTTATTTGGTGAAAGTATTAGTATTGATGAATTGCAACTAAATATTAGAGAGATATATCAGGATATCAATAGTGATGGTTTTATTTCAAATGTAGCTATTATATTTGAGAAGTTATTACGGTTGAAACTGTTTAAAATGATTGAGTACAAAAAAATACACAAGTATAACAGTAATCAATCATTTATTACGGAGAAAGAAGAAGATGCGATAATAAAACTACTTGAGTATGGTTTTTACATGGGTAATGATTCTCAGTTAATGCATGCTTGGCCCAAAATTATTAGTAAATATAGGTATCTTGTTTATTTAATGATAAATAAGTTAGGCAGTAATGCGCTGGTTAGAAAACGGATTTCTTCAGGTTTTTCAAATTTCATATTTATGAATATTATACGTATTTTAGAACCTTTTGAATATAATTTTATTAATGCAGTGCTTCAAGAGTCAAAGAACCTAGAAAAAACTACCTGGCATAAACACACTGCCCATCAGTTTGATGCTAAAAATGATAATTACAGTGAAAATTTTTTTATTAAATCAAATTATAGTGTACTGCATCAGATGCGTGAGTTTACATTGGGATATTTGATTATAGAACGAGGAAGTAAATTTAATAAGAAAAACTATTTTTGCTCGGTCATTCAGCAAATGGCATCCTATAACAATATTGATGTTGAGGATTTGGCTAAAGATATGCTGTTTTTATTAAGTCAAGTAAAATTAGCAAGTCTTTATTTAAATGAAATGAAAGTAATATTAATCGAGTTACTTTCTTCCTCTATATGTGATTTTACGCATGATGATTGGTTATTTAGAATGGAATCAAATATTGCATTTGATAATAAGTCTGAGTCGTTAACAAATAAAAGTAATAATTTTTATGATATTTGTAAATCACCAAAATCTTTAGAGATATGGCTTAAAAACGCATTCAAGTTTAATAAGTTTGAAACGTTGAGGTATCTCTGGCCAATGCTGATTAAAAAATACCCTTTACTTATGAGAAATGTAATTTATACCCAAGGTCAGTTTTCGTATGTAAGAAACTGGATTGTATCTGCTTTTACATATACTATGTTAGAAGACTTGGTCAAATTATTTGATCCTAGCAATAAAAAATTTATATTACACTTTGTTTTTCTTGTAAATCAAATATGTATTACTTATGAGAATCGTACAAGTATTTATAAATATGACTGTATAGATAATAATATTAAGAGTGACGTTCCATTTTTAAACGCTACCATGCCTGATATTGGAAAAAGTAAGCAGTTACTTTTGTTAAATTTTAGTATTAATTATATACTTGTTGAAAGAGGGAGTTGTTTTAATAAAAAAAGTTATATGATAAGCATTATTAAGCAATTATCAAATCATTATAATTTAAGTTTTAGAGAAGTGTTTACCTTGGTTTTCGATGCTTTTTGTGGTAATGAATATGATAGTGATTGTTTAAAAGGAGTAGATTTAATTGCAAATCTATCTGGTGAAATCACTGCTGCTGATGATGTTGACGATATACCCAAAGATAAATTCTGTGCAAAAAATAATACTTTTAAACAAACTAAACAAACTAAACAAACTAAACAAACTAAAGAAAATAATTGGATAAATTCATTAGGTAAATCAAAGTTGATATCGAGAGACATTAGTATTTATTTGGATTGTGGATATGAGAATTTAATAAATAGTATTATCTTTGATTGTGGTGGGGTTAAGGAGGAAGTGTTTAAGAAAAATCTATCTATTTTGTTATGCAAATATCCCATGATTTTACAAAGATTCTTTCTTGAATTACGTTCAAATCATAGTTTGTTTCAAACTGTAGTGTCTTCATTAAGTTGTCAGCAGTTAAAGCTGATTATTTTTTTTTATATTCAGTTAATGCAGTCAAGTTGTTGTTTGAAAAGTGATATCCATGAACAAGTAATATTTTATATTGCTACTGTTAAGAAATTCATCAGCAATACTAAAATGTTAAAGGCTTATTATATCAAAATAATACATTATTTACTTTTTGGTAAATTTATTGACTTGGTAACTTTGAATTTACAGTTGCAGTCAGCTAATGAGAGTGTAAAAAACTGTAATGATAGCTCTCTATCTGTTGTTAGAGAGAAGATAATAGAACCTATGCATACAATGAATCAACTTCCTCAAAATAAAATTGAAAAATTACTTATTGAAAATCCTGATTTTATTAGGCGGATGTTTGAATCTGATGCTCAATCTTTAAAAAATATTATGATGCTGATTAATAATTTGCCTGAATCGGCACTTATAAAGATTTTAATCAGTCTTGAAGGTGAAATATTCAAGGAGCTGCTGCCGTGGGCTGATATATTTGCTAATGCATGTTATGGCTTCGAGAACGAATTGTTTGAAAGTGATACCAGTTTTAAAAAAATATACATGGCCTTGAAAAGAGGTAAATATACTAAATCGGTTGTTCAGTCTCTTAAGTGGCAATTTATATTCCATTATTTGGTTAAACAAGCTCCCTCTTTTGTGGTAGAAATATTTATTCGTGGTTTTATTGAGCATTTAATGAGGGTGATAAATATTAATGAGCTAGATAGTTCTGAAGTTGCAAAGTTTTATTCTCGGTTGAGTGGTTATTTTGTCTTTAATTTATTGTCAAATAATTATAAATTTACCAACAGGATTCTGCAAATAATCAAAGAGTATAGTCAGCAAAAATTAAATAATTTCTTTTTTTTAAAGTCGTCCGTGCACGTTTTTAATGATAACCCTATGACTGATAACTCAAAGAAATACATTAAACGAGAATTTGGTGAAAAATCGTATAAAGCGGCTACTTTTTTTTCTGAAGAGTTAAATGATGTTAAATTTGTTCATGATATTATTATAGAGAATGCTGGAATTGTTTTATTATCACCTTATTTACCACTGCTTTTTGAGCGTCTTGAATTGATTATTGATGGTGTGTTTGTTGATAAGTTTTCTGTTAAAAGAGCTGTACACATATTGCAGTACTTAGCTGATGCTGAGTATTTATTAAATAATAGTAGTATGATTGATAAATCATTTGAATTAAATAATATTTTGTGTGGGGTGAATCCAAAGGAATTTATAGATTTAAATATTGTTATCGATGATAACGGTAAAGATATTGCTGAGAGCCTTTTGGCTGGTATTCTTGATAATTGGGGTAGCATAGGAAATGTATCTATCGATACATTAAGAGAAATTTTTTTGCAAAGAAATGGTGTTCTAACATTTAAGGATGATACTTGGCAGCTATTAATTGACGATAAACCATATGATATGCTATTAGACTCAGTTTCTTGGAATTATAAAGCAATAAAGTACTCTTGGATGCCTCATCTGCTCAATGTTATATGGCGTACTAAATGATGAATGATGATTACGATAAATCAACAGTTTTTACGTTAGAAATCAACTGGTTTCAAAAAGTTCTAGATCAAAAAATTAAGTTGTTCTTTAATCAAGGTGCAGAAGTAGATAATATTTATGAATTATCACCACCTGATTTATCTTCGTTTTCAACTTGTTATTCTGATTTTGTTAGAGATTATAAACTATCATTTAAAGAAAGAATTATATTTATTTTGACTCTACTACCTCATGTAAACGCTACGATACTTTCAGGTCTATACTCCATGCAGTATGACTCTTGCTATACTGATTTTGGTATAGTAGATTCTCAAGAGTTTGGTAAACTAATGCCAACGTGCCAAACAGTCCTTTTTTTACTAACAGCTAGTGATCTTGAAGAACGCTTAACGTTTATTAGGTGGCTTCAAAATGATATGGTTTTATTTAAAAATGGGATTGTGCGTATAAATTCGTCTGGTGTGAGTGGTTCGTTTGCCAATGGCATAGTAACGGTTAGTAATAAATATTTAAGTAAATTAATGAGTATTTCAAGTGCTAAACTACATTATTCATCTAATTTCCCTGCTCGACTAATATCTACTTCTTTAGATTGGTATGATACGGTACTTGAATTACAAACACTAAGTGAAATTGAAAAAATTATCGCGTGGCATCAATATTCGGAAGTAATTTCACAAAATTGGAATTTAGTAAAGGCTTTAAAACCCGGATATCGTTGTTTGTTTTATGGGCCTCCAGGTACAGGTAAAACATTAACTGTACAACTCATTGGCAAAGATCTTGATCTTGAAGTATATCGTGTTGATTTATCTATGCTGGTATCAAAGTATATTGGTGAAACAGAGAAAAATCTCGCTAATTTGTTTGATATTGCTATAGATAATAATTGGCTACTCTTTTTTGATGAGGCAGATGCTTTATTTTCTGCTCGGAATGGTGGTAATTCTGCTAATGATAAACATGCAAATCAAGAGATTGCCTATTTGTTACAGCGTATTGAAGACTTTCCTGGTTTAGTCATATTAGCTACAAATTTACGAACAAATATTGATGATGCATTTTATCGAAGGTTTCAGTCTTTAGTGTACTTTCCCATGCCTAGTTATGAAATACGTTTGATGATTTGGAAAAAATATTTGAATCATAATGTGGATAAAAATATTGATATCGAAAAAATAGCAGAAGAGTATGAGTTATCAGGGGGGGCAATTATTAATGTACTCCGCTATGCTGCAATTTGTGCATGGCAAGATAGAAATGAACTTATAACTCAAAAAAATCTTGAGGTAAGTATCAGACATGAGCTGCAAAAATCTGGTAAAGTGATATTAAATTAGCTTTGAAATATTAATTAACGAACCAAAAAATATACTACTTATATAATCTATTGCTTATTTTTTGTACACGTTACCAAATTAGAGAAGGATGGCATAAAAAATACTTAATCTTTATGCCATCCTTTACCATGTTGTAAATTTTAAAATTTAGTATGCAATTGCTCTATACGCTAAGTAGACTTCACCATAATGTTTCCAGTTTCTTTTAATTGCTGTTACAGAAACATCACTGTTTTTCGTATATGCTGAGCTTAAAATGAGTAGAATGCTTAAGTCAGCTTGGTCAATATAGCATGACTCACCATTGGCAAATGAAACGGCATAATAGCCATCAGTTCCGCCAGGGAAAGCTTGAATACTAGAGACTTTTGTATCCCAAATTGGATTGTTTGAAGTGCTTTTTGCTACTTTTTCATTACATTTTACTGGAAGTTCCATTTTCCTATCCTTTCAACATTGTATTGTTAGTAACCAGAACCACAAGTCCTTGTATATCAATAAGTTACTTATTGGATACAGGTTTTGATTAAACGTCTAATGTAACTTACGCGTTTTGTCGTTTTTGACGTCAAACTAAATGTAGCACTCATAATAAATTCTGCATGAAATTGTGACTTAACTTTTGGCGTGAAGCTTTACTTTGTGGAATCTTTTTTTCCACTAGAGGCTATAAATCCAGATTTTATGTAGAACCATGTAAAAACGCGAAAACATCCTCCATGAGAGGAGTTAATAGTGGATGTAGCAGAATTTGATGTGGACCTATTGAGTAAATAATTAACAAAAATTGATTGAGCGAATATGCCTTAAATAATGACCTGGTCGCGTAATGTTTGTGCTGCTTTCTCAAGTGCTTTAATAATTTTTTCTTTATCGTAACGTTCTACAGTGGCGGTGTCTAAATACATGGAAAAACCTTGGATTTCGTGCTCAATAAAGCTTTGTCTTGCCCCCAGGTCTCGCCTAAAGTCAACAACTTGATAAATAGGCACGGGGCGACTAAAACCTTTGACTGAAATTTTTCCTTTGTCACGACACATGATGACGTCTTTGATCATAGAGTAGGTTTCGTAAGCGATTAAAATTTCATTAGGCTCTGCACTGCTTTCCAGACGGCTGGCTAAGTTAACTTCTTTACCAATTAAGGTATAGTCCATTCGTGATTCGGCACCAAAGTTACCCACTGTACAGTATCCAGTATTTATCCCCATGCGGATTTCGAGTGGTTTACGCACGCCTTGGCTGCGCCACTGTTGGCGAAGTACTTTCATGTGCTTACGCATGGCAATGGCCATTGATACAGCAGCAATTGCGTCTTTTTTAGCTCCTTGGCTTTTGGGGTCACCAAAAAATACCATCATGCTATCGCCCACAAATTTATCAATGGTGCCGCCAAAACGCAGGGCGATTTTAGACATTTCGGTGAGATAGTTATTCAATAAATCGGTGAGTGCTTCTGCTTCCATCTCCTCTGATAATTCAGTAAATCCTTTAATATCAGAAAAGAATACAGAGAGTTTTTTGCGCTGGGTTTCCAGGCGAATATCACGTTTGCCTGAGAAAATTAGATGGTGTAACTGAGGAGAGATATACTTGCGAAGGTTGTTCGCAATGATCATGTTTTTTTCTTTAAGTAGTTTAACCTCTTCTTGAGCATGACTGAATTCAACGGCGAGGGCATAAAAATAGTAGGCTACATACAATATGTAAACGCCCCCACTAATGCCACTACTGATAATTACCAGTATAGGTGGGGCAGAAGCTAGCATACTGCCACCGAATAAATAGCCCACCATGGCACTGGCTATTAAGAAGAGATTGCTGGTTGCCAATAGCCGTGTTCCAGCAAAGATCAAGGTGCTGAACTCGAGCATGATGATGAAGATGACGGTTGAGGCAACCGAAAAGCCTATCAGACCAATTAACAGGCCACAGTGGATCGCATCAATGTAGTGTAAAACACGCCTTGTGGTGAAATTATGTTTTACAACGAAATGCCTGGAGATCAGATAGCTAATATGAGGGTATATTAGCGCATAGATAAGCAACCACAGGGTATTATGCGCCAGGTGGTTGGTATAGGAAGCTGCTGCGATCATCACTGCTGCGGCTAAATAAGCCAGTATGCGAATGTTATAGTCGCGAATAGCAGGACTTTGACTCAGAGTGGTACTACTGATCCTTTTCTGCATGGTAATTAAACTGCACTTATACTGCGAGCTGACTATAAATCACTAATTGATTTGCCTGACTTGCAAAATCATTGAATCACTATGGATTCAGATTAGCTCTTAAGTTGTTCCCTGCAACACCTTTACACTAACCTAATGATGGCAAATTGTAAGTTTAAAGCAGGAATATACAAGCTGGGTAGGCAAAAACCGGAAATTTTACGGGACTTTATCATAAAGTATTAATGCTCGCTCATTTTATTTTCCTGACTGGTGAGTTTTAGGCTGACTGTTGTATAGCTGTTGCTGCTGATGTATCAGAGGGTTGTTTGGTTAATACAAGGCCAAATGGCTGAGGACAATACAGTGCTGATAAGCGGGCATTATCAATCGAATCAGGGATACACAGTAGGGTGTACTTCAGTGCGGTCTTGAGATCAATACGATGACCAATAGAAATATAAACAGGGGGTAACGGACTACACACCCGAAGGAGTGCACTGTGGTACAGGTTATCTGTCTTTAAAGGAAACCATGCCCCACGTTTTTTGCCGAGTCGCTGGCTTAACTCGCTAGGAGGTGCTGAACGGATACCAAAGGTTGGTGTGTTAGTAAGTAAACCTATATGACTGGCAATGCCAAATCGGGTGGGGGGGATTAAACCTCGTCCATCACAGATGATGAGATCTGGTGTTCTCTGCAGCTGCTGCAATGCTTTAACGATCAAGGGTGCTTTGCAGAATGAAAAGACATTAGGTGCCAGAGGGTCTGACAGCTTTTCTGAAAGTACATATTGCTCAACAATTTTCAGGTCTGGCAATGACAACAGTGAGACTTTAGCACTACCACAACCATTATGCTGGTTGTAGGCAAACTGAGCCCGAGCGATAAAACGAACAGTACGAACTTGATTGTCCGTTACTATCCATTCCCGCAGATATTTTTGAATAGCCTCCGCTTGTGGTTGTGTCACTTGCCAGGGATGGAGTTGATGTATTTTCATGCAGTGCTTGCTTAATTCACACTATCAATATTATTTATGTCACAAAACTGACTAATCCTAGCTTGAGTCTAGAAGGAATGGAAGTCGATTTAAACTAAAAAAATCGATAGACTGTCATGCAAATGAAAATAAATCTCATTTAGTGGACGTTTATTTCAGTGATGAAGCCTAATGTTATTCCCATTAGGCAAATTGCTGTTGTTCTTAAGAACCGCTATGAAGCAATGTTGATTGGAAAAACTATGGATACACTGACAGCACTACATACTCGCGTTTCTTTTCCCCGCCTGAGTGAACCTGCACCCAGTGAAGCCCAGTTAGAGGCTATCTATCAGGCAGCTTTACGTGCACCAGATCACGCAATGCTGAGACCCTGGCGCTTTTTAACCATAACAGGAGAGCAACGGAATCAGTTGGGTCTGCTTTTAGTAGAAGCAGCTAAACAAACGAACCCTCAACTAACGGATGCCGAAGAAAATAAGCTGCTACAAGCCCCCTTACGTGCTCCCTTGTTAGTGGCTGTTATTTGTTCGCCTCGATTTCATGAAAAAGTACCTGAGTTAGAGCAACTGTTGTCTACTGCGGCAGCAGTACAAAATATGTTACTTGCAGCCCATGCACTTGGCGTAGGGGCAATGTGGCGAACAGGACTGATTAGCTACCATGAGCATGTGAAACAAGGTTTAGGGTTGCGTCACACCGAAAAGCTGTTGGGCTTTATCTACATGGGACAACCACTAGGACAACCCAAGCCAATACAACCCCTTGATACCAAGGACTATTTTAAGCCTTGGTTGGGTTAGTCTCATTTAGATTGAGCAGCAGGCTTTGTTGAGTACTTATTTATAAATAGAAAGTTTGCTGCTTGATCAACAAGGATTGGCTGATAGGAAGAGGTGATGTGATTAAGTAATTACTCACCCATCAGTGACGAATATCCTCAGTTTATTTGTATATCAATAATGAACTGTCAAAATAATATACAATCCACTTGAGAAAGCCCTCATTCCCGTCTATTAGTTTTTAAATGAACCTTCTTGATTGAATCTTTATGGTTGCTGTTTGAGCGATTGCAATAATATGTTTGGTTACTGAGTCAAATGCGTTTCGTGGGGTGTTTTAGCGATCATTAGTGTGATTAGTGTCTCATGAAAAGGCTCTATTCTTTCGACGTTATCTTATGGCCTTCACAGAAATAGCAAATGTGAATTGTTAAACTTGTCGTTATTACTAGGCCTAATAATGAAGTAGTAACCTAATTACTTTCATTAATGCTTTAACTAAGTGAAGTGTGAATGAAACTGTGTGTGGATTTAGGCCTGTAATCAGTGTCTTTTTCCCTGCCTTGGCATCGACATCAATAGCATTTATCAGATGAGGTGTATGTTCAACACCCTTTAAGCAGGAAGGTTCTTTTTTGCTTATAAGGTTGCAATGTGAGCTGAGCAGTGCACGACACAAGGTTGATTTAACATCAGCGCTTTACTTCAAACGTAACAAATAAATTTGGCTCCAGTGACGGATTATTACTGGGGCTTATAAAGGATGGCATAATCAGCTAGGTATCTTTGATGGATTATCTGGGTCTGTTTAGTTACAGCGTGACTGCACTGGCTTATTTTGTACTAAGCCTGTTGTTATGCACCAGTTTACGTGGACGATCATTAGGGGGCTTGTTACTTGTTGCCACAATTACAACAACCATCTGGGCAATGTCAGTTGTTTGGGTAAACTGGCATGAACGTTGGTTTTTAGTCGATAGTTTACCCATTGAACTACTGCGTAGCTTTGTTTG
This sequence comes from Zooshikella sp. RANM57, assembly GCF_050749885.1. NCBI lineage: Bacteria > Pseudomonadati > Pseudomonadota > Gammaproteobacteria > Oceanospirillales > Zooshikellaceae > Zooshikella > Zooshikella sp. RANM57. Next base: position 145,748 of record NZ_JBOIUB010000003.1, on the reverse strand, counting down.
GTTGTGGTTTCTCAGTAGATTATTTGCGTTTACGGAATTACAAGGTCGAAAACTGTTTCGTTATGGCAAATCGGTTGTTCTTTGTGCTGGCTTGATACTGTTCTGTTATGAGCTAAGCCCTGAGTTACAGCTTTGGAGCCGAATGCGTAGCCAGGCTGACTGGCGAATTATTGGCCATCTTGGTATATCCATTGTTGGTTTGTTCTTACTTGAGCAGCTTTATCGTAACACCCAAGTATCTAAGCGCTGGGCTGTAAAGCATATTTATCTCGGCCTGGCAGCGACCTTTGCGTTTGATTTTATCCTGTATGCTGAAGCCCTTTTATATAGCCATATTAACTTAGCCTTATGGAATGCGAGAGGGTGGCTTCTGGCCTTTGTTGTGCCGTTGATTGGTTTATCTTCGGCACGTAATCCAAACTGGGCGTTGGAAGTATTTGTTTCTCGCCGGATTATTTATAGCACTTCCGTCTTGGTTATTACTGGGCTTTATTTACTGCTCATGGCCATCGCTGGATTTTATATTCGTGACTTTGGTGGGCAATGGAGTGAAGTCACACTGGCTGTATTTATCGCACTGGCTACGGTAAGTTTGTTAGTCCTGCTTTTATCCGCACAAGTACGTTCTAAATTTAAAGTCTTAGTGAATAAGCATTTCTTTCACTTTAAATATGACTACCGTGATGAGTGGTTACGGTTAAATAATGCACTTGTCTCCAATGAACCCGCAGAACCCTTACAACAACGTTGTATTCGGGTTATGGCTGATACGGTTGATAGCCCGGCAGGTGTATTGTGGCAAAAAAACCGTAAAGGTATTTATCGAGCTGTGTTTGCTTGGAATTTACCACTTCCCGAAGACTGTTATGAAACGCTACAAGGGGAGTTAATTCCTTTCTTATTACAAAAGCGCTGGGTAATTAATAAACAAGAATATGATGACAATAAGTCACTTTATGATGGCATTGTTTTACCTGACTGGTTTACTCAGCAAAGTGCACATTGGTTAATTGTGCCACTTATTAATCATGATGACCTTTATGGCTTTATTGTACTTTGCCAACCTCGGGCCCCTCGAACGGTTAACTGGGAAGATCATGATCTACTGAAGATGATTGGTTATCAATTAACCAATTATTTGGCTTTGGTAGATGCCAGTGAAGAGTTGGCTAGTGCACGACAGTTTGAGGCTTATAACCGGCTCTCGGCTTTTATAGTGCATGATTTGAAGAACCTTGTAGCACAACTGTCGTTAATTGTGACAAATGCAGATAAACACAAACGTAATCCTGAGTTTATTGATGATGCTATAGATACATTATCGAATGCGGTAGCCAAAATGAACCGTTTGTTGGAGCAATTACGCAAAGGCAAGGTGTCAGGTTCTGCAAAAGCGTTGGTTGATCTTAATGACCTTGCGGCAGCAGCTGTTAAACAGCAGTCTAAAAATCAACCCGCTATTACGCTTGAGCCTGCTAGTCAACCGCTTAAGACTGTTATTGATGGAGAAAAAATGGTCTCAGTATTGGGACATTTATTACAGAATGCGCAAGATGCTACAGAAAATACAGGGTGGATTAAGTTGCGACTGACGCAAGATCAACATGAAGCAGTCATTTCGATTGCAGATAATGGCTGTGGTATGGACCAGGCATTTATTCGAGATCGTCTTTTCAAGCCATTTGATACCACAAAGGGCAATGCAGGAATGGGTATTGGGGTATTTGATAGTAAAGCTTTTATTGAAGGTCTAAATGGTTCAATGAGTGTTACCAGTGTACCAGGAGAGGGTACAGAATTTACGTTGCGGCTACCCCTTCACCTTGATCAACGGGAAGTAGGTACAAAAAATATGGAGGATGAGCAAGCATGTCAGGTTTGAAAAAAACCTTACTTATTGTGGAAGATGACCCCGGCCTTCAGAAACAACTTAAATGGTGTTTTGAACAGTATGAAACCATTATTTGTGGTGATCGAAATGAAGCAATAAAGCATTTACGTAGAGCAGAGCCACAAGTGATCACAGTGGATTTGGGATTGCCTCCTGATCCTGCAAATGCCAGTGAAGGTTTAAAAACGGTTGAGGAAATTTTAGCCTTATCACCCACAACGAAGGTGATTGTTGTTACCGGTAATGATGATCGGGAAAATGCCATTAAATCCATTGCTCTAGGGGCTTATGACTTTTATCAAAAACCAATAGATACTGATGTATTGGGAATGATCATTGAGCGTGCTTTTCATCTACATGAGCTAGAAACTGAAAATCGTATTTTGGCAGCACGTGAAGGGCATGAAGCACTACAAGGTATTATTGCTTGTAGTCAAAGTATGCAAAAAATTGTTCGCAGTATTGAAAAAATTGCGCCAACAGATGTCACAGTGTTATTACTGGGAGAAAGTGGGACAGGTAAAGAGGTTTTAGCCAGAGCGCTGCATAATATGAGCGAGCGAAAGGATAAGCCTTTTGTGGCGGTTAACTGTGCAGCGATCCCCGAAAACTTACTCGAAAGTGAACTGTTTGGCTATGAAAAAGGTGCATTTACCGGCGCAGTTAAACAAACTAAAGGTAAAATAGAGTATGCCGTTGGTGGTACATTCTTTTTAGATGAAGTCGGTGATTTACCGATGGCCTTGCAAGCAAAGTTGCTTCGTTTTTTACAGGAACGGGTGATTGAGCGCGTGGGGGGCAGAGAGGAAATACCTGTTGATGTTCGCGTGATTTGTGCGACTCACCAGGATTTACCCATACTGATTGAAGAAGGGCGTTTTAGAGAAGACTTATACTATCGTATTAGTGAAATAACTCTGAAAATTCCACCGTTACGCGAGCGTGAAGGGGATGCCATTATCCTTGCGCGAATGTTATTGCAAAAATATTGTGAACAGCACAAGCGTAATTTGAAAGGGTTCACGAATGACGCACTTGATGCGCTTGCCAGTTATCGGTGGCCTGGCAATATACGAGAGTTAGAAAACAGGTTGAAACGTGCAGTGGTTATGGCTGATGGCAAACTGCTGACCCGTGAAGATTTGGAGTTAGAAGACATTGAAGTTGAAAACTTTCCATTTAACTTGAAAGAAGTCAGAGAAAAAGCAGAGAAAGAAGTGATTAATCGAGCCATTGGGTACACCAATAATAATATTTCTAAAGCTGCCGATTTATTAGGTGTTACTCGGCCAACACTTTACTCGCTGATGCACAAGTATGGAATTATGGAATAACTGTTGTACCTATAAAGAAGGATAGCTGTGTAATGCAAACATTCAATAGGATCAGATTATCACTTTGTTCACTTTGTTTAGGTGTTACGTTGCCCTTAAGTGGACTTGCTGCCGATTACTTGAAAGATGCGCAACAGTATTATGAGAAGGGTGAGTATAAATCAGCAGAAATACAGCTGAAAAACTTACTTAAAGAGAACCCTGAAGATGCAAAAGCGCGTGCATTACTCGGTCGCGCTTATTTGAAACAAGGCAATTTACCTTCTGCGGTAAAAGAATTTGAACGTGCAAAAAAATTAGGTGATCTTGAGTTAGAAGACAGGTTAAGCTTAGCGGAACTGTATCTACTACAACGACGTTTTACTGAAGCAATCACCTTAGTCGACCTTGAAGCAATTGATGCAGATCACCAACCTGATGGTTTGCTGATTCATGGTTATGCCTATATGGGGCAAGGAATGTATGCGGATGCGCGTGAAGCCTTTGAAAAAGCCCTTAAAAGTAAAGATTTACCTTCAGCACATTTAGGTCTGGCAAAAGTTGATTTCAGAGAAGGTAATATTGACGATTCGAGTCAACGTCTTGAAAAATTACTTAAGAAAGAGGCTGAAAACCCTGATGCCCTTATATTAAGAGCACAAATAGCTACACGGCAAGAGCGTTATGCTGATGCCATTACTGATTTGGATACTGTACTCAAACTAGCACCTGAAAATTATAATGCGCTCATCAAAAGAGCAGATGCTTATGCGCTTTCTAACAAGTTAGATAAAGCTAAAGCTGATCTGGATGTTGTGCTTGAAAAAGTGCCTGAGCACCCTGAGGCAAACTTTACACTCACTAAAGTTTATCTTAAGCAAGGGGAGTATGAAAAAGCACGGGAGGCAGGTGAAAAAGTACTCCGGCTTCGCCAGCAGTTTGTGCCTGTGATGTATTTATTAGGTATTGCCCATTATGGATTAGGTAACTATCAACAAGCGTTGGAACAACTTGAGCAATATACAAATTATGTTAAGGGTAATGATGGCGCTAATATTTTATTAGCACAGGTTTTGGTTAAACAGAAAAACTATCAAGGTGCCATTACATTACTCGAAAAATTAGCGGCTAAAGATGGTAAGCACCAAGCACGTGTTTATGCGTTGTTGGGCAATGCTTACATGAAAACTAAAGATTATGCGAAAGCTACGCATTATTTAGATAAAGCCCTGGAACTAGAGCCTAATATTGCACGATTACAGGCTCAGGTTGCAGTTGGTCACTTATTTTCGGGTGACACGAAAAGTGCGATTAAAGAGTTAAAAGAGTTGTCTGCAAAGGCTGAAGAACCAAATGATGCTGATTTGTTGTTGGTTCGCACCTATATTCAGGAGAAAAAATACAAAGAAGCAGAAACACTGGTAACCAAGCGTATAAAACAGTGGCCTGATAATCCGATGTACCATAACTTGCAGGGATTATTACATCAGGTACAGGGACGCTTTGATGACGCTAAAGCGGGTTTTGAACAGGCGCTGGAAAAAGATAAGAAATATATTCCTGCATTGATGGGCTTAGCAGGTCTTAGTTACACACAGGGTGATCAAGACGCAGCTAAAGACTACTATCAACAGGCAATCGCAGTTAACGAAAAATATTTGCCAGCTTATTTTGCATTGAGTGCGGTTGCATCATCAGCTAAAGATGATAAGGCGGCCCTTGAATGGTTAGAAAAAGCGCATAAGGCAAATGATAAGGATTTACGTACTCAAATCATGCTGGCGGATGCTTATCTAAATTATAAGCGATTGGATGATGCTCAACGAGTCACTCGTCGTCTGGCCGATGATCATGGTGATCAGCTTGCCGTAATTGAGCTACAAACACGTGTTGCTCGTGCGACGAAAGATGATACCAATACTCAGTTTTTATTGGAAAAATTAGTCACGCTATCTCCTGATAATAAAGGCTATATCAACCAATTGATGCAATATCACTTACAAAAAGGTGATAAGAAAGCAGCATTAGATGTATTAGATGCAGCGTTACGCCGTCAACCTACTGATAAGCAGTTAATACTCACTAAAATGCGCTTATTAAATCAGCAAAAGCGTTACGATGAAGCACTGGTAATTGCTAAAGAAATTGTTAAGCATGAAAAAGATAGTCCAACAGCTCAAATTTTATTAGCGAGTGCCTATTTAAATGCTAAGCAAGATGATAAAGCAAAAGAAATCTACCAGCCTATGCTAGCGGATTTAGCTGAAGTAGGAATGGTTTCTCGACTTTATGCTTTTTTTAATAGCCACGGAATGAAAAATGAGGTAGAGAAACTGTTTGCTGATAGCCTCAAAAAATGGCCAAATAATGGTGCTATTCGCCGTTTATATGCACAACACTTGCATAGTAATGGTATGGTTGATGAAGCTATAAAACAGTATGAAGAAATTTTGAAAACTGAACCTGATGACGTTACTTCGCTCAATAATTTGGCATGGTTTTATCTGGATAAAAAACAAGATAAAGCGCTGAAATATGCTGAGAAAGCACATAAAGCAATGCCTAAAAGCCCAGAAGTAGCCGATACTTATGGTTGGATTTTATTGAATAATGATCAGCATAAAAAGGCACTTGAAATTTTATCGGGAGCAGCAAAAGCCGCGCCTAATAATTTTGACATTCGCTATCATTATGCTGTCGCTTTGGCGAAAACAGGTAAAAAAGAACAAGCTAAAAAAGAACTAAAGCTTGTTCTGAGCTCAAAACGCTCCTTCTCTGAAAAGAAAGCGGCTGAGGAACTGTTTTCAGAGCTTTAACGTTTTCTAAAAATTAAGCTAATATTGAAAGCCACGTCGTCTAGGCGTGGCTTTTTTTATTGTTTTTGTAAATAATTTTGAAGGGTGAAATGATCTATTTTGCTAACAGCCGTTTAGCGAGTGAAAACATTAATTTTTGTAATGGGTTTTTATAACCACCAGGGCACCAGGTTTTACGTAATTTATTTAAATAAGCATCGAAATGTAAACCCCAAGGTGCGCAGTGTAGTGGTCCACGGTTAAGGAGTACTTTTAAAGCCTGTGTTGCCGCAAACCCTGCACAAAGTTCGCAAGCCATGACGGTTGAGGGGCCTTTTTGGCCTTGTAAGTCGACTCGGGTCGGATCTGCTAAATAGTGACGTTGTAACATAGCGGGAGATAAACCAATTAGAAAGCGCAGGGCCTGTTCATCTTCGGGGCATTCATGAAGTCCAAAATAATCGGCAAATGACATTTTGCCGGGTAAAAAAATAAGTAATGCCGTGCCCATACCAAGCGGTGCGGCAGTGATGGTTGGAATATTATGTTGATAGCAGTGAGCAAATACGTGCTGGCGAATATCAAAGGCAAAATAGTCCAGTGCATCGACATATAAATCAACATCAGCTAAGAAATTAATTAAATTACTTTCATTGATACCCTGGTTGAATACTTGAATATCAAGATCTGGATTAATACCCAGTGCCATACTCGCCAGGGTTTCGGCTTTGCCTTGTCCAATAGTACTCATACGAGCACCAGCCTGACGGTTAAAATTTTCCAAGCCAAATGAATCAAAATCAGCAATGTTAAATTTACCAATACCTAAACGTGTTAAGGTAAGTAAGTGAGAACCTCCTACACCTCCCATCCCAGCAATAGCGATTTTGGTTTGCTGGAGTTGTGCTTGTTCAGCAAGCGTAACCCAACCAATATTACGGGAAAATGCTGTGTAATAATCAAAGGTATTATTTTGATCCATATAAATGGTTATGTGTAATTTCTTCTTGGTGAGATAAATTATGTACTGAAAGTTCAGGACTGAATTGTTCCCGTAGTTCTTCGTAGATGGCCGTATAAAGGGTATGTAAAACAGGAGGTAGACTTTCAAATAATGCTTTATCGTTTATATAATAAGGGGCGCGTATACCGTGATAATCGACCGCAGGACCTATTTGTTGAAACATAATGCCTTGGTAATTCATGTGTTTGGCTAAACGAGGCTCCATCATCGCAAAAACATGGCGGATGTTATTGAGCATTGCAATGGCTGCCCCCGTTAAATATAACGCAACGGCTAATTGTGGGAAGTGGCGTCGTTCATTTTCTTGAAAGCTGCTTTTTGTTGGAGGAGCACCTGAAGGTGTCTTCGCATCTGTGTTACGTCGTCTGAACTGAGAACGTACTGCAAGACGGGAAATTTCGCCAAATGTGCCACGTTCCATCTTACTGATATCAATAATATCTTTATCAATTGCATTGCTACAGTGCTTTTCTATAGGCAGTTTGGCAAATCGGTTGGATAGGGGAGGGACAACCAGGCGAACGCATCCGCAAAAGCTTTGTGAGCCTTTGTGGGAGATCAGGCCATGTTGCGCATAATAATCAAACTCATCAATCTCCATGAAGTTACCAGGGTCATCCTCGAACTTCATTTCTTTACAGTAAACGTCGTAGCGAATTCGGTGGGCTTCAACCACTAAGCTATGTGTTGCCGCTAATACAGGGCGAAAATACTGCCGAAAGTGCTGACCTAACTCATCTGCTGACATCATAAACAGCTAACCTAAAACTACATTGGCTTATTTATAAGGTTTATTAAAAGTTCATGTTTCAGCAAACTATTGATGAAGATTCTTTGAATTATTTTGAAATAAAAAAATATTGTTTATTAAAAACTGATTTTGAATTTTTGAATGAGAGTTTTGTGGTCTTGACTTTATGATGGAATAACGGGTTATGAATAAGATACAAGCAGTATGTTAGGCAATTTTATTGAGTGATAATAATATTTTGAAAAAATTAAATAAGTAGCGTTAAAGATATAAGGTATATCATGCCTATTTGGCTACACATTATGAATAAAGAACCTATACTTTTTTTGTAGGCATAATTACCTGGATTTTGTTATGAAGTTCATAAGTTGTTTAGCATTACTAGTCTGTACGGTTACAACAAGTGTTGTTTATGGCGCATCAAGTAATGATGCTTTGCAATTGGCAAAACAGCTATATGATAGACCTGATGGTAAGGATCGCGCTAGCTTTGGTTATATGGTATTAACTGAGGCCGGTCATAAGCCTAGGGTCAGGGCACTCTATTCATATGGTAAAGATAAAAGCTACTATGATATTTGGTCTTTAATTCGTTTTACTTCACCAAAAGATATTGAAGGAACAGGGTTGCTAACGCGAGATGAAAAAAATACAGATAGTCAACAATGGGTATTTTTGCCTGCGTTAAAGCGTGTTCGAAAGATTGCTTCAAGTCGAAAAGGGGGGCGTTTTGTTGGTTCTGATTTGTTTTATGAGGATTTACAAAATCGTATTTATACCAAAGATAATCATAAAATATTGGGTGAAGAGGTTATTAATAAACTGCCAACCACTATTTTAGAAAGTACACCCAAAAATGCGAGTGATTCTGTATATAGCAAACGACTTAGCTGGATTCATCGACCCTCTCTTACCGCACTTCGAATTGATTATTATCAAGGCGGAAGTCAGCCAATCAAGCGGCTTACTGTCAATAAACTGGCAAAAAAACAAGGATATTGGACTATTATGGAGTCTGTCGTAAAAGACTTAAAATCTGGTCATAGCACGGTGATGCGTATAAAAAATATTGCCTATGACCAAAATTTACCTGATTCCTTATTTACCACTCAAACGTTGGAAGACCCAGCCAAGGAAGTTGCCTTTCGACCATCATCGATAACCAAAAAATAATGTTTTATGTTGTTGACCAAAACATGCCAAATTCTGTTAGGTTGTACTGTTTTTTTGGCTGGGGGATCGCTCTGGGCAGAAGCCACATTACCACCTTACCGCGTCTTTTCAAATGAGCAAGAGGCGCTGACTGAAGTTGAAAAGGTTCGTACACAAGGTGTGCGCGGGCATATCACAACTCAGCGTATGAAACGGGTGCAAACACAATTATTTATTGGGCCTTATTACAATAAACGTAGTGCTCGACGCCATGCTGAAAAATTACAACAACAGGGCATGCCCGCTATTGTGACATTTGATTTTTCATCAAGTCAGTTTTTAATTCGAGTCGGTGTTTATTCTGATCAGCAGCGTTTGGACGCTTACACTTCACAATTGCATCGTTTAGGTTATTCCAATCAAGTTCAGCAACAAAAGTCGTATTTTCAGACATTATATGTTGTTACATTGCATCGTCCTCAAACGAAACTATCAACACCGGTAATAGCTGATGCTAGTAAGTCGCCACCTATTGATGAAGTCATATTAACGCCTGCGGGCATGTCAGATGATATTTCAGAAGTAGCTACGCAACCCATTTCAGAAGAAAGAACCCAGGTAACGTCTTTGCAAGAGGAAGAAACTGAAATAGATGTTTCTCCTGAAGTATCTGATGTTGAGGAGGTTGGTGAAGAACAAATTATTATTGTGGAACAGGCGAGTGAATCAGCACTCACTGCCGATTATTCTGGTGAAGATGAAATTGTTATCGAAAGTGACGAGGCGTTAACGGTTAATAGTGATGGTGATACGAGCGAGTTAATAATCGTCAATGAAGACAGTCAGGAAATCATTGTCTCTGACGAATTTGATGCTACTGATGAAGGCGTAATTGATGTGGCTGATAGTGATATGGACATTGTACTTGATCAGGATACGTTAGCTGATTTAGAGATTGAAGCGCCGAGTGCTTTTGATCCAAGTTTAAAACTGGAGTTTTCTGGTGGGCGGCTGCCTCGGTCGAAGTCATTATCAGACTATTATTTTTACAGCTTAGCTTTGGCTAGCCTTCAATATCAATGGTCAAATCAATGGGAGTTTAAAACAGGCTTGCGAGCAGATGCAAGTAAGCAGGAAGATATTACGCGCTCTGATGTTACATTGGATTATGGTGAAAATTACATACGTTATAGAACCGATAATTATCGGTTTACTTTGGGTTCACAAATTGTGCTGTGGGGAATTGCAGATGAGGTAGCCCCTACGGACCAAGTGAGTGTGCAAGACTTAACTCAAGGTATCGTACCTCGTTGGCAGGATCGACATCGTGCTTACCCTATGTTGCGTTGGGAGTACTTTAAAGGTGATAGTAAGTGGGATCTATTGTGGATGCCTTGGTTTAGGCCTGCAGAGCTTCCGGATGATGAACACATTTGGGCCGTCATGAATAAGGCCAAAGGTACTGTCTTTGGTTTTGCTTCTGATCCTATACAGCAGGTACTCGTTCAAGAAGGACATATTCATCGAGAAAAGTCTGGCTCTGGTGGGGCGGGTGTACGCTTTAGCCAAAAAGCCGAAGGTTTTGATTATTCACTCACAGCCCAGCGTATTCGCCGTTCTTTTCCTTATTACCAACTGGCTGAACCCGTTCGACAGTCATTGTTATTGAACCCTTTTGATCCATATTCTGCTATTGCACAGAATGATGATACTTGGTTGGAAATACATCCTTATACCTGGGTTGTAGGGGGGGATATTGCGTTTATTTATAAAGACATCACTTGGCGCTTTGAAGGAGCCTATTCTTCTGATCGGCCTGCCACTGAACTTGATTTAAGGGTAAATAATTATCCTAGCTACGATTGGGTATTTAGTGGCGAATTCTACCCTGGAGATGGTGATGATCGGCTGAACTTACAGTTGGTCGGCAGCTATTTGGATACTGATGATAAGCTGATTGATCGTAAGCGGTTATATTATCTTAATGGACAGTATGAAGGTCTTTATGCCAACAACCGGTGGCGCTGGCGAATGCGCTTTAATCATGGACTCAATTTGCATGATGATTTTATTTCATCAGAGTTAGCCTTTTTAGGCTGGGAACCCCATGAGTTTTATTGGGCGGCCTATCTTTTTGAGGGTAGCCCTAGAAGTTATGGGGGGTACTATAAGGATAATACACTTGTTAACTTTGGTTGGCGGGGTGAATTCTGATGAGTACGCGTCGTTGGGCGCAGTTTAGTTTTCTATTGTTAGTATTTTTTAATCTTGTCCCCCCATTATTTCTGCTCAAGCTTTCTGTTAATAATGCCCCTGAGCAATACTTACCTGCGAGTCAACCTAGTGTTCAGTTCAGCCGTGCGCTACGAGAAAACTTTCCTGAAGATCAGGTGATGGTCGTGCTGTTTGAAGGAAAACAGCTTACCTCGGATGCTTTTATTAAAGCGTTAGAAGAGGTCGTAAAGGCGGTTAAAGCACACCCTTTGGTTGATAGGGTTATTTCTGTAACCTCTGTTGATCACATCGCAGGTACTGCTGATGGTTTTGAAGTACTGCCACTCATGGACTCACAACGTTTGTTGTCTGTTCCTCTGGAACAACGAATGACGTATATGTTATCAGACTCTTTTGCACGAGGTGCTTTGGTGGCAGAGTCGAAGGATGCTTTAGCGATGATTGTAAGACCAATCAAGCTGGAGGATACTCGACAGCGCATTGAGGTGATGGAGGTCGTCCAACAAACATTATCACATTACCCTGTCCTTATGTCAGCGAAGCAGTCCATTGCAGGACCCATTCCTCTTGAGGTTTATCAGTTACGTTCTATGGTGCGGGACACTATGTTATTTGTGCCCATTACCATGGGGATAGGCTTATTACTCATTTACCTACTGTTTCGGCGTTGGCTTGCCGTTGTTATTTCTGCACTGGTTATGGGGGCCGTTGTAAACTTCACGCTGCTTCTATTTTTAATCTTTCAATATCCTTATACGCTGATTGCAAGTATGGTTCCTTCACTGCTTTCTGCATTAATAATTGCAGTGTTGATGCACTTTTTTAATGGATTACGTATTGCGGCAGGCTATGGCAATTCTGGACAACAAAGAGTACGACAAGCATTGCATGAAATTCGAAAACCTGCATTATTTACGGTGATTACCACCGCTGCGGGTTTGTCTTCCCTTGGCTTAAGTCCTATACCTCCCATTACCTTTTTTGGAATCTTTGCGGCGATGGGACTAGTTTGGGGATTCATTATTGTTATTTTTATGTTACCCCCTATTTTCATAGAATATGATACGCATGGATGGCCTTCTCAACATGGCTTAATGCGTTTTTTACGTCAACTGGTGATGGCTTCTGCGCGCCTTTCCATTCGAAGAGCGGGATGGGTAATAGCAACATTTATTATCATTATGGCGCTAGGTTTTCCATTTTTGTGGGATGTTAAGGTTGAAACCAATTTATTAAAATTTTTTGCGGAAGATCATCCTATCACTATTGCAACGGAGCAAGTTGAAAATAAATTGTCGGGGGTGACACCTTTAGAAGTGGTTTTTGATGGTGACCAACGAGATGCAATAAAAAAAGTTGAGTTTCTACAACAATTAGCAAGCGTTCAAAAGATCATTGAAGCGTTACCTGAAGTGGATAAAGTACAGTCAGTTGTTGACTTTATTCAACAGATGCACTGGGGCTTTAATGAAGAAAAGCCTGAGTTTTTGGTGATTCCGGATTCGCAGGCACTGATTAATCAGTACTTGCTTCTATATGATGGTAATGATTTATATGAAATTGTTAACCGGGAGTTTGATCGTACGCGAGTGCTGCTTAATTTAAATGTTCATAGTTCGGGCAATATTCGTCGTGTAGTCAATAAGGTAGCAGAGATTATGCGACAGAATATGCCTGATGACTATCAATGGACAATCAGTGGTTATGGAAAACTGTTTGAAGACCAGGAAGTGTTACTTATAGATGGACAACTCTATAGCTTAATGGGTGCACTGCTACTGATTATGCTGATGATGGCTATGTTGTGGAAAACCTGGTATGCGACAGGTCTGACCTTACTCTTGAATGCTTCTCCTGCAATTGTCATGTTTATTGTCATGGGGCTGACGCAGTTATGGTTGGATATGGCTACGGCAATGATTGCCAGTGTCGTGGTAGGGATTGCGGTGGATGATACCATACACCTTTATTATGGTTATCAGCGACGTCGTCAGTTAGGGATAGGTAAGGTTTTAGCAATTTATCGTAGCTATCAATATTCTGGTAGTGCTGTTTTGGTCACTACAGTTATTTTGAGCTTTCAATTTTTAGTACTAACGTTTTCTTATTTCCAGCCAACCGTTCATTTTGGTTTTTTGACGGCTGTGGGTCTAATTACTGCGTTATTTTTTGACCTACTGCTCATGCCTGCATTTCTTATTATGACAGAATACACTAAACACTGGCATTGAAGTTGTTTACGACTATAGTTATTTAGTGTTCCTTCTTAGCTAATGTGTTATACCGCATGAAATTTTAGTGAATATGCATTAATTCACGGATTTTGGCGTGCATAATAATGAGTTTTGAATACAATGTGTTCACCTTGTCCCACTGGTATGGAGCTTAACTAAATGGTCAAGGATGTAAAAGCAGCGGTTTTTTTATCTATGCTGGCGATGGCTGGCTGCGCATCCCATGATTATCCACCGTTACCGACATCAGCCGTACAAATTCCTGTAACGACTGATCCGGCCAGTTACAACTATCGTATTGGCCCTGGCGACCAACTGGATATTTTTGTTTGGCGTAATCCTGACTTGTCTACTGAGGTTCAAGTCAGACCTGATGGAAAAATAACAACACCCCTGGTAGAAGATATATCGGTAAGTGGTAAAACACCTGCTTCTGTTGCTCGTGAGCTGGAACAGGAATTATCAAAGTACATACGTGATCCTATAGTCACTATTCTGGTTAAGGGATTTGTTGGTCCTTATAGCGAGCAAGTGCGTATTGTTGGCGAAGCATCTTCTCCTCAAGCCATTGCTTACCGCGAAAATATGACACTGCTGGATGTTATGATTGCGGTTGGAGGTCTTACTGAGTTTGCTGATGGTAATAAAGCAACATTAATTCGTGTTGTTGCAGGTAAGCATAAGCAATATAACATTAAGCTAGAAAAGTTGATTAAAGATGGAGAGATTACGGCCAATGCAGATGTTTTACCTGGTGACGTTATCATCATCCCTGAAGCAATCTTTTGATAAAGCGTAAGACAGGAAGTCAGCTATGCAAGACATTATTGGTTTGGTTATCTTTTATCTCAGGGAAGTATGGTTACGACGATGGATTGTTTTGCTTATAGCTGCCGTAATTTGCGTTATAGGCTGGGCAGCTGTGTTTATGTTGCCAGATCAGTATCGGGCAACAGCAAGGTTTTATGTGGATACACAAACCTTGTTAAAACCTTTACTACGAGGTTTGACTGTTCAAACGAATATGGATAACCAGGTCAACTTGATGGTTAGGACGTTGTTAAGTCGTCCAAACATCAAAAAAATTGCTGAGATGGCTGACCTGGACTTTGATCTGGATGAGACAAACCCCGAAGCACTGGACTCATTAGTCGATCGCTTGCGTAAAGAAATTGAAATTAAAGGATCGCAACGAGAGAATGTTTACTCCATAGAGTATCAGAGTTCAGACCATGCATCTGCTAAGCGAGTTGTTCAGGCTGTGCTTGATGTGCTCAAAGAAGGCTCATTAGGTGAGACGCGCGAAGAGTCTATAAAAGCGCAAAAGTTCATTGATCAGCAGATCCGTGAATATGAGCAACGCTTGGTTCAGGGGGAAAATCGTCTAAAAGAGTTTAAGCGAAAGTATGCTGGGATGATGCCTTCATCTGAAGGTGACTACTTTCAGCGTTTGGAAACGGCGAAATCGCAATATGAGTCCGCTAAGCTTGAACTGGAAGAATTGAAAAATAAGCTGGATTCTTTACAAAAGCAGTTAAAAGGTGAAGAGCCTGGGTTTGGCATGGGTAGTAACAGTCGTGCGCTTGGGTTTGCGTCAAGTTACGATGCGCGTATTGATAACTTGGAAGCACAGCTTGATAACCTGTTGTTAAAATATACAGCTCAGCATCCAGATGTCGTTGCAGCTCGTGAACAATTAGCCATGCTGAAAAGTAAACGAGCAAGTGAGATTGCAGCGCTTAAGCAAAAGAGTGCAGGTTCTGATAGTAGCCCCTTAGAGGGTAATCGTGTTTACCAACAGTTAAAAATTCAGGTGTCTGAATTAGAAGCCGATGTATCTGCTAAGCAAGTTCGCGTTGACTCTTATAAAGAAAAGGTTGATGAGTTGAACAAGCTGGTAAATACCATACCTGAAATTGAAGCTGAGTTAATTGCGCTTAACAGAGACTATCAAGTAACAAAACGTAAGTATGAAGATTTGTTATCGCGTCGTGAATCTGCTCAGATATCACGCAGAGCATCTCAGTCTACAGATGATGTCCAGTTTAAAGAAATAGATCCTCCTCATGTTCCTGCTGAACCATCAGGGCCTAACAGACCTCTGTTATCTTCAGCGATATTTGTTCTGGCATTGGGACTGAGTGCAGGATTTACTATTTTTATTGCCATGCTTGGGCCAACATTCACCAATAAAAAAATATTGGCTGATGTAACTGGGTTACCAGTACTGGGTAGTGTGACCTACTTGGTAAGTGAAGGTGAGCAACGTGTTTATCGCAATCACACCATGGTTTATATGGGGTTGTGGGCAGCACTTGTTGTAAGCTTTGTGCTTGTACTGGTTATACAAATGAACATCTTGTCTAGTTAAGGGCGGATGGTATGGACACCATACAGAAAGCGTTAGAAAAACATCAGCAAAAGTTTCAAGAAGAGTATAGTGAAACGTTAAAGAAGCAAGAGGGTGACGCTGACGATCAGCAGCGTGACCCTTTTGATAATTCACCTGAAGGTGATCCTTCGGTTAAAAAAACGACATATAAAGAAATTGAAATTTCTTTTGATCACTTGGCATTGCAAGGTTATATCTTACCTAATGAAGATCGTTCATTAATTAAAGAGCAATTTCGGCAAATTAAGCGTCCATTGCTTAATAAAGCATTTGGTCGGGAAGATGAACAAATTAAAAATGGTAATCTAATTATGGTTACCAGTAGTACTCCGGCTGAAGGCAAAACGTTTAATGCAATTAATCTGGCATTAAGTATTGCATTGGAGCGGGACCGAAATGTCGTGCTGGTTGATGCCGATGTGATAAATCCATCATTAAATCAAGCATTGAGTGTGACAACAGATGTTGGACTGTTGGATTATCTGAATAATGAAGTTAATGATGTTGCAGATATTCTTTATAAAACAAATATTGAAAACTTGAATATCATTCCTGCAGGGACTGCTCACCATCTAACAAATGAATTACTGGCTAGTGACAGTATGTCAAATTTGATGTCTGAAATGGCCAGCCGCTATTCTGATCGAGTGATTATTCTCGATGCGCCTCCTTTGCTTCATACAACAGAAGCTCCTATCTTAGCTACTTTGGCTGGTCAAATTGTGATGGTAGTTAAAGAAGGAGTAACTAAACAGCAGACTGTGAAGGATGCACTTTCACTTTTAGATCCATCAATGAATATAGGGCTAGTTCTTAATAAAAGTAGGCAGAAACAAGATGGGAATTATTATGGGTACTATGGAACATAAGTCCCATAACCTAGTCCGTTATAGATGTGTTTTTACAGTTTCTCTGGTTGTTACGCTCTCTACTTCAATGTCTGTATTTGGGGCACAGTGGACTATTCAGCCTACTGTTACTGTTCAGGATACTTATTCAGACAATATTGATTTATCAAATGATAACGAGGAGAGTGATCAAGTCCTGGAAATAAGGCCATCTGTACGGGTTGTTGGTGATGGCAGTCGATTAAAGCTTAATTTTGATTATGCATTGCAAAGTTTGCATTATTTAGAAAATACAAACTCAGATGACACACGACATCAAATGTCTGGTTTTTTGCAGTCTGAGCTGTTAGAAAATCACTTATTTTTTGATGCGCGTAGTTCTATTTCTCAACAGCTTAAAAATGAAAGTCGTGGTGGCTCAAGTGACAATATCAGCGGCTCCAGTAATATTGATGATGTTTATACATACGAGTTGAGCCCTTATTGGGTTCAACGAATCGGTGATGTGGCACAAGCTCAGCTTCGCTATACGTTTAACTCTGTTGAATATGATGAGTCAGGGGATACAAGTAACTCTAGTGACAGTACTCAGAGTGGTGTTTCCGCAGTTATTGCTAGTCAGCCTTCACAGAAAAAAGTCTTTTGGTCTTTAAATTACGATTATTCAAGCACTGACTACAAAACTGAGAATGATACAGAGCTAATGAGTTACTCAGGCACACTAGGGTATCGGTGGACACGAAAGATTAGTAGTTATTTAACCCTGGGCTATGAAAGCCAAGATAATGATATTGAGAGTGTTCGTCATGATACAGATGGAACATTTTGGATATTAGGTGGTGACTGGCAACCAAGTTCATTAACGTCCATATCTGCTTCATTTGGAGAGCGTTATTATGGAAATACCTATGGATTTAGAGCGAGTCATCGGCGCAAGCGCTCCCTTTTTGTGCTCAGCTACAATGAGTCTCAACAAAGTACACGAGACCAGGTTTTACTAGATGAAGGGGTTTTCATCTGTAAACAGGGAACGCGCGATGCCAGTGAATGTCGTGAGCGTAATCCAGGTGAGCAGCCGGGACCTGATGAAGAAGTGAGAGATCTTGCACAAAATCCAGTATCTTCACTGACAGATGATTACTTTATTAATAAGGTTGGGCGACTGGACTGGATTTATACACGAGGTAAAAGTCAGTTCACACTTGGTGGTTATCAACAGCGACGTCAATATCAGAGCCGTGATATTGATGAAGACACTAAAGGTGTGAACTTTGATTGGCAGTGGACATTAAATAGGCGGACAACAGCCAATTTTGGTGTTGACTGGTCTGAGTCTCATTTTGACACAGATGACTCAGATAATGATACCATTGGCGCATCCATAGGATTACATAGGCGATTAAGCCGTGATCTTGATGGTTCAATTCGATTTTCTTCAACTCGTCGGTCAAGTAATGTTGATGAAAATGAGTATACAGAAAATCGTATAAGCGTGAGTGTTAGGAAAACATTCTAAATTGGCAGCACGATGTACGAATCATTTTATAACCTATCAGGGAAGCCTTTCCAATTAAGCCCAGATCCTCGGTTCTTTTTTAGTAGCCGAGGACACAGCCGGGCGATGTCTTATTTGCGTTATGGATTAGGTCAAGGAGAAGGCTTCATTATTATTACTGGGGATATTGGTACGGGTAAAACCACACTAATTCGCAATTTATTTTCGGAATTAGATCAAAGCCGAATAATTGCTGCCAATATTGTCACAACAACACTTGAAGCAGATGACTTATTAAAGATGATCTCATCAGCCTTTAATTTACCTTATGAGGGTATGAGTAAGGCTGCATTATTACGACAGTTTGAAGACTTTTTACGGGAGTGTGGACGCTTAGGCAAACGCGTTTTGCTTGTTGTTGATGAAGCACAGAATTTACCCAAATCTTCAGTTGAAGAACTACGAATGCTCTCCAACTTTCAAGTT
Source organism: Zooshikella sp. RANM57 (assembly GCF_050749885.1). NCBI lineage: Bacteria > Pseudomonadati > Pseudomonadota > Gammaproteobacteria > Oceanospirillales > Zooshikellaceae > Zooshikella > Zooshikella sp. RANM57. The sequence continues at coordinate 127,132 of NZ_JBOIUB010000003.1, read as the reverse complement.
AACAATCAGCCACTCTTACAAAGCTTTTTGTTAGGGCAGCAGGAGTTTCGTAAAACTATTCAGTCACCAGGTATGGAGCAATTACGGCAACGCGTTATTGCTTCCTGTCATTTAAGTGGCTTAGATGAAAAAGAAACAGAAGCTTATATTCTTCATCGATTGAAATATGTGGGTTGGGATAATGATCCTGTTCTTCCTGAAGAAAGCTTCCATGAAATTTTTCAAGCAACAAATGGTGTTCCGCGAAGAATCAATGTGTTTTGTGATCGGCTTTTGTTGTTTGGATATCTTGAAGAGTTACATGAGTTATCTCCTGATATTGTTAAATCGGTTGCAGCGGAAATGCAGCAGGATATTACTCCTGATGAACCAGACCAGGAGACGGTGAAGCAAATACAACAGGAAGCGCATGGTTTATTGCAAGCAACAGGGCAAATATTACAGTCTGCACCTTCAGAGTTACAGGCAGGACGTCCTATGCGGATGCCAACAATTTCTGATAATAATATTCAAAATATTCGTTATACCATTGAGTCATTGGAAATTGCGATAGCCAGCCGGTTAAATACGTTAAAACAATTAGTTAATAATCTCGAAAAATAAACTTATGGTAACTCAGCAGCCAGTCAAAACCCTTATCTGTGTGGTCGGGGCAAGACCCAACTTTATGAAAATTGCACCTGTTATTCGTGCAATGCGGGAACATAGCCACTCACTCAATGTTGTGCTGATTCATACAGGCCAGCACTATGATGAGGCGATGAAAACGCAGTTTTTTGAACAGCTCGGTATTCCAGAGCCTGATAAAGATTTGGAAGTGGGGGCTGGCAGCCAAACAGAGCAAACAGCAGAAATCATGAAACGCTTTGAGCGTGAAGTTGATGAATATCATCCTGTTGCAGTGCTGGTGGTTGGAGACGTTACTTCAACATTGGCTACCGCGCTGGTAGCAGCCAAAAAGCATATTCCCGTCATTCATGTTGAAGCGGGATTACGCAGCCGTGACCGACAAATGCCAGAAGAAATTAATCGAGTGTTAACTGATCAGTTATCTGACCGGCTTTATATTACAGAACGTAGTGCAGAACAAAACTTACAGGCAGAAGGTATTTCATCTGATCGGGTAGTGTTTGTGGGTAATGTGATGATAGATACCTTACACCATAATCTTCCCCATGCGGTGAAGCCTCAGCAGACAGTTCCTAATAATAAATGGTCTGTCATCGAACAAGCGGATCAGTTTTGTTTATTGACCTTACATAGGCCTTCAAATGTAGATCATTCAGAAATACTGGGTAAACTGTTAGATGCCGTTGGTGTAATTGCACAACAAATTCCCGTAGTATTTCCTGTGCATCCAAGGACCAAAGGAAAAATTGAGGCATTTGGCTTTGCAGAAAAGTTACAACACCCTGGTATTATTTGTTTAGAGCCTTTGGGCTATTTGCAAATGTTAGGCATGATGGCTCATGCAAAACTAGTGATGACTGACTCAGGTGGAGTACAGGAAGAAACCACGGCGTTAGGTGTACCGTGTATAACATTAAGAGAAAATACTGAGCGTCCAATTACTATCACAGAAGGGACTAATACCATTGTGGGTAGGGATACTGAAAAATTGAAGCAGTTGGTGAGTGAAATACTTGATTCAGGTGGTAAACAAGGAAGAATTCCTGAATATTGGGATGGTAAAGCTGCTGAGCGTATTGCAGCAGACTTAATTGATTGGTTGATCTGATCATTAAACTCACTGACAGGTAGTAACGAATTATGAGCCAACCAACAGATGTTGATGACGCAAAGCCGAGTATGCTTATTACAAACGCGATGTCGGTTGATGTTGAGGATTATTTTCAGGTTGCAGCCTTTGAGAATAATATTAAGCCGGAAGATTGGGATTCGTTACCTGTCAGGGTTGAACATAATACACAACGTATTTTAGCGTTGTTTGCCGAATATAATATTAAAGCAACATTTTTTACGTTGGGCTGGGTGGCTGAGCGTTATCCTGGTTTGGTGAAGGATATCGTTGCACAGGGACATGAATTGGCAAGTCATGGGTATGGGCATCAACGGGCCACGACTCAGACACCAGAGACGTTTAAAGCAGACATTTGTAGAGCTAAACATCTGTTAGAAGATATTTCAGGGGTAGAAATTAAAGGCTATCGAGCACCAAGCTACTCAATTGACCGTAGTAATCCCTGGGCACATGATGAGTTGCTGGCTGCGGGACATAGTTATAGCTCGAGTGTTTATCCTGTTAAACATGATCTGTATGGTGTCCCTGATGCTCCGCGTTTTCCCTATCACTGTGAAAATGGGTTATTAGAAATTCCCATTACGACAGTAAGAATTAGAAATAAAAATATTCCATTTGGTGGTGGTGGTTATTTTCGTTTTTTTCCCTACTGGATATCGAAGTGGGGGATTAACCGTGTAAACCAACAAGATAAAGCACCTGCCATTTTTTATTTTCACCCTTGGGAAATAGACCCTGATCAGCCAAGGCAAGAAGGTATTAGTTTTAAAAGTCGATTTCGTCATTATTTAAATCTTGAAACTATGGAAAAAAGATTACGTTCACTGATTCAGGACTTTAAATGGCATACGATGGAATCCGTATTTCTTCATCACTCAGCAAACTTAAACCAATAGGGAAAGACTGTGAGTCAGGTTGTTGTTAAACCGCTTACCGATGCATCCGTTAATGCATGGAACCATTATGTTGATCATGCAGAAAATTCAACATTTTTTCATCGTGCTGAATGGCGAGATGTATTAAAGCAAGCTTTTGGACATGATTCGCATTATTTGTATGCAGAACGAGACGATAAGCTAACAGGTGTTTTACCTTTGGGTCAGGTAAAGAGTTGGTTGTTTGGCAATGCACTTATTTCAGTGCCTTTTAGTGTGTATGGTGGTGTGGTCGCGGATGATGACGACAGTAGACAGGCATTACTCAATGCAGCCTGCTCATTGGCTCAAGAGTTACAAGTTGATTATCTAGAGCTGAGAAATCTAAATCAAGAAACGCTGCCAGAAAAATGGCAGCGTAAAGAGTTATATGTCACTTTTCGTAAGCCATTATGTGCCACAGATGACGAAAATATGAAAGCCATTCCTCGAAAGCAACGAGCTATGGTGAGGAAGGGCATTAAAGCGGGGTTATCAACAGTTATCGAAAATGACACAAGTAATTTTTTCTATGCTTATTCCAGCAGTGTGAGGAATTTAGGAACCCCCGTATTTAATCAGCATTATTTTGATATTTTATTACAAGCTTTCCCAGAACATGCGGATATTTTAACCGTTAAAAATAATGACGAAGTTGTTGCCAGTGTTTTGAGTTTTTATTTTAAAGATCAGGTTCTACCTTATTATGGAGGTGGGACAGAAAATGCCAGGCAATGTGCTGGTAATGATTTTATGTACTGGGAATTAATGCGTCATGCATTAAAGAAAGGCGCAGCATTTTTTGACTTTGGCCGAAGCAAACAAAACACGGGCGCGTTTAGTTTTAAAAAGAATTGGGGGTTTTCACCAGAACCACTTTATTACGATTATTTCTTAGTTAAAGCTGACCATTTACCAAATATAAGTCCCAATAATCCAAAATATAAACTGTTTATTCAGATTTGGTCTAAGTTACCTTTGAAGTTAAGTCAACTGATTGGGCCTATGGTTTCTAAATATCTAGGATGATGTATGAAAAACCTGTTGTATTTGGTTCATCGTATACCTTTCCCACCGAACAAAGGTGATAAGATTCGTTCTTATCACTTACTACGTTTTTTATCTGAACACTATAATGTTTACTTGGGAACATTTATTGATGACCCAAATGACAAACAGTATATCGATACGGTTAAGCAGTGGTGTACTGAGTTAAATGTAGAAATACTGAATCCATCGTTAGCTAAGTTGAAATCATTAGTGGGTATCGCGAAGGGGCAACCTTTGACATTACCTTATTATACTAATACAAGCATGCATCAATGGGTGAGGCGTGTAACACAAGCTCATGAATTTGCAGGTTGCGTTATTTTTTCTTCTTCTATGGCGCAATATCTTGAGGGACATTTTCAGACGTTACCAACCGTTATTGATTTTGTTGATGTCGACTCTGACAAGTGGCGACAATATAGTCAGTCTAAGTCAGGTATTATGGGATGGGTGTACCGTCGGGAAGCCTGTTATCTGGAAAAGTATGAATGTTCAGTGGCAAACCAAGTCAATGCTTCAGTGTTTGTTTCTGATAAGGAAGCCAGTTTATTTAAAACATTGGCACCCAATGCTGCGAATGTGGTTGGTATTCCAAATGGTGTTGATTTTGACTTCTTTAATCCGTCGTTAACGATGCCATCACCGTATGGACATAATGGTCCCGTAATCGCATTTACCGGTGCGATGGACTATTGGGCAAATGTTGATGCTGTACGCTGGTTTTCTGAAGAAGTATTCCCTCATTGTCGTGCTGCTCAGCCAGATGTGCAGTTTTATATTGTTGGGGGAAACCCTACACAGGAAGTACAAGAGCTTGCTAAACAGGAAGGGATCACGGTGACGGGGCGAGTAGAGGATATACGGCCCTACATTTTACATGCGGATGTCATTGTTGCTCCATTACGCATAGCCAGGGGAATACAAAATAAAGTACTGGAAGCTATGGCGTTAGGTAAATGGGTGATTGCTACTGAGCAAGCAATGGAAGGTATAGATGCACCTGCTGAACTGGCCACAACAACACCTTTAGATTCCAACTTATTTTATGAAGCCATACAAGCTCGCTTAGCAATGTCGGCAATGGCTCCAGCGGATGGTATACGTCAATGGACTCAGCAAAATTTTAGCTGGCAGACCAGTTTGATGCGCTTTCAAACATTATTATCGGGTAGTCCCTAAAGGAGTAATGTATGACGTCAAGGATTGCTAATAACACAATGTCATTACCCTATCTGTTGATTCCTTTATTGGTTATCTGGCTATTGGCGTTTTTTCCTACACATCAAGCGATGGTTCATGTATGGATTAATTCCGTGACATTTGCTCATGGGTTTTTGATTGTACCTATGGCGCTTTATTTGTTTTGGCAACGACGACAATTCGTTAGTCTGAAGGATGCTCAACCAAGCTGGTTAGCGTCTCTGATCTTATTGGGGTTAGCAATCGTTTGGTTTGTGGCTAATGCGGCGGGGGTGAATGTTGTTCAGCAACTTGCTGTAGTACTGATGATTCCAATGATTATTTGGGGGCTTCTAGGCTTTCAGGTACTAAAACAGGTGGCATTTCCTGTTGGCTATCTACTGTTTGCTGTACCGATGGGAGAAAACTTAGTACCGCTATTGCAGGAGATCACAGCTTGGTTTTCGGTGAAGGGACTGCAACTGGTAGGTATACCGGTTTACTGGGAAGGGTATTATATTTCGATTCCTTCAGGCGACTTTTTGGTTGCAGAGGCCTGCAGTGGCATTCGTTATTTAATTGCTTCAGCAGCACTTGGTGCATTTTACGCTTACATTACCTTTAATAGCCTGAAAAAACGTATTTTATTTATTGGGATTAGTTTGGTTTTACCAATTGTCGCCAATGGTATTAGAGCATGGGGAATCATCATGATTGCCTATTACTCTAATATGAAGTATGCCGTTGGCGTTGATCATATTCTTTATGGCTGGGTGTTTTTTGGCATTGTTATGCTGCTTTTGTTTTGGATTGGCGGTAAGTTTGCCGATAATCCTATTACCCTGCAAAGTACAACAAACACAACAGAAGCTGATCAAACTTTACCGAAAGGTGATAGCCGCTTTTCAGTGAGTCAAGATGTTGTGCAGCCTATCGAGAAGCAGCACTGGCGGATGCTCGTCTGGCTGACCGTGATTATTATTTGTATTCCTATACTTACGTTGTTAAATCAACCTTCAGCTGTTAGTCAGGTTGCTTTTACGTTACCCGAAAAAGTAGCTAACTGGCAGTTAACAAAAAAACAGCCTATTAATTGGAAGCCAACTTTTTCGACACCCCATACAACACATGTAACGTATCAAAATGATGTAACTGATCAATCTCTATTTCTTTTTTCTGCACATTATACAGGAGGAGAGCGTGATATTGAGTTAGTCAGTTACGCAAACCAACTGTTCGATGATGATAATTGGAAGATATTATCGCAACAAGTGCGCAGCATTGAAATTGCCGAAAAGACTTACTCTTTTTATGAGTATGTCGTTGAGCATGATGGTCAACGAAGACTTTTATGGTCGTGGTATGTGTTAAATAACAAAGTGATGACAAATATATATTTAATTAAATTATACCAGGCTTACGGCAAGTTAACTGGGCAATTCTATGGTGGGAGCTTTTTGGCAATGGCCACCGATTTTGATATTAAACCAAGTGAAGCGCGAGAAAAATTACAGCGCTTTTTAACTGAGGCAATGCCTTTATTGACAGAGTCTTTGGTGAGTTATAAGCCTTAAGCCTGTTGTGAAAAATACCCACAGTGAGCGATCTATGTACGGGCTATCATTCGTGTTAGCCCTAATAACATATCGAGAATTATTGGGTATAAAAGGCTGTTTTATTAAGTATTTATATGATGACGTTAACCCATGCTGAACATATACCACTCATTGCCCATTTAGTTTTTCGCTTGGATGTAGGTGGTTTAGAGAATGGTTTAGTCAATTTGATTAACCGTATTCCTGTGTCACGCTATCGTCATGCCATTATTTGCATGACGGATTACTCTGATTTTGCTCAACGTATAAAACGGTCTGATGTAGAAATTATTGCGTTACATAAAAAAGAAGGTCAAGACTGGAAACTTTATTACCGTCTTTGGAAAGCTTTACGACAGTTAAAACCTGATTATGTACACACCCGTAATATTGCAACACTTGAGGGACAGTTTATTGCCTGGTTAGCAGGTGTTCGCTATCGTATTCATGGTGAGCATGGTTGGGATGTTTATGATGTAGCGGGCAGTAATAAAAAATACCAATGGTTACGTCGACTAATGAATCCTTTTGTGAAGCATTACATCGCATTATCTTCTGAAAGTCGCGATTATCTAATTAACAGTGTAGGGGTTGCAGCAAATAAAGTAGCGCATATTTATAATGGTGTTGATACTGATAAGTTTTCACCCCAAACCCCATTAGCGTCCGATGTGCCTGAGTCATTTACTCAACCCGGACAGCTTATTATTGGCACAGTGGGCCGTTTGGCCAAAATAAAGCACCAACAAAGTTTATTATCAGCATTTATTGAGTTGAAAAAAGATAGCACAGTTGCCGATACGATAAAGCTAGTGTTGGTGGGGGATGGCCCTGAAAAAGCGCATTTGCAATCGATGGCTGAAAAGGCGGGTGTTGCTTCATCTGTTTGGTTTGCAGGCGTAAGGCAGGATATTCCTCAACTTATGCGTCGATTTGCTATTTTTGTATTACCCTCATTAGCGGAAGGTATTTCTAACACAATATTGGAAGCAATGGCATCTGGTTTACCTGTGGTGGCGACAGATGTCGGTGGTAACAGTGAACTTATTCAACATCAACAAAACGGCATGATTGTACCTGTAGATAATGTGGCAGCTTTAGCAGAAGCAATTCATCAGTATCTTAAGGATACTGAGCGTCGAAAGCAGCATGGTCTTGCCGCGCGGCAACATGTTGTAGAAACATTCAGTATGGACGCTATGGTTAATCGTTACACGTCAATTTACGATCAGTTGCAACCGAATTAATCCCCCTTCAGTAAAGGTATCTATTTATATGTGTGGCATTGCAGGGATTTTTCATATTAAAGAGTCGGCAGGGGTGGTTGATCGCGCATTATTGACAGCGATGAATAATACCCAGTTTCACCGTGGGCCTGATGAAGGTGGGGTGCATATAGAGCCAGGTGTAGGCTTAGCACACCGCAGGTTGTCTATCATTGATATTTCTACGGGGCAGCAGCCTTTATTTAATGATGATGGTTCTGTGGCCATTGTGTTTAATGGTGAAATTTATAATTTTCAGGATTTACGCCAGGAGCTTATTGCTAAAGGTTATCAGTTTAAAACCCACTCAGATACAGAAACCATAGTGTATGCCTGGATTGAATGGGGAGAGGAATGCGTTAAGCATTTACGGGGCATGTTTGCTTTTGCTATTTGGGATCGCAATCGCCAACAATTATTTATTGCCCGTGACCGACTAGGCATTAAACCCCTATTTTTTGCGACGCTGGCTACAGGCGAGTTTATGTTCGCCTCGGAATTAAAAGTATTATTAGCCCATCCACAGTTAAAGCGAGATATTTATTTACCGGCTATCGAAGACTATTTTACCTTTGGTTATATTCCTGAACCCAATACGATTTTTAAAGATGTTTTTAAATTATCACCTGGCCATACGTTAACACTGACACGGGGTATGGCTGAGCCTGCAATCAAAGCATACTGGGATGTACCTTTCACTCAGCACCCTGATTTTATTAAAGAAAACACAGAAGCTCAGCTTATTGAACAGCTCCGCAAAGCAATTGATATTAGGATGGTATCAGAAGTGCCTTTGGGTGCTTTTTTATCGGGAGGGGTCGACTCCAGCGCAGTAGTAGCGATGATGGCAGGATTACAGAACGATCCCGTCAATACATGTTCCATCGCCTTTAATGAAGCTGATTTTAATGAGTCCGAGTTTGCCAAAGAAGTAGCTCAGCAGTATCACACCAATCATTGGGAGAAAACAGTTGCTGTAGATGACTTCGAGCTTCTTGATAAGTTAGCACTCCTTTATGATGAACCCTATGCTGATAGTTCAGCTATGCCGACGTATCGTGTGTGTGAACTTGCTAAGCAGCGGGTTACGGTGGTGCTTTCTGGCGATGGTGGAGATGAGATTTTTGCGGGTTACCGACGCTATCGCTGGCACATGAATGAAGAGCGTGTTCGCAGTAAAATTCCTCTAGGCTTTCGAAAACCAGTATTTGGTTTACTGGGAGAGCTCTATCCAAAAGCAGATTGGGCTCCTAGAATTTTCCGGGCAAAGACAACATTCCAGTCTTTAGCACGAACATCGGTTGAAGCCTATTTGCATTCGGTTTCCATTTTAAATGATCAGCAGCGCAGTGATTTATTTAGTGATCGGTTGAAAGGTGATCTACAAGGTTATCATTCAATAGAAGTTTTTAAACGGCATGCAGCTAATTGCCAAACGGATGATCCTCTGTCGCTGATTCAGTATTTGGATATGAAAACCTATTTAGTTGGCGATATTTTGACCAAAGTTGATCGAGCCAGTATGGCTCACTCTTTAGAGGTCCGGGTACCTTTTCTTGACCATAAGTTGATTGAGTGGTCTATGAATGTCCCTCCTTCTCAGAAGTTACATGGCCAAGAAGGTAAATATGTGCTGAAGAAGGCACTGGAACCGCATCTTTCCAATAATATTTTGTACCGTGACAAAATGGGCTTTGCTGTCCCAGTGGCTAAATGGTTCCGGGGGCCGCTAAAAGAGCGTCTTCAACAGTCGGTATTAAGTGAGCAAATGCTTGATAGTGGTTATTTTAATGCAGACTATTTACGTCAGTTGGTGACTCAGCACCAGAGTGGTTTACGTGATCACAGTGCTGCGTTATGGACATTATCAATGTTTGAAGCATTTCTACGTCAAGTGTTGTCTGCCGATAGTGCTGTTTCTCAGGTGGCTTAATGTATGAAAGTGTTACATATTCTGGATCATTCTATTCCATTACACAGTGGTTACACATTTCGTACTCGCGCTATTTTACAGCAGCAGCAGAAATTAGGCTGGCAAACATATCAGCTCACGGGTCCTAAGCAGGGGACTACCCAGCAGTTATGTGAGACAGTTGATGACTTGGTGTTTTATCGCACATCACCTTTACCGGGTTGGCTGCAAGCAATACCCGTTGTTAATCAGTTAGCAATTATTCCTGTATTGGCCAAACGTATTGAGCAAGTTGCCAGAGAAATTAAACCCGATTTGATTCATGCACACTCACCAGCACTTAATGGTATGGCGGCTTATCTGGCAGCCAAAAAATTAAAACTCCCCTTGGTTTATGAGGTACGGGCATTTTGGGAGGATGCGGCTGTTGACCATGGCACGGCACAACAGGGTGATCTTCGCTATCGATTAACGCGTAAGCTGGAAACAATGGTTCTGAAACGTGCTCATGCCATCACGACGATTTGTGAAGGACTTAAGTCGGAGATGTTAACCCGTGATACAGCGATTCAGGATGTCACAGTGATTCCCAATGCGGTTGATATAGAGCGTTTCCAGCCCCAGGAGCAAAAGGATACTGAATTAGTTTCCTCGTTGGGCTTAGAAGGGCGACTTGTTATTGGTTTTATTGGCTCTTTTTACGCTTATGAAGGGCTAGACTTGCTTATTGAAGCGATGCCTGGATTGTTAGAGAAAATCCCTAATGCCTGTTTGCTGCTGATTGGGGGTGGACCTGAGAATGAGCGGTTGCAACGTTTAGCTAAACAAAGCTCTGCAGCAGAACAGATTATTATGACAGGACGAGTGCCCCATGATCAGGTGCATCGTTACTATAGTGTTGTTGATATTTTAGCCTATCCTCGTAAGCCCATGCGCTTAACAGATTTGGTTACGCCGTTAAAACCGTTAGAAGCAATGGCACAGCATAAGCTTGTAGTGGCATCAGATGTTGGAGGCCATAAGGAGCTTATTCAACATTGTGAAAATGGTTTGCTGTTTAGGCAGGGAGAGGTGTCTGACTTAATTGTTCAGATTGAACAACTGGCAGGGGATAAAAAACTTCAGCAACAGTTGTTGCATAGTGGACGTGAATATGTCGAGCATGAGCGTAACTGGAAAAATAGCGTTAACCGCTATCAGGATGTTTATCAGCGAGCGATTGCCAAAGCGTCTAACCGAGGTGCAACAGTAAGTTAAACCATGAATATTTTGGTCTTTTCTACGTTATACCCTAACTGTATTCAATACCGTCATGGTATTTTTGTCGCTACGCGAATGCATAAATTTGCTGAGTTAACAGGGCATAAAGTAATCGTTGTAGCGCCTGTTCCATGGTTCCCTTCCAGTAATCCGCGCTTTGGTCGTTATAGTGAGTTTAACCAGGTTCCAGAGGAAGAAGATGTTAATGGTATTAAGGTTTATCATCCTCGTTACCCGGTGTTGCCAAAAGTAGGCATGAGTATCGCTCCAAAACTGATGTACTGGAGTTTGCGCAAGTTTATGGTAAACCTCCTAAAAGAGCAGCCATTTGATTTAATTGATGCACACTATTTTTACCCTGATGGCGTTGCTGCCGTTGAGTTTGGCCGCTATTTAAACCGACCTGTGGTTGTCTCAGCACGTGGGCAGGATATTAGCCTGATTCCAAACTATACATTGCCTCGCTATCAAATCGTACGAGCAGCCAATCAAGCCAGTCAACTGGTGAGTGTTGCAAAGCCTTTGAAACAGCGTATGGAAGAGATGGGTATTACAACACCTGTCCATTTACTACAAAATGGTGTTGATCTTGAGCTATTTAAACCCGCTGCTGACCGAGAGCGCTTACGTCAAGCTTTAGGGTTAAATGGCTTAACGCTGTTATCGGTTGGCAACGCTATAGAATTAAAAGGACACCATTTAGTTATTGAGGCTTTAACAGAACTACCAGAGGCTCAATTAGTGGTCATTGGAGAAGGGAGTGAGCGGGTAAAATATCAGCAGTTAGCTGAACAGTTAGGTGTTGCTGATAGAGTGGTCTTTACGGGCAATATTCAGCAGGGTGACTTGGTGCAATACTATAATGCTGCTGATGTATTGGTTTTAGCATCTCGACGTGAAGGCTGTCCAAATGTAGTGTTGGAAGCGATGGCTTGTGGAACCCCTGTTGTTGCAACCACAGTAGGTGCTGTTCCAGATTTAATTGAACCACACGTCTCAGGATACCTTTTACCTGAAAGGTCAGTAAAGAGTATTGTGACAATGGTTAAACAGTGGCAGCAAAATCCATTGGATCGCGAACAGGTTCGTAAACACACCGAGCAATTTGGTTGGGAAACGGTCATTCACTCGTTGGAGCAAATATTTTTAAATGTGTTAACAACGTATCCTCATGAGTCAATGGTTGATACTCAATAACAACACTATTCCTGCTGCATGGTTTTAATATAATGCTGCAGTTGATTTATATCCTGGCGAAGTGTGTTAACTTCATCTAATAAATCCAGAGCAAAAGCCAGTCCTGATAGGTTGAGTGATAGATCGCGCTTTAAACGTAGCGCTTTTTGTAAGCGTAATAAATCACTTGCCATAAACCGCCATTGTTCGGGTACTTGATAGTCGTTATGGGGTTCTACAATGCCATAGCTGACCATGGCAATAATCAGCGCCTGATCCACGCCACACCGTTCACATATTTCAATAAGGTTAAAACGCGGAGATGCGTCAATAACTTCTACATCAGAAATGGTGATAGGGGGATGATGTGGACTCATTTAAACTCCCAGTTTTTGTCGAGGGTTAAAGTGGGACTCTTCCTGTGCAAGTTGTTGATAAAGGGCTTTGGCTTTGTCACTGTGATGTGCTGGCTGAGCTAATTGTAAAATAGCATAGTGGTCTCCAGGAGGGGTGCCAGGTAAGCCGCGTCCTTTTAATCTGAATCGTTGTCCTGATTGAGCACCTGCAGGAATTTTAAGTGAAACTTTGCCTCCTAATGTGGGAATGGTAATAGCGCTGCCCAGTGCTGCTTCCCAGGGAGTGACTGGTACATTCAGGAAAATATCCTTGCCCTCAGCATGAAATAATGGATGGGGAGCAAGTTCTATTTCCAAGAACAAGTCACCGTTTGGACCTCCGCCAATACCTGAAGCTCCCTGGCCTTTTAGGCGTATATGTTGGCCTTGAGTCACTCCAGCAGGAATTTTAACATTTAACGTTTTTGTACGATGTGTAATAAGCCCTTGATTATCAGCTTCAGGAGCTTGAAACTGCAAGGTGCGTTGACAACCTTTATAAGCTTCCTCCAAAAATAATCCGATACGGTGATGAATATCATCTCCGCGCATTTTTATGGTTTGTTGAAATCCTTGTGAGGAATAGTGTCTTCGGGCACTGCCATGCTGACCAAAAATAGCTTCAAAAAAATCACTGAACTGACTGTCACCATCAAATGCTTCATGGAAGTGACTGGCAGACTGCCAACCTGGTGGTGGCTGAAATGAGCCATCACGTCCTCTGGCACCGAGTTGTTTTAGTTGATCATATTCAGCGCGTTTTTCAGGGTCTTTTAGCACCTCATAAGCTTCACCTATCTCTTTAAAGCGGTTTTCAGCATTATCTTCTTTACTCACATCGGGATGATATTTTCGAGCTAATTTTCGATAGGCTTTTTTTATCTCATCGGTCGCTGCATTGTCTTTAACACCGAGGATTTTATAGTAATCTTTAAACTCCATGGCTATTGCCTATGCCTAACTGTATTTGAATTTGTCCTAAAAGTGCTTATCTATAGCGAAAAACCAATACAATATTACGTTCTATCACGTACTGGTTTGTGCTTCGCTAAAAAAGTAGTGTTATGTCGTTTATTATTTACCACGCCTTGCAGACAGAGATTCTTCTCGGTGACGAACTTGCTCAATATAGTGCTTTATTTTTATGGCAAAGTGTTTGAAATAACGATATAACTCACCAAAGCCATAGAGTTCTGCTTCAAACTCAACCTGGCTAATGTATTCGCCATCTAAGATTCTTTTTAATGCCATAAGTGGAGTGTCAGACCGATTCAGCCCGGCTTCACAAGTGGTTGCTGATTGGACTTTCGCCGCGCGTAACCAAGGCCAATGTTGTTTATGCCAAAAACCGCTGGGATAGCAAAAATGGTCATAGGCTTTTGGTAAGAGTTGTTCCAAAGCGTAACGGTTTTCCAGAATTTCCCGGGTGGTGAGCTGTTGATCAATGGGTAGCTGATGACGATGGGTATGAAGCTGAATGTCAATGTTGGGTGAAAAACTTGATTGAATTTGTTGATCATTCATTACAGTAAACAGTTTTTCTTGGGTGATCGCTTCATAGTCGATGGCTAATGCTTTCGCAATTTTTTGGGCTAGCAGCTCCCGTTCCTGTTGTGATAAATGATCTTCCCCAAGCTCAATCAATGCCCACATCAATTGTTGTCTATCAAAATGTGCTGCATGACTAAGCTGCTGACTGAAGGGTTCGAGCTCGGATAAGGCAGGGGTTCGATCTTCTGCTTGCCAAAACATGTATTGGACGGCAAGTGAAAAAATGGGGGTTTGTTTTTGTTGGTAATAGGTTGTGAGGTAAATGGTGGCAGGCATATTGAATTGATTGAGTATGGGAATACCCACATCAGCCACGCTATGAAACCCATCATCAATGGTAATGACTGCATTGTAACCATGTAACTGATTACGCTTTAACAGGTCAACACCTGTACTCAGCGGTAATACGTTATAACCCGCTTTTTTCAGTGCGGCGAGCCGTTTTTGGAATGTTTCCGCTTTAATAAATAGCTTAGGAAATGCCTGGCTTTCATCTTTTAATTCGTAGGCATGGTAACAAAGTATTAATAGCTTATTACGATTTAGAGGCTTTAATAGTTTAAAAACGCCAAATCCCCTGATGACACGTAACAGGAAGACTTTAAACATAATTGTGTTACACCGGTTGTGGATGGTAAATGCTCGGTAAACGGTTAGTTTTTTCTTCTTTTCTAAAACGACGGTGATAATACAGTGAGCCAATATACTCAAATCCGTATTTTTCAATCACATGTCGAGAGACATTATTCGTCGCAGTAACAACAATGAATAACTGTTTAGCTTGATGAATAGTGAATGCATCATGAATACGCTGTTGCATACTTAATTGATGTAGCCCTTGTCCTCGAGCAGGAGGGTGAGTATAAGAATCATATAGAACGGCTGATTGGGGGGGGAAAGACATACCCTGCTGTACTTCATTAAAAAATGCTTGTTTAGCATTTGGAATTAACCAAGCATAAGACAGTAAAGTAGATTGATCAGCATACGTATAAGGAATTTCTCCTTGGTCTATCCGTTGTAAGGCCTCTCTTGTAAAGCGGTGGCGGTCTTGCCAGCTATAGCAAGGTACATATTTTAGTAAGTCATCAAGGTTATTGGTTTTAAAAGGCGCTTCGGTCAGTTCTTCCGCAGTATCTTCTGTTAATTGATAAATACGCAGTTCAGTATCTTGCAGTAAATGCTGTTTGATCTTGCTAATGATGTCTGGAGATGCAGCACGGCGAATTTTATTGATCGTTTCTTTTGCCTGGTCAGGTGTAATATTGAAGTGGGCAAGTCCTTGTTTTATGTGGCCAAGGCCTTTATCCAGACAGGCAGCAATTGGTTTGTCCCGCTGATTTCGATAACGATAGAGCTCGTAAATCGTATCGAATGTGGTTGCAAAGCGGTTTTTCCATGGATCTCCACCTGGTGTTAAGTCAAAGCAGGTTACACCTTCCTGTGCCAATAATTCACATAGCATTAATAAGTGGATTTTACCTGGGGAGTGTGTGCTGTAAAAAGGTGAATAACAAAAAATAGCCAAATGAACTTTTTTATTGTGGATAAAGCCAAGGTGAGCGGCAACTAACTCATTGTTAATCCATAGTCCAGTCAAATGCAATAAGTGGCTGTGGTGTTGGCAAAGCGCTTGGTGAAAGTTATGCTTGGTATGATCATCAAGAAAAGGAAAACTTTGGTTTATAGCTCCTTGGCGAAAGTCATATAGAGGGATCATTTGTTTGAGCAAAGCGACTTGCGCTTCTGGTACTGTTACTCGTGCAAAATGTAAATCACCTTGTCTTTTCAGACGATTTATACGACTTTTGTTACTTTTCTTTTTTAACGATTGGGCTATGGTTGCAGGGTCTAATGTATTTAATGGTCGCTGGTGTGACGTAAGCTGTATTCGATCTTTATCTGCGATACGTTGAAGTTGATCAGTCACTAGCTCAGCAGGTAAATATTTAAGGTGTAAAGCATGCTCAGCATAATAGTGATCGAGTAAATCCAATAATTTTTGAAAAAAATCTGTAGCACCTTGTTCTTGGCAAAGCCAGCTTTGGTATTCTGCTTGATGACTACCAGCCGCTACAATATGCTGATTTCGGATAGCAAGGCATATTATGGCTTGTAATTGATTATGTTCATACTGATATACGATCAGTGGCGTATAGCTATGGGCATAGTGTTGGTACCATAGCTTAATGTATTCAGGTGCTTGGTAAGGTGTTGCATAGTCATTAAGTGTGTAAAGATTTTGCCACTGCTGGAAAAATTCTGGGTCATTGATAAGCTGCCAGGCATGTTGAGCCGATGCGTGTTTAAGATCCATGTCAGGTCCATTGCTAGCGGTTTAATTTACTTTTAACAAAATTCAGGATGATGGTTTCTGCACCTTTTGGCTTGGAAAAAATAGACCAAAACAAGTAGTGCATAATTAAATAAATAACAGAACATAACAATCCCATGCCAATGACACTGATTAAGTCAAGAAGGAGCTGTTCTTTTAATGGAACCCAATGAGTGAGTGTTACTATAGCAAACATTGTAATAGAGGCCGCGAGAAAGGTTCGTCCAATTGGCGCTAACATTTGCAATAGTGGAATAGCATGTATTCTGCTAATCGTGATCAAACTAACACATGTTCGTAATGCTGATGTAACCAGTAACGTGTACAGCGCTGCTTCCAGTTCTTTATTAGCAATAAAATAGAAGAATACAGGAAGCCGAATCGTGGCTAAAAATAGTGCAATCATTGAGACTATTTTGGGACGCCCTGTCGCAAAAAATACTGATGCTGTTGCCGCGCCGATCAGATTAAAGGCTCCAGCTAAACACATAATCCGCAGCATCCAGGCTGCTTCAAGCCATTGATCACCAAGAATAATATAAACTACATATTCATTGAAAAATGCAATCATCACTGCCAGTGGAACACCCACAAATGAAATAACAGACAGGCTTCCTAAAAAGTTATTCATTAGTGCTGTTGGATTGTTGGTCAGTTTGGAGTACCCAGGAAAAAGAGCACGTTGAATAGGCCAAACCAGCTCTGCAGTGGTCATTTCTGCGATATCTTTAATAACAGAAACATGACCTAGCACTTTAGAAGGGTAATAGGTACCAATGATGAGATTCATAAGACGAGTGTTAACAAAAAATAAGACATTGTTCATTAATAGCCATTTTGAAAAATGCAGTAGTGCTGAAGCACCTTTTAAGCTGAGTTTGGGTCGAAAGGGATGCATTATATAGCTAAGGATTGTGCCTCCAAGCTTGCCAACAACCATGCCTGTTAATAATGCCCAATACGATCGAAAATAAATTGCTGCGCTAACAGTGACAATAAACGCTAAGATTTTCTTACTCACTTCGTATTTGAATTCTTTGCGGAGCTCAAGTTCCTTCCGAAAATCAACAACGCCAATATTCGTGAGTCCTTCGAGAAAAGACATGATCGCCATCATAGGAAAAACATACATAAGTCTCGGTTCGTTAAATAAATCCGAAACATAAGACATGCTGGA
This sequence comes from Zooshikella sp. RANM57, assembly GCF_050749885.1. NCBI lineage: Bacteria > Pseudomonadati > Pseudomonadota > Gammaproteobacteria > Oceanospirillales > Zooshikellaceae > Zooshikella > Zooshikella sp. RANM57. The sequence continues at coordinate 109,561 of NZ_JBOIUB010000003.1, read as the reverse complement.
GAATAAGATGATTGCGATCCCGATCGTCATCAGCAGGTTCATGGTCCAAGCTGAATTATAGTCATCTCGAGAAGCTTTCTGGTTTTGAATAAGCGCCATATCAAAGTTGAATGTCGTTAGTACATCCAAAATGGCGTAAAAGCTCATAGCGAGGGCAACCAGACCAAAGTCTGCGGGTACCAATAAACGTGCAAGGACTACAGTACTGACTAAGCCTATTGCACGCACACTTAGCTTGAGGCAAACCATCCAAACTGCCCCTGAAAACATTCGTTTACTAACCGTGGAAGCATCCATCTAGCTAATGGTCCTCTAAAAAATCTACAACCTATTGTTAAGCGTATAAATTTGACGCTCAATTTGGGCGGTCATCGCCTATGTCGTTGGAGAAAAGCAGCGCATTATATGAATAAAAAGGGGTTTTTTGTTATTCCCTTAAGTGTAGTCCTGCTATTTGTTGTGAGGTGTGTCACTATAGCTGAGCTGTATTGTTGCTTATTTGGCAGGTAGCTAAGCTCGTTCAGTATGATGTTGTTGCAATTATAACAGTTTGTTCTCAGCCTGCTCTAGTGGCGGTTTCTCATAGTTTTCCTTGGCAAGAAGCTGGACGTATTTTTGTGACAACTTTATTTGTCTCAAAAACTTCATATTGCCATTATGATACACGACGTTATAAGTATATAAAGATACCTTATACTAGCAGGTTATTTAGAGGTGCCCATACCTTTGTACACAACCTCTCATAACCTATTCGCGAAACCTTTTACCCTGCATTATATTTGTTTATGCCAGGGTGAATATGTCATTAGTTGCCATACTGTCAGGATCTCACAAAAACAGAGCTTTCGTTGATTTTGTGAAGGTAATAACACTTAACGTTGCCTTTTTAAGGAAGATATAAGCTATATTCTTCTTCCTTCAACATAGTGGTATTACAAACTATTCGTTTTGGTTTATACCGCTTCACGAAAAGTTTTTATTTGAATAGCGTGCAGCAATTGTGACGATTTGCTATTAAAACGTGTGGAATGAAGGTGATCAGGTAATGGATAGTGGAGTAGAGTGTGATAATTATTAAATTCGTTTCTCGGTCACTGTCTTTGCTTCGACAAGCTGTGCATGATGTTAATGTGCATAAACAAAAGCACTCACTTGTGGGCGGCAAGTGGTATCAACATTGGTGGCAGCAATGCAAGTTAATGTTTGCGAATGGTATTACCGCTGATGACTACTATTTGTATGGCCTGTTTAGACCCGAAGTCAGTTGGGCTGAAAAACTGACGTATATGGGATGTCATGAGCGCTGGCGATGGGTTGCACCGGTTTCTCCTGAGCACTATAAATTCCTGACAGAGAATAAACTGATCTTTTCTCATTATTTGCATGCTTCACAGATTCCTGTTGCGCGTGTGTATGGAACCTATGGTCCTAAAGGATTGAGTGATGATGGACAATTACTAAGAACACCACAGCAGTTCGAAAAATGGTTAATGCAACGAGACTTGGATAATCTTTTTATAAAGCCAGTAGCGGGCACTCGAGGTGTAGGGGTTTTAAGTTTAGGGGAAAAGATAGAACCTGGGCGCTGGCAGAAGTTACCACAGGGAGAGATATCTTTACCTGAGATACTTGCGCATTTTCAGGCTCAACCCCATTTAGATACGTATTTGATAGAAGAGCGACTTAACCCACACCAAGCATTGGCAAAATTTGCTCCCAATGTTTTACACACGGCAAGAATAATCAGCAGCTATGATGAAGATGTTTGTATTCATGCAGCGATGATGCGTCTTGCATCAGCGGATCAGGTTGCGGATAACACATCATTAGGTAATATGTCGGCAGCAATAGAGCTAGCAACAGGGCGCTTGCAACATGGCTCGGTTCGTCATAATGGTATTGCACAACCACAAGCCATTCATGAGAGTAGTGGGCTGGCTGTTGAAGGTTTTCAATTACCTGATTGGCAAGAGACTTTATCTCTTGTGCATCGAGCGTCACGATGTGTTCATTTCAATGGAGTTTTGGCATGGGATGTAGCATTGACGGATAAAGGACCTGTTGTCATAGAGGCGAACTCACTGTTTGATTTGCATTGGCAGGCAACAGCAAGTCGTGGTCTATTAAGTACAACATTATATGACTATATGTGTAAGCATCATTTGGAAAAAAGAATTGGTTTTCATCTCCACTGAGTGGTTAAGGTTTTTGCAGGACGACTGCCACAGCTAAGGAAAACACAGGCAAAATGCGTGATATACTTGTTCTATTAATTGTGCTTGTGGGGATTCCAAAAATTCTGATGAATCCTCATATTGGCGTGTATTTTTGGTCATGGATTAGTTATATGAACCCTCACCGGTTAAGCTGGGGGTTTAGTTATAGCTTTCCATATGCCATGCTGATAGCCGTATTAACGGTCATTTCTTTTGTTACTTCCAAAGAAACGAAAAAATTTCCAGTGACACCTGTTACTGTTACGTTAATTATTTTTATTATTTGGATGTCGATTACAACGTTTTTTGCCCTTTATCCTGAAGACGCAAAAATTGAATATATCCGTGTCATAAAAATACAGTTTTTTACAATGTTAACGTTAATTTTGATTAATAACCAAGAGCGTATTAAGACGCTGGTTTGGGTTATTGCGCTTTCAGTGGGTTTCTTTGGTATTAAGGGTGGAGTATTTTCGATTCTCAGTGGTTTAAATTTCCGAGTATGGGGACCTCCTGGTTCTTATTTTGAGGGAAATAATGAATTGGGGCTGGCCTTGCTAATGGTTTTGCCCATGTTTCGTTACATGCAAATGACCGTTGATAATAAGTGGATCAAGCGTGCTTTGTTGGGGGCGATGCTGCTCATTGGTGTATCTATTATTACAACGTATTCCCGTGGTGCCTTTTTGGGCGCTTTGGCAATGATGTTTTTCTTTTGGTTAAAAAGTCCAAATAAACTGCCAATAGGTCTGGCTGCCGTGCTTGCGATGGCTGTGATTTTAATGGCTATGCCAGGTAAATATTTTGAGCGAATGTCAACAATCCAGTCATATGAACAAGATGAGTCTGCGTTAGGTCGAATCAGTGCTTGGACAATGGCGTTTAATTTGGCAAAAGACCGCATTACGGCGGGAGGTTATGGACCATGGAAGGAAGAAGTTTTTGCGGTTTACTCAGATCCAACACGGGTGTTTGATGCGCACAGTATTTATTTTGAGGTAATGGGAGAACAAGGATTTATTGGACTGTTTATATTCCTATTGTTGTTCTTTTTAGCTTGGCGAACGGGTAGTTGGATTATTAAAAATACAAAGGATCGAGAAGATCTGGTATGGGCACTAAATTTGGCGCGGATGTTGCAGGTAGGTTTAGTAGCATATGCTACGGGTGGCGCCTTTTTAGGGTTAGCATACTTTGATTTGCCTTATCATATGGTTGCATTACTTGTTTTAACGCGTGTTTGTGTTGAACAAACTTTAGCTGAACCCAAAACAGTTAAAGATGAAGTTGTAAAACAAAATGAACCAACAGGCTCAACAAAGGTAAAATGGCGCTGGGAGCAATAAATTATGTAAAATAATTTAACATTTAATGAATTATCTGGCTGGGAAGTTTCGTCTGATGGTTATGCACGGTTTAAAAACATTAGGAACATGGCTTTCACGGACAGATCAACAGAGTAAACTCGCAATCCTTATTTATCACCGAGTGCATCCTGAACCCTATAATCGCATAGGTTTAGAAGTTGATGCACAACTTTTTGATCAGCAAATGGAGCTAATGGCTAAGTACTTTAATGTATTGCCTCTAGCCGATGCTGCTCAGTTATTAAAAAGTAATTCGCTACCACCACGTGCTGTTTGTATTACTTTTGACGATGGGTATGCCGATAACTGTGAAGTAGCATTACCTATTCTGAATAACTGGCAGTTACCTGCAACATTTTTTATTGCCTCAGATTTTTTAAATGGCGGTTGTATGTGGAATGATAAGGTGCTTGAAGCTGTTTTTCAGTCTCCTTTAAATGAGTTAATACTTAAGGAAATAACTGAGCGTCCGCTTGCCATTGATACCAAAGAAAATAAAGAGCGCACTGCGAACTATTTGTTAAGTCAATTAATCTACCTGCCTCATGCTGAGCGTGCTGAAAAAGTAGAGTATGTGCTTCAGCAGGCGAAAGTAGAAGCATCAGATAATTTGATGATGACTGTCGATCAGCTGTGTCATATGAAGCAACAGGGAATGGATATTGGTGGTCATACCTGTAGTCATCCAATACTAGCCCGACTCTCTGAGGCTGAGGCTGAGCAAGAAATTGCGAATAACAAAGCTTATTTAGAAAGTATTCTTGGTGAGCCTTTGCGAGTATTTGCTTACCCGAATGGTAAACCTGGCAAGGATTATCAAACGACACATGTTAATATTGTAAAAAAACTAGGCTATGAGTGCGCTGTTTCCACCGCGTGGGGCGTTTCTTCTCCAGAGGCTGATTGTTATCAGTTAGCTCGATTCACTCCTTGGGATACTTCTTCAGGGAGGTTTATGTTACGGCATGTCTTGAACTACCGAAATACGTTGCCTGAAGTGGTTTAAAAAACTGTAAAAAAGCAGTTTGATTACACGACCATAGCCAAGGTGTGTAATCAAGCTGCTTTTTTATTTATTTCAATAAAATAGCCTTGGCGTTATTCTTGTAAATGCTTTTTACACCATTGGCCGAGAGTCATTAATAGCCAAATTAATTCGCCATAATAATCACTATGCTGATGTTGATGCATATGCTTAGCATTGGCTATAAATTCTGGCCGGAAAAACCCAAGTGACGCAACATGGTCTAAAGACTGATATGCATATTCTTGTAAAGGTTTATGTTCCTTAGTCCAAATACCAAAGGGTAAACCGAAGCCATGCTTAGGTTTATTGATAATGGTTTCAGGTAAAAAGTTACGCATAGCATGCTTATAGATGTAGCGTAGCTTTTGAAAGTTAACTTTTTTGTGGGAAGGAATACTGCAGGTGAGGGCAACCAAGTCATCATCTAGCATTGGATACACAACATCTACACCTGCAAGTTGGCACATACGGTTAACTTTGGGTAAATCGTTATCGGCCAGTGTCCGCTTCCAATCCAGATAGAGCATGCGGTTGATATAGTCGCCTTGTTTAGGTCTATGGTAAACATCCCGCAGGTGGTTAATAGGTGCTTCAATATCAACTTTTTGTAAAAACTCAGCAGAAAATACTTCACTAGCGGGATGTTGGTGTAAAAAGTTATAGGTTTCAAGCCGATCGGGAAGAGGAGTAAGTGCTTGCTTAATGTAACTTTGCGCTTTACTACCCAGTGGTAAACGTGAAAAAACACCACGCATAAGAATGGGTTCTAAAAGTTTTTGCCGAGCAAGCAATGGGACTTTTTGGTAGTTTTCAAAAATTATTTGTTTTTGGTAACGAGTATTTCCTGCAAAAATTTCATCACCACCATCACCTGCAAGCATGGTTGAAACGCCATTTTCTTTAGCAAGTTTTGCACAAAAATAGGCAGGTAACACTGAAGAGTTACCAAAAGGCTCATCCAGTGCACCAATGATGAGGTCATAAGCCGCTAGAATATCTTCCGGCTGAATGAAATATTCATGTTGCTCTGTTTTGAAATGCTTTGAGGCGATACGTGCGTAATCAATTTCATTGTAGGCGGCAACAGGAAAGCCAATAGAGAATGTTTTTACGGGGTTAGAACTAACCTGACTAAAAAAGCCTGCTACTGTTGAACTATCAAGTCCTCCACTTAAAAATGCGCCAGGATTAGGCTGCTCACTGGCTCGGAGCACTGCACTTCGTAGTGTGTCATATACTAAATTACCTAACTCATCATCATTAAAGCTTGTATAGTCACTAAAATCAGGAAGCCAGTAGGTGTGGTGTGATAACTGACCATGTTGTATTTTGATATATTGAGCGGGTTCTAGCTTCCAAGTATCTTTATATACTGTGCCTGGACTTGGAATCATGTGGAAATAAAGGTAATTGAAAATAGCCTGTTCAGATAGTTGGCAATGGGTATTAGGGTGGCGCTTTATCATTGCAGCACTGGAGCCAAATGCCAATAAATGTTGTTCTGGTTGCCACTGATAATAAACAGGTTGACTGCCAATTCTGTCAGTACCCAAATAAGTTACTTGTTGGGTATGGTCAACTATGAGGAAATAAAACTGGCCTTGCAAGCGATGTAGGCAGGTAATACCGTCTCGCAGGTAGGCATGTTGTAGAGTATGTGCATGTGATGATTTTGAGGCATGAAGCGCTAGTTGTTCATCATTCCACCGAGGGTAACCGCCGACGAGTACTGTCGTGTTACTGTCTTGAACAAAAAAACTGTGATCTGTTTGGTTAACGGCTACCGCATGATGTGTGCCTAGCTGTCGTTCACAGGGATCAGTGCCCAGCATATGGTGTAAGATGTTGTCAGCTTCGTTGGCATTGAGTGGTGCATTTTCTTGTATCCAACCACAAAATGGAATCATGGCGTATCCTTCATTCGTGACATTTTTGTGTTCAAAAAACGACTGTTGCAAGTGTTAAAGCATCTGACAACGATACCTCTAGTGTAGAGGTTTGCTGTTCCTTTAAACGCTAGATTATAGTGTTTTCCCAACATTTACACATGTTTATAAAATGACATGTATTGTAGGCGTTCTTATAGAACGCACCAAATTTATAGCAACGTTGTAAAGCGTTGAGGACATCAGTAACGTACTATAGCTTTCGCTGTGGGATATCATGCATGAATTTCTGGAAAAAATCTTTGCAGTGTATAGAGTTATCAAGCTTTTTTACTTATTGTTTCGTGATGAAAAGTATATAGGCATTACTGGCAGGCGGGTATGCGTCTGCGTAAAAGTTGTATTAAAAGGGAGTTGGATGATTAGAACCTGGTCCTGGTTAATATTTAAGCTTTCTTGCTCAAGGATATACTTGTTTTAAAATGAGTGGGCTAATGTGTGTTTTGGTGTAATAGGTACTTTGATCGCTGTTATGAATTTTTGGGTTCATATGAATTAGTTTGTTTACTCTCCTTTATAGCGTACTGTTTCCGTTGTTTCTCCTAAATTGATATTTAATAACTGGTTTTTTTAAGCTTTGCAATGGATAATTTTTAGCGTAGGTTTGTTGAGTATGCTCATAGGCTTTATCGCACTGTTTTAATTTTAACTAGAATAAGCCGATATTTTAGTGCAGCTTGGGATTTTTCTAGGGCTTCTGTATATTTTTACTTTCAATTTATTAAACCGTCTTAAATATAAATCGCCTACATCTGGGCTGCATAAGAAATTTTCCATGTTTAATATATCAATATCTTCAGTGCTGATAATGAAGTATTTAAATGGGTATGAGTGGCTTTATTACATGATGGACAATGAGTGAATCCTGTGTACTGTTTAGTATCGGGAAATAAAGCTCAATTTAATTGGGGTTCATTAATCGGGCTTTCGATAGGATAACAACCAATCAGTAAGCTTATTGCGATGAGTACTCCTTAAGCTCCAGGCAGTATTGTAGTCGTCTTTGGTCGCTTGCTGATTTTGTAATAACGGTAAGTCGAAGGTAGTGACAACATTTACAATTGCATAAAAGCTCATAGCAAGCACAACAATTCCATAATCTTCAGGGGTAAGTACCCTTGTAATAATTAACAAACTAACAATGCTTAAGAGGTGAACACCTAGTCTTAGAGCTACTATCCAACCTGCCCCTATGTTCATTTTTTTGTAATTTTGCTGTTACTCATCTGTATATAAATATTTCATGTTGTCAGTTTTTATGGCTAAACGAAGTTTTGATAAACTATACACCTAGTATGAGTATTTTTTAGGTGAGCTCATCGAGCAATGAAGCTGTATAATCGTATAAATAATAGCTGCTTATAGCTAAAAGCGACGAAAATAAAATCTAAGAATAATGGGTTTTGGATATAACATAAGATTAATGTTTTATAGAGTATTAAGCATTATAGTAAATCCATACTATTCATTCCTTTACCTATTAATGAGTTGTTTCAGATAATAAATTTTTTCCTGATGTTTTTTCTGTTCGAAGGATAAAGTTAACTTCATCCCATCAGTCTATTTTTTATCTACTAATACTAGTTGTTATATAATAATTGGAGGAATAACAATTTTGTGTAATAGGTTCTAACTGTATTTTTTAACTTATTTTTATGATAATTTGTAACTTATGTGACTCCTGGTTGAGAGATACAAAAACTCTATCAGCAGGCTTCTCTAATACCAATTGCACTTATTGAAGGTGCGATATAAAGAAATTTAGTGTTATAAATATTAGTAAGTGAGGCTACCAATGCAACTGCAGGGGACTTCTAGTACAATAGAGGGAAAAAGAATATTAGTTTTACCTGGACAAGCATTAGGTAATATTGGAGTTATTCGTTCTCTTGGAACAGCGGGCTGCAAGGTATTTGTTGCTTCTTCCCAACCTCGAGCTTTGGGGTTCTACTCCAGTTTTGTTTATAAATCAACTGTTGCACCTGAGTTCAGTTCAGCAGGATTTATATCCTGGTTTTCCAGATACGTAAGCTATAACAATATCGAATTGGTTATGCCTTGTGAGTCACTAATCTTAGCGTTATTGCCTGATTGGAACTCTTTTAAACATTTGTTTGCAGTTCCCCATGATCAAGTTCTTTTAAAAAGGGCTTTTAGTAAAGCTCGAACAATAAAGCATTTTATAGATAGCGGTGTGAGTGAGAACCTGCCTGAGTCAAAAGTAATTTCATCTATAGACGCTCTGGTGTCAGATTCTGAGTTGGCACATTTTAGGTATCCTTGCTTTGTGAAAGTTGACGAAGTTGACCTAATTAAAAGCAGGTCTCAAACTGAAGATTCCAGTCTTGTACGGCGGTGTTCAACTTATGCCGATGTTGTTAATGTAGCTCGAAACTTTTTACAAACGCATAAGCATGTTTTGATTCAATCATTTGCTCCAGGGAAAGGGGCTGGTGTAAATGTATTGATATGGAAAGGTGAGGTTATTACAACACTTGTTAATGTTTGTGATCGAGAGTCACCCTATACTGGTGGGTTGGGTGCAATCAGATCAGTTATTAAACACTCTGAAATGGAGTCCGATGCTCTCGCTAAGCTGAAGGCTATGGATTGGCAGGGAGTTGCTATGGTTGAGTACCGACTAGATCAAGAAACAGGGAAATTCTTTTTTATAGAAGTTAACGCGCGTATTTGGGCTGCAATGCATTTGGCTTTGTTTGCAGGAGCTGACTTCCCAAGATTTCTGGCTGAGTGCCATTTTGGTGCGAAACCTGAAATACCAAGTCAATACCCTTTAGTTCGTTGTCGCTGGGATTACCCAGCCGATTTAGGGCATGTTGTATCTGTATTAAAGAGTAATGAATTCACTGTATGGCAAAAGTTGTGTTCTTTTTTATCCTTTTTTTATTTATATTTTGATCTAACATTACACCATGATTTAATCTTTCCAGGCGATAGAAAGCTGTTTTTGCGTCAAAAATGGGAAATTATTCGAAGCGGACGTTTAGGAAAACTGTATTTTCAAGGAGTTCAACTACTACATATTCTGTTGAAACAACCTGTATTATCATGGATTTTCCAGCGTCATGAGCTTGCGGTTTATCGCTTAGAGCTAACTAAGGAAAAAGCCAGCTTTCAAAGTACCTCAATTGTGAAACTGCTTAGTGAGGACGAGCTTCAGTTCCTTGAGGCTTGGGAGGATTGGCAAAATGTTGAGGAATTAAGACAAGATTTTCAAAAGCGTATGAGTGAAGGTGAATTAATGTTTGGAGTTATTGAGGATAATAAAATTATTGCATTTGCCTGGTTAATCCCTCAAGCAGAAACCTCAATATTTCCAATGGTCAAAAAGCATTTTCACTATCCTGAAGGCTCTGCAGTAATATACAACGTTTATACTTCTCCAATGGCTAGGGGAAGAGGTTTATACCGAGCGGTATTACATGCATGTATCTCCTATTCCATCAATAAACCCAACCTAAAATACATTTATCAGGCAATCGAACCCGCAAACAAAATACCAATAATGATGGCTGATAAAATTGGCTTTCAAGAGCAAAAACGATTTAACTACCTTTGTTTGTTGGGGGGCGAAACAGTTAAGGAAAGATCGCTAAATTAGCTTTACTGCAAGCTTGTCAATTGTAATGTGTCCCCTAGTAGAGTATGTAGAGCCAGAAAAATTAGCTTTACACGGTTGTCGAGGGGACATGGTATTATTACCGCCTGTTTAAGAGTGTCCTTAACTCGTGCTATTATGGATTTTGGGAATCATATGAATTAGTCTGTTTACTCTCCTTTATAGCTTACCGTTTCCGTTGTTCCCCCTAAATTGATATTTAATAACTGGTTTTTTAAGCCTTGCAATGGATAATTTTTAGCATAGGCTTGTTGGGCATGCTCATAGGCTTTATCGAACTGTTTTAATTTTAAGTATAATAAGCCGATATTATAGTGAATTTCAGCATTGCCAGGTTTATATTTTAGTGCTGTTTGGTATTTTTCAAGGGCTTCTGTATATTTCCCCCTTCTGTGTAAATAAATGCCATAGAGCATATGGACGATACCATCGTCAGGTTTAAATCTAAGCGCTCTTTCTAGAAAGCATTCGGCACTCCAATGGCGTGTTTCTTCATTCCTGATGTTTAATAACGTGTAATATCGAATTACGGTAAATAAAGCGCGATGGTGATTGGGAAAAGCACGTAACGTGTAGGTAAGGTCGCCCATAATATTACTTGACATTCCAGACTGAAGGTATTCGATATTTTCGTTAAAGTGATATTGTTCAACGATAGGTAAATTTTCTTGGTAGTGTTTCGGGTTTGTATAATCGAATGGACCATAGAAGTTTTTAAGATCACCACAGAATGACGAAGCCATAACGCTATTGATTAAAATGCTGCTATAGCCAATAAGAATAAATAAAAGTATATTGATGATGGTTTCTCTTTTTATAATCATAGTGATTGTCCTTAGACTGTAAAAATACTTTTTTCAGAAAAATAAGATGGTTTTTCTGGGTTAATAAATGCTTTGTTTTGTAGATGTTGTTGATGCCTGCTTAATAGTGTCCTTAACTTGCGGGCTGTTTTTGTGTTTAAAAATATTTAAAAATTATGTTTTGGTTTGGTGTTTATTAAGTTGGTTTGTGAAAAAATATCCTCTATTTTTAAGGAAGATTTATGGGGTTGTGAATTTCGCGCTTTCTTATAAAATCTGTTAATATAATTTGTTTTTTTGGAAATAAAGTGAAGCCTTTTAAGTTAATGTTTTTTTAATGGGTGGTTAAGCTGTAAGTATGTAACAGAGATATATCCATGGTTGTGCTGTGGTGGTGATATGTCCGTTTAATACAATTTAGCCCGGTTGTATTTATAACTTTATTTAAAAAAGTTGTTCTCTGGTAAACGCTGGGCGATAAACATTGAATTTTTCGAAAGGCATATCTGTGCTGTTGTAAATTATCCCAAATAATATTTTTGGATCGAGTTGAGTACGCGGTTTTTGTGATGTGATTCTTATTTGGGTGAGAATTTCTTCATTAGCAAAGGTGGATTGATTAGAATTAATAATGTGAATAGTAATAGAGTGCTAGTTTGGTGTTGTTGGTAAATTGTGGGCAATCAGCTAAATTAATTAGAATGATGAGATTGCTGAGAGGTATTCAATAAAGCGGTTAATGGTAAAGCTGATCTTGTGAATGCGTTATTGTATGTTATGAAAAAGTATAAAAGCTGTTAATAAGTATTTTTCATTTTGTTAGTAATTGAGTAGTAATTTATGAGTTTTACAGTTCAGGTTTTTTCAGCATTTGATGCTGTTCCCTCTCGCTTTCGCGAGTCAACTTCTTTTCGTACTTCATCTTGCTCATTGTTCTACTCCTGGGAATGGTTTGAAAACTTATTCAATAATGCTTTGGTGCATGAAACGGAAGAGCCGCGTTTTTATTTTGTGGTAGACAGTGATCAACGGCCGGTCGTTGCATTATTTTGTCTTGCTCAACCAGTGAACAGAAAATTAAGGAGCATGACAAACTTTTATTCATTAACTTATGGAACAGTTGTTTTGCAAAATGATCTGGCACAGCAAGCTACTTTGGCTTTGGTTGAGCATATAACAAAAGAACAACCACGCTGGCAAAAAATTGACTTAATGTTGACTCAAGCCCATGATCAAGCAACGACATGGTTTGTGAAAGCATTAAAAGCACAGCAGTTTTATACTAATACGTATTTTCAGTATGAAAATTGGTTTTTGAAATTAAAGGATGAAGATTTTTCTACTTACTATCAAAGCCTTTCTTCCAAGTTACGTAATACGATTAAACGTAAAGAAAAAAAGCTGGCAAAAGAACATAACTATGAAATTAAGTTGATCAAAGGTGGAGAAGAGCTTGAACAAGGGATTAATGGTTTTGTTTCTGTCTACAATCAAAGCTGGAAGAAACCAGAGCCATTTCCTAATTTTATGCCAAGTTTTATCCAGCTTTGTGCTGACTTGGGTATTTTACGGTTAGGCATTTTAACGATTGATCAACAGCCTGTTGCTGCACAATTGTGGATTACATTTCAGTCGACCTCCATTATTTACAAGCTGGCCTACGATGAAAACTATAAAGTTTTTTCTGTAGGCTCAATACTTTCTCATTTTATGTTTAAGCATACGATTGACGTCGATAAGGTAACACTCATTGATTATGGCATCGGTAGCGAAGCTTATAAGCGGGATTGGATGACTGAAGTGGAGAAAATTCAAGGCGTAGAAGCATTTAATATGAGAACGATGAAAGGGCTGGTGATGGCCTCTAAGCAAAAAGTCACTAGTTTGATAAAAAGCAAGTAAAAAATCATAGCGGAGTCAACGCTCCGCGCAGATAAAATTGACTCACTTGTATCTGTTATGGGTGAACAAACAGTTCATCGCCAGGCGTTAGCACGTACCAGTCGGTTTTTTAAGCCTTGTAGTGGATAGCCAGATTTATAAGCCTCATGGGCATGAGCCAGTGCTTTGTTATATTGTTGCATATCAGCATAAAGCAGGCCCATATTGTAATGTACTTCTGCTTTGTTCGTGCTTAGCTTCAAAGCGGTTTCATAGGACTTGAGCGCTTCATCGTATTTTTTTAGGCGGTGCAGATAAATACCGTAAAGCATATGGACAGTACCGTCACTTGGTTTAAAGCGAATCGCTCGATCAAAGAAGCACTCAGCAGAAAAGTATTTATGGGTGTTACTAGGTCGATTCACTTGTGTGTAATAACGAATCACTGTAAATAATGCACGGTGATGGTTCGGAAATGCTTTGAGTGTATAACTTACATCACCCATTGCAGCCCCAGTAATCCCATGTTTTAAAAACTCGACATCAGAGCTAAAGTGATGGCGCTCGACAATAGGCAGGCGTTTTTGGACATGAACGGGATTGGTATAGTCATAAGGACCATAATGGTTTTCTAAACTGCCACAGTCAGATTCGCCAAATGCTGTTATTGGTGTAATGAAAGCCGCATAAATGATAAACACAATGATGCGCATAGTGGTTATGCCCTCTGAGTATTAGATTACACAGTTAATGGGCAATATCTGGTAAGCATCTACTACTCATTTGTAAGAATTCTTACAAATGCCCCTTTCCTTAGGTTCATTAGCTGAGGGCATTACTACAGCACCACAGATATCGCATGTGATTATGAGTTTAAAATAACACAATAAATCTCTTTGCGAATAGTTTTTCCGTATTTACCTTGTGTCCTTGAAGTTAAGTAGCTGCTACACGGAGTCTTGGACCTTGTTTAAAAGAAATATAAATCCAAGGTGCGTGACTGGATAGCATTAATTGACATTTGCCTATACAAATAAACGTTGCTGAACCAACCCGTTTTGCGCCAAGCCGTTCATGAGCACGTATTGATTCTTTGTTGAATGCAGAAATACGACTTAACGTCCATTTTACATTATTGCTTCTGTGGTGAGCGCATAAGGTATCCCATAGTTTGGGAAATGCTAAACTCATACGGGCATGAGGAACAATATAAACATCAAAATCCCATACAGAAGTTTTTGCTGGAAGTGGCTCAAAGAAACATCGTACTTCATCTTCCTGATAGGTACCGGGTGTATACCAAATATAGCCTTGAAATTGATTATTTTTATAGGCTGCAAAGCATCGAGCATGTTGATTGAAACGATAATGTACAACACGTTCTGGACAGGGAAAATCCGGCCAGTGCTGTTGATCTGATGCGGTGATTTCTTGAATATTAAACTGTTTTCCTCGGCTCTCGGGGAGGAGGGCTTTGGTACTTATAGGTTGGCTGTAGAGGTAGTATTTAATAATTCGACACCGGCGGTGAAGCTTATTGATACCGCGGTGGACACTATAAAGAAATGCATTTAGCCAGCCTAATTCATGGACTAAAAGCTGAAATTTGCTGTACATATCCCATCCTGGTCATTAATAGCAAGGGTTTGCCATGGTAAGGCACGTTTTTACACAGGAGTGTGTTATTATCTAACTCATGTCCTAACATGTAATCCTGCGACTGTAGAAGTACTTGCTTCACTGGGTGTAATGCTTTTGCAACAGAAAAGCTATCAATCCTGTCGCAATGCTTTATTTTCAAAGCATCAGTTGATACTGACTGCCTGCTTAATAAAGCAAATGGAGTACCACGGTCATTTTTAATAGGGGTACTTAAGTACATCGTGCTGAAAGTACGCTAGTTTATAATGAACAGACGCACAACTAGTATAGTTAGTCTGTAAGTATACGTTAGTTTAAGTATATGTTGGTAAGTTCAATGGAGCACAGTGAATGGATGTTCTAAACGAGGTCAAACAGTTATTAGCATCTCAACTGCAACTGGATCAGCAGTTGGCCGCTGCCGATGAAAATACACCTTTGTTAGGCGCAATTCCTGAATTTGATTCTATGGCAGTGGTGTCTGTGATTACTGCCTTGGAAGAGCATTTTGGTTTTATGGTCGATGATGATGAGATAAGTGCTGAGGTGTTTGAAACGCTAGGCTCTTTAACTCAGTTTGTGCAACAAAAGCTCTGAAATTCTTCTAGGCAACATGTATCAAGCATCATGAATATTATACCGGCATTTATTCCTGCTGAGTCAGGTGATTTATTTTCTGTATGCTACAAGCCTACAACAGTTGTGGGACATATTTTATATGTTCCGCCATTTGCTGAGGAGATGAATAAATCTCGGCATATGATTACTAGGCAAGCATGCGCTTTGGCTGAGGCAGGATGGCAAGTGCTGGTATTTGACTTTCATGGGTGTGGAGATAGTCAGGGGCTTTTGGAAGAAGCTGACTTGTCTTTATGGCGATCGAACCTGCTAGCTGCATATCATCATTTAACTCAAGGTGATACACAACTTCCAGTTATGCTCTGGGGGCTTCGGTTAGGTGTTCCTATCGCTGTTGATTGGATGGTAAAACATCCTGAGTGTCCTGTGGCTCGATTACTTGCCTGGCAGCCTGTGACGAGTGGTAAACAGTTTATGCAGCAGTTTCTTAGACTCAGGTTAGCTGCAAGTATGGTAAGAAGTGATTCTCCGCGTCAGACTGTACAGCAGTTGAAGGAAATCATCACTAAAGAAGGCGTCTTGGAAGTCGCTGGATATAACTTACCCGCTTCATTACTCAATGATTTGGAAGGCTTAGACTTGTCAGCACTTATACCAAGTGCTGAGATGATGGTTGGTTGGATTGATGTTGTTAGGGATGAACAGGCTGGTGCTGCACCGGCTACGCGTAAAGTAGTGGACATTTGGCGAAAACAAGCTATTGATATTGATTTACAGACAATGGTTTGTGAGCCATTTTGGGCAACACAAGAGTTGGTTGATGTGCCTGACATTGTTGCTCTATCACTACAGTGGGTTTCGCGGGTTAAGGAGCAGGCAGTTGTATGAGTGTGAGTAGTGAAGTTCCTGTTATTTTCCCCTGCCATCAACAACGTTTGATGGGGATTATTCATAAAACAGCTGATGAAAGAGTTTCTCGTGGGGTACTCATCATTGTTGGAGGGCCTCAAACCCGGGTAGGAAGCCATCGGCAATTTGTGTTATTAGCGCGTTATTTAGCTGCAGCAGGTATACCTGTAATGCGCTTTGATTATCGTGGTTTAGGCGATAGTGAGGGTTCACGTCCCGGCTTTGAGTATATTAATGATGACATTCAAGCGGCTATTGATGTTTTCTATCAACAAGTACCTCATTTAAAAGATGTTGTGCTCTGGGGATTGTGTGATGCCGCTTCTGCGGCACTGCTGTATGGTTTTCAAGATAAGCGTATTGCTGGATTAGTACTACTTAATCCTTGGGTGCGTTCTGAGGCTGGTTTGGCCAAAGTTTATGTTAAGAACTACTATTTAGCGAGATTGATAAACCCTGACCTTTGGCGAAAAGTACTTTCAGGAAAATTTGGTTTTACACAAGCGTTTAGTGACTTGTGGAGTAATGTAAAACACGTTTTATTTCCAGAACAATCTTCTCCAACCACTAAGCCGAAAAGTAATGGTAATGCTGAGGCTGCAGTGGACTTTGTGACAGGGATGAGACTCGGTCTTGAGCGCTTTAAAGGGGAAATCTTAATTATTTTAAGTGGTAATGATCTAACCGCGGATGAATTTCGTGAGTTGTTAAATGCATCTAGCCCCTGGAAGCAAGTGATCAATCAACGTCATGTCGAGCGTTATGAAGTCAGTGGTGCGACTCATACTTTTTCCTCTGCTGCATGGCGAGATGAGGTGGCTGAGAAAACACTTACCTGGTTGAAGTCTTGGTAATGCTGGTTGAGACTTATTTTTTGATCAAAGGCTGATTAATCCCTTCTAACTTCTCATGCTAGCCCTTCATTCTATAGGGGGTAATATTCTATACACTACGTTTTGTATTGACTGAGTTGGCAACTGGCGTGTGTGTTTTGTCAGCTTTTTGCATCCCTCTTATTTGCTTTTTTGTTTTTTTGAATTAGCAGTTATAGCGTTGTAAATCTCCCTTTTAAAATAGCCTCTTTTGGAATACTCACTTCATTTTGCATTGTTTTTTAGCTGGTAGTGACTTGGCCTTAGCAATAATAAGTCAAAGTGAAGGTATACAGAGTGTCATAGGTGTTTCACCAAAGTGAATTAAGTATGTCGTTACACTTTGAATAACTGTGTGGTGCTGTAAATCCGGTTGTTTTATGAAAGGAATGTAGGGAACGACATGCAATATATAAAAGGATAGGGAATGGCTAGTAAAAAGAAACAGCGTGTTTTAAAGGGAAAACAGCCACGAAAGGGTGTTAGCGTTAGCTTAATTATTGTCTGCCTATTAACAACATTTGCCGTCATTGCTGATCAGTTGGCAAGCCACTGGCCTTTGGAGTTTTCACCAAAAGTGCTAAATGATGAGGTTGATCAGCGTAGTTTATTGGCAGGTGATTTAGTACAGGGAAAAGCTGCAACAAAACTTGATGGTCAATTAAAATCTCAGCATCCTCGAATTTTTTTGCCCTTTTTAGCAGGCTGGGATCCTGCAGCAGGCGTTCATCCTACTTTAAAAACACGTTTAGCCATCTTTAAACAGCGAAAAGTATCCTCAGTTAATCCTTGTGTTTACCAGCATGTCATGGCTCGTGCAGCCTGTTGGGTTTTGGCCCCAACCACGGAAAATGGCAATTTAATGGTTAAACGAATGTTTGATTTTTACCTAAAATCTCCTGAGGAGAGTGGTTACTATGGTAATGCTTGGAAGTTAGCATTTGCTTATGATCTCGCTGTCTTATATCCAGGGTTTTCTGCTGAGCAGCAACAAGAAATCCAATCACGCCTGAAAAAAGAGCTTAAAAAATATATTCGGTTGTTGGAAGGTGATGATTTATCACTTTGGCATGGAAGAGCATCAATGGCGGCTAATGCTTTTCTGATTGCAATGATTCTTGATACTAATACTGATGATCATCAGACGCTGTTACTGCAGAGTCAGCGTCATTTTTTGGATGTTATGGCAGCGCTTGAACTTACAGAAGGATGGCCAGAAGGGTATAGCTATTGGATTAATAACCGGGCGCTGGTACTGGCTCTTGCTGCAGGGGCTTACCTGAATGGGTTGAATGATGCAAAAGAAGCCGCTCGTATTAAAGAGATAATGCGACGTACAGGGCACTGGCATATTTATGCAACACGTCCTGATCATCGTATTGAGCATGTGGGTGATGAAGGTGCTCGTGTAGACTTAAAAGACATTACTCGCCCTTACATTGACTTTGTCGCTCAAATAACAGGAGACCCATTTTTAGCAGCCTATTCTCAGTATTTATTTCAGGCATATGGTGGTTCCAGTTATCACGATAGTTATCGTTGGGCCTTTCGGTTATTTAATGAGCCTAAATTATTAACGCGCTTTATTGATAGTCCATCGTTAAAGCATGTGGGGCAGGGGTTACCACGATTTGATATTTTTGGTAAGGGGGCATTTAATTTAGGTTACATTCGTTCAGACTGGACGAATAATGCAACCTATATCAGTTTTCGGGCAGGACATAACTTTACACATCATGGTCATTATGATGCTGGACATTTTACCTTGTTTAAAGGTGAACCTTTAGCTGTAAACAGTAGTAGCTATACGCTGTTTGATAAGCCAAATCGTCTAAATTATGCGTTACGTACGGTAGCTAAAAATAGCTTGTTAATTTTGCGTCCTGAAGAGCGTGTACAGCCTAATCGACTCTTTAAGGAAAATATTGCAGCAGGTGGTCAACGGCTTACTATGCCGACGGGAAGTGCTGTACGAAATATTAAGGATTGGTATCAGAACCTGTACCAGGGAGAACATTGGGAAGCTGGGGTTATCTTGCAACAAGAGAGCCAAACAGACTTTGATTATGTACTTATGGACTTGACGGCAGCATATAACAATACACATTTTGATGATAATGGTAAGCAGGGAAAAGTATGGCGTGTTACACGGGAACTGTTGTACTTACGTCCTCAAGATCGTTTATTAATACATGATTTTATTCATGCGGTTAAACCAAACTATCGAAAAAAATGGCTTTTACATACCCTTGTGAAACCTGAAGTGAGTTCAGGGAAGGTCATTAAGGGGAATAAAAATGATGGCATCATGTTGAGCGATGATAGCCAGGTGTTGGTAAAAGGTAAGGTCGCTCAACTAACCGTTGACCGTGTTTTTCCTATTGATGCGAAGACAGAAGTCATTGGTGGCCCTCACTATCGGTTTTATGCTGATACAGATGGCGATGGCGCTACCTATGATGGTAAAAACCAGGCCGATGGTGCTTCCAGTAAACCATGGTTTGACCAGGCGCAGTGGCGGTTAGGGTTTGTTTCTTCTGGTCAGCAGGAAGTTGATCAATTTTTAGTATCGCTAACGCCTCGTTTAAAACTTAAGCAAAGTGATTATCCAGCATTAAAACCACTGTTAGCTGTAGGGCAACAGGCAAGAGCGGTACTTTCCGGCGATCGTGCTGTGGTGTTTGTTGCACATGAAATGGCTGATGTACTTGCGATTAAGCAAGCTGGTCAGGCAAAACAGTTACTGATTGTGGGTTTGGCAATGGCTCAATCTGTTGATATTCAGGTAGGCTCAGAGAAAATAACAGTGATGGCAAATAATGCTGGCATCGTGACAACCAAGTTACCTCAGTCAGCAGAAAAAATTCTAATTTTTTTCAAGAAACAGAGAAAATCAAACTGAGTAAATAGGTATTTAATGAACATGACAGCACGACTAAAGCCGTGCTGGTTTTACATGTTGTTTTATAGGCTAAATAAAACAAGTAACCTATGTTTTTACAATACCTATGCTTTTACAGTAGTAGCTCTGTAACCGTTGGATGACTTAAAAATTGTTGGGGACTGGCTGTGGGACCATAAGCACCGGATTGGGTGATGACTATAAAATCGCCTACTTGAGCTGCTGGTAGCATGACTTTGTCACCAAGAATATCGAGTGGAGTGCATAGCGGACCAACAACTTGCACTGGTTGAAGAGCCGTTTCACCCATTCGGTTAGCAAGGTATACAGGGTAGTTTTTCCGAATGACCTGACCAAAGTTTCCTGAGTTAGCTAAGTGGTGATGTAAACCACCATCAACAATATAAAAAGTGGATCCTCTGGACTCTTTAATATCAATGATTCGGCTGATATAGACGCCAGCTTCACCTACAAGATAACGCCCTAGTTCAATGACCAGTTCGCAGTGATTTAAGGCTTTATGGTGCTGTGTAATTAACTTCTGCAGGTTGTCACGGATGGGGGCCAAATCAAGGCGGTTTTCGCCAGGAAAATAAGGAATACCCAAGCCACCTCCAATATTGAGTGTAGAGATAGGGGTAGGGGCAAATTGAGCTAGGGATTCGGCTAAGGCAAAGGTTTTTGATTGAGCATCGATAATGGCTTCAGGGCGGAGATTTTGTGAGCCAGAAAAAATATGGAACCCACAAAACTGAACTGATTTAGGCCAGTTTTTCAAAATATCGGGTATTGATTCAGCATCAATGCCGAACTGTTTAGGGCCGCCGCTCATTTTCATGCCAGACGTTTTTAACTCATAGTCAGGGTTAACCCTTAAGGCCACACGAGCAGTACTCTGTAGTAGTTGGCTGATTTTTACAATTCGTTGTAGCTCATTGGCTGACTCTACATTAATTAAAATGCCAGCAGCTATAGCTGACTGTAACTCATGGTCTTGTTTTCCTGGACCTGCAAAGCTGATATTTGTGGCAGACATACCACTGTTAAGTGCTGTGTGCAGTTCTAGCTGAGAGGCGACATCCAAGCCATTAACAATACTCGCCATATGATTCACAACTGCAGGCATTGGATTTGCCTTGATTGCATAATGTAACTTTAGTGGACTAGGTAAATATGCTTTTAGCTCATTGACTCGTTTAGACAAAAGCTGGCGATCATAAAGATAGAATGGTGTCCGGCCCACAATAGCGGCCACTTCAGAGATAGGACGTTGGGCTATCATCATTTCATTATTGTGTATCGAAATGCCCCACAGTGGAGCGTGTTGGGGTCTTTTATCCATTAGTCGTTAACTCCGAATAATGTTTGGAACTGACTGGTAAGTAGTTTGCGGTCAATTTTACCATTTGGGTTCCTAGGAAGCGTTGCCAAACATTGCAGCTTAAGTGGAACCATAAAACCTGGAAGTTGAGCTTTACAGACATTGATGACTGCTACTTCATCAACGCTCGTATCTGGCTCGTTTGTCGTTACGGCTAAAAATATTGCCTGGCCCAGCTGGGGATGAGGAATACCTAAAGCAGCAACTTCTCCTACAAGCCCTGAGGCATACACGACCTCTTCAACTTCAGAAGGGCTGACTCGATAGCCTGAGGTTTTGATCATGTCATCGTTGCGTCCAATAAAGTAGAGAAAGCCATCTTCATCTTTTTTGACGATGTCCCCTGACCAAACGGCTAGCTCTTCTGTGGGGATGCCTGATAGTTTTGTTGGCGATGGACGAAAACGAAGTTCTGTTTTTTCAGGGTCATTCCAATATCCCATAGCCACAAGGCTGCCACGGTGAACAAGCTCACCTGGTTCATGAGGCTCACACTCTTCGCCTGCTTCGTTAATAACGAGTAATTCTGCATTGGGAATGGCTTTTCCCATAGAGGTTGGACGTTTATCCAGTTCATTTGGCGGCAAGTAACTGGAACGAAATGCTTCAGTTAAACCATACATCAAATATGGTTGGGTTTCTGGAAGTGATGTTCTTAGCTTATTTAGCGTAGCCGTTGGCATCGCCCCACCCGAGTTTGTGATGTAACGTAAAGACGCTTTTGCCTCATCAGGCCACTCAAGTTCAGCAAGCTGCACCCATAGTGGTGGAACTGCAGCTAAGCCAGTAATTTGGTAGCGTTGAACCGCACGAATGACATCTTTGGGCAGCAGGTAATCCATGAGATAACAACTGGCACCACGACTAAATGCAGTAGTGATCTGGCTTAGTCCATAGTCAAAGCTCATGGGTAATACGGCTAATAAACGGTCTTTGGCGGTATTTTGTAAATATTGAGCAACACTGTGGGCACCTGTCACCATATTACGGTGAGAAAGTACGACACCTTTAGGGCGACCAGTGCTTCCTGAAGTATATAAAATAGCTGCCATGTCAGTATCTATGGATGCTGTAGTGATGAGTCTAGGGCTTATATTAAGCCATTGTTGCCAACTGATGACAGGACAGGGTAAGTGGTGTTCTTCAGGAACGTCATCAACACACACCACTAAGCGTATATCATGGCAGCGACGAAGTTCATCCATCAACTGTTGTAAACGTGCACGTTGGGTAATGAGCACTCTTACATTACAATCTTGTAGTATGTATTTTACTTGAGCGGGTTTGAGGATTGGGTTGATGGGTACAAATGTACCTCCTGCCATGGAGCAGCCAAAAAAGGTAAATACTGCTTCAGGAAGTTTGGGTAAGTAAATAGCAACACGCTCAAATCGTCGTAGATCGGCTTGATGTAATGCAGTTGCAGTAAGCTGGACGGCTGTCTCTAATGCTTTGTAGGTGATTGTTTGTGTTTTAAATCCCAAAGCGACATGATCAGGGCTTTGTGTTGCAGCGTGTTGATAGAGTTCGTGAAGTAGTTGCGTCATTAGCAGTTGCTCATCCTTAAGTAATCAGTTTAAGGTAGGTGCTTTGAGTTTCATGGTTAATAAATGGCTTTAGCGGCTTTATACTTTTGCTGAGTGGTAAGCTTGCGATAAATATTGTGTTTTCATTACATGGAAACCTATGTTAAATCGCTTGCTTTGGGTATAAGCATAGCTAATTAGAGCACTTGGTTGGTTATAAAATGAATGGAATCTTTTTGCAATTACAGCAAACCGCTTTTGTGGTGTTAGCCTATTTTCTATTGGCCATAAGCCAATTAAGTTATGGTGCACGTTTTCCTGATGTGGTTGCCAAGGTTAAACCATCGATTGTCGGTGTTGGAACCTATGATGTTACAGCATCACCTGCAGCACAGTTAATTGCTACAGGCTTTGTTGTACACGATGGCTATCATGTTGTCACAAATGCGCATGCTATTCCTGAAATATATTCTGCTAAGTATCAAGGTAAGCGCAAGTTGGTTATCTTTGTTGGGCAGGGGCGTCGTCCGGAACTACGTGAAGTACGAGTTTTACAAAAAGATACTGATCATGATTTGGTATTACTGCGGATTAAAGGCGCTCGCCTACCGGCATTAATGTTAGGTCAAGCCTCACAGGCTAGGGAAGGGGAAGCCATAGCATTTACAGGATACCCTATTGGCGCTGTGCTAGGTTTATATCCTGTTACTCATCAGGGTATTATTTCCAGTGTAACGCCAATTGTAATACCTGCCGCTAATGCAAGACAGTTGGATATTCAGCATATTAAGCGTTTAAGGCACCCTTATAATGTATTGCAGTTGGATGCGACAGCTTATCCAGGGAATAGTGGAAGTCCAGTTTATTTAAGGCAAACTGGAAAAGTTGTAGGTGTAATTAATAAGGTATTTGTTAAAGAAACAAAAGAATCAGTTTTACAAAAGCCGAGTGGAATTACTTATGCTATCCCTGTAAACCATGTTAAAGATTTAATATCAAAGTTAACAAAGAATTAGCATATTATTAAAATGGTGTGCGTCGATCAGTCTGTGAGCGACGCTCTCCTGTAACGACAATACCACTTGAATCTCTAAAGGGAAAAAACACAGGTTGTGTATTGGCTCGACGATCGCCTGCCTGTCGTCTTTTTGTAAAAGCCTGCTCCATTTTTCCTGGAGGAGGTGTGTTATCGGATACCTGTTTAGAGACGTACTGTCTTGCAGCGGCTGCAAAAATGTAGGTAAGCAAAATACCTACAAATATAAAACCTAATAAGTAAAACCATACATGTGCCATTTTAAACTCCCTTATTAACAGATCAATAAGGCGATAGTGTTTAAATATTAAGCAAATGCTAGGCCGTTTTTTTTAACCAACTGAATAAACAAGGTTATTCATTTTTATTTGACGTAATTGTAGTATTACTGTAATGATTTCTGACGTTTGTTTTAAAGGTATGTCTTGATAAAGACTAGGTTTTGGTACAATTCTTTCAGGGATTGTTGAGTGTGTTTTAGTTATCTTGTATTAAAATATGGCTATGAACTGTGCTGCTGATGGTCGTTTCTTAAGCAGAATTTTTAATATTGAAGATAAACTGGAATATTTTATCTTTATTTTTAACTTGTGAGTTACAAGTGTAAAAAATAATCAAATTCTTTAGGTGTTTGATGAATCAGAGGATGTTATGTCTGGTTGGATAGGGGTTGATCTTGACGGAACGTTAGCCCGTTATGATCACTGGAGAGGACCCGAACATATTGGTGAACCTATAAAGCCAATGTTAGAGAGAGTAAGAAGTTGGTTGATACAAGGACAAGAGGTTCGTATTTTTACAGCAAGAGCTTCAATTCCAGAGTATATACCTTTTGTTGAGCGTTGGTTGGAAAAAAATGGCCTTGCTGGATTAGAAATAACCAATGTAAAAGATTTTAGAATGATTGAATTATGGGATGATCGATGCGTACAGGTTGTGACTAATAAAGGTAAGCCCATTCGATCGAAAAGTTCATGGAAGATTGGATTAAGAAGGTTTTTAGTAAAGTTGTAAATCGGACCAACATTACCACGACGGTAGATAGTTATTGGATGTTGTCTAACTTATTTATATAAAAAAGAAAAGGGCCTATGATATCAGCCCTTTTTATATTTGCGATAATTTTTTTGCTGCTTAATGGTAAATACATTACAGCAGTTAGCGCGCTCCTTTACCAAATAAAATCACTTCTACTGTTTGGATAAGGATTAAAATATCCAAAAACAAACTATGGTTTTTTACATAGTAAAGGTCATATTGTAACTTATGTAGAGCATCTTTATCGGAGGCTCCATAGGGGTAACACAACTGAGCCCAGCCTGCGATGCCTGGTTTGATACGGTGGCGCTCATTATAGTAAGGAATCTTGTCAGCTAGTTGGCTTACAAATTCAGGTCTTTCAGGTCTAGGACCTACAAAACCCATATCGCCTCTTAAAACATTAAAGATTTGAGGCAGCTCGTCAACTCGGTATTTGCGAATAATTTTGCCTACGCGAGTGACTCGTGGATCATTTTGTTGGGCCCACTGTGGTTTTCCTTTTTTCTCCGCATCTACACGCATGCTTCTGAATTTAAGTACGTTAAATGTGTTACCGTTAAGTCCGACGCGCTGTTGTTTATACATGAGAGGTGCTTTAAAACCTTCTTCTAACCAGATAGCTAGAATGGTGATTGCAATGAATGGCCATGCAAAGGCTAAAAGAGTTAGGCTAGCAAGGATATCAAAAGCACGTTCAGAATATACACGTAGATTGCTCTGACCAAAGCCATCAGAAAAAATAATCCAGCTTGGGTGAAGTAAGTCAAGCTCTATTTTGCCTGTTTCTCGTTCAAAAAAAGTTAATACATCAACAACATCAATACCACTGAGCTTACAGTCAAGCAATTCGTTAATGGGAAAGTTTCTGCGTCGATCATCAACCGCAACTACTATCTCATCAATATTATGAGTATTGGCAAACTCTACCAGTGATTGTTCAGTGTTCAAAATAAAGTCAGGGTTTACGACATCTTCTTCATCTGCAATGTGCATATAGCCGACTATATTGAAACCTCTCCGGTCTGTTCTTCTGCGTAACCGTTGAGCAATATTATTGGCACGATGCCCTGCACCAAGTACTAATACCTGACGCTTTAAAATATTTTCATCCACTAATCGGGTAAAGAAAAAGCGAGTAATACCAATAGCGACAAATGTGAAAAGCACAGTGAGTATAAAGACACCACGCCCTATTAAAAGGGTAGGGAATAAGAAGAAACACAGTGACAAGATAATACTGCCGAAAATAAAGCTAATTGCTGCTCTAATGAGCATACCTGTAAAGCCTTCTCTAAGCCTTGCTTGATAAAGGCCCATAGCAATCATGCTGATAATGAAAACGGCACCTAGTAGTATGGCTCTGAATAAGAGGGGGCTAGTTGGTTCTGTATGGACAGGATCAAAGGTACCAAACCTAAAGTAGGTGCCAAGGTATGTTGCAAGTACAAAAAGGCATAGCTCAAATATACCTAATAGGAGATAGGGGACTCGCACATGATGTTTGAAAATACGAATACTGCTCACCGAAACTCCCTTTTATTACACATGGTAGTTATCTTAACTTTGTTATAAATAAAGGCTTTTTATAACAAAAGCCTTTATTAATTTAACCAAAATTTATTGCAAATTCCCGCAAACTTGAGCTGAGTTATGCAGCAGAAAAAAGAAAGCGAGAATTTAATAGATGGTTAAGAAAAAATCAGTTAACAAATTCAATATTTTTAAATCCTTTTGTCACTTAAGCATTAAAAATAAGCTAACTGGGGCTTGCTTCAACTTCTTCTACTGTGGTTGACGGTGCAAACTGGCTAACAAGTAAACCTGAAAATACAAGTAGTACAGCCATAAGCTGTTGGTGTGTTAACTGCTCTCCAAGAATTATAAAAGCTAATAATATAGTAAATACCGGAATTAGGTTAACAAATACTGATGCTTGTGTTGCAGAAACATAGCTGAGTGAAATGTTATAGAGTCCATAAGCGCCCAGCGTCACAACAACCCCCAAGTAGACAATGGCAAGGGTAGGTGTATATGGAAATTCTGTTGGTAATTCAGTTAAAAACAGGGCTGGGGAAAAAAACAATGTCCCAATAAATGCCTGTGTTGCTGTTAAGAATAAGGCTGAGTATCGTGAACTCAATTTCTTTACGACTAAGGTATAGCCCGTTGCGCAAATCATCGCAAGGAATTCAAAAAAGTTTCCCAAAAGAGGGTTTGGTGCATCTGCAGATGACTTACCTGAAACACTTAACCAACAGGTTCCTATAAGCGCGATCACTAACCCTATACCAACTTGCTTATTAATTTTTTCCTTCAAAAAAAAGGCTGCAGCGATAGCAACAAGAAGAGGAAGCAGTGCGGTGATCATTCCTGCCGCAGAGGCTGTTGTATTTTGTAACGCATAAGTCTCACAAAGAAAATACAAGCACGGCTCAAATAACCCCAGGAGCATTAAGTATTTCCAGTCACCCTTTTGATACTGATAGCGATTGGCATATTTCCATATAAACAAAAAGCACAAACTGGCAATCAGCATACGCACGAAAATCACAAGCAGGGGAGGAAAAGAGGTAAAGGCGATCTTGAGAGCGACGAAAGAGCTACCCCATAAAAACATCGCACAAACCAATAACATACTAGCCAGTAAGTTTGGCCTTAAACTCCAGTTGCGCATTGACACTTCAACCTTATGTTAAGGGAGCTATTTGTATTATTAGAGGAGGTTAGTATAGCTGAAGTGAATTAGTGTGATAAGAGCACCAACAGAGAATACTGTTGGTGCATAATGGTAGCTGAATACTGTGTAAAATTAGTTATGAATATCTAAGCAGCCTTGCTTAGCAGCTTGTAATTGCCTGCACAGGGTTTGAGCCTGGCGACGGTCATTTAGCCCGCTAAAGACAACACGGTAATAAACCCCCTTGCTGCCCATATTTGACTCTTTTACTTCTGGTGTCAGGCTGCCCAGCAGTTGAGCGTGCTGAGATTGGATTTTGTTTGCAGCTTGTTGGGCTGCAGCAGAAGAGCGGTAAGATGCTAGCTGAACCCCCCAACCTGGACTACCACTGGCAACAGGAGTATTACTTTGTGCTTGAGCAGAAGGGCTACCGCGACGTGCTGCTGGTGCAGGTTCTTGCCAAATGGTTGGCTTATTACTTGAGCCTTGCTCTTGCTGGCGCTTTTGAGGTGAGTCGAACAAGCCACTGGCATTTTGTGGAAGCACTCGGTTAAGGTTAAATTTCTCTGACTTTTTATCAAGCTTATTGCGAACCATTTTAATTGAAGAAAACTTGTCTTCAGTAAGATCTGCATTTTCTTGTTCATTCAGCACAATAGAAGTTTTGATAAAGACCATCAAATTTCTTTTAGTATGCGTATCTGTATCATTCTCAAAAAGCCGCCCTAAGAGAGGAATAGAGCTAAGAAAAGGAACAGCACTTTCAGACTGATTTACATCATCTTGAACTAAGCCTCCAAGTACAATCGTTTCATTATTGTTAACTTGGATTGTACTTTTTATAGTTCGCTTATTGGTAACCAAACCATCAACACCACTTTCAGAGCTTGGTACCACAGCAGAAATTTCTTGATCGACTTCTAAGCGAAGTGTTTCACCTTCGTTGATGTGAGGTGTAACTTTTAAACGAACACCAACATCTTTTCGTTCTGTCGTCGTAAAGGGGTTACTAGAACCTGAAGAGTCTGTAGTATAAGAACCTGTTTCAAAGGGGACTTCCTGACCTACCAGGATTTCAGCTTCTTCATTATCCAGTGTCATAATACTGGGGGTGGAGAGTAAGTTACTGTTAGCTGTAGTGGTTAGTGCATTAACGAGAATACCAAAGTTAGAGTTACGAAGTGCAATACTGCCAATCTTAATATCTTTACTCTCTAAAATTGCCCCAGTGACTGATGGTTTAGCGCTTCCTTCTCCTCCAGAAGATGTTTTTGTTCCGTCTATCCCCCATTGAATACCAAGTGCCTCATTGATACTACCGGACACTTCAACAATGGCAGCTTCTATTAGTACTTGTGCACGTCGAACATCGAGTTTTCGAACGATATTTTCAATTTCTCGCACAAGTTCAGGCGCTGCAGCAATAATGAGAGCATTGTTATCAACATCTGCTTTGACGGCAACTTGTTTGGATTCTTTGCTATCTTTGCCTCCTGCAATACTTCCACTCAGTGATTTAGTTAAGTCAGCTAGCGTTTCTGCCAACTTTTCTGCGTCTGCATGACGTAAGTGGATAACGCGAGTTAATGAAGTCGCTTCAGAGGCTACATCCATTGCTTTTGCCAAGCGGCGTACTTGCTGACGAAATTGAGATTTACCAGTAACTAAGAGGCGGTTAGTGCGTTCATCAGCAATAAGTTCTCCACTCAGTTTACGGTTTTGCTGTTTGCCAAGTAAGCTTTCTTTAATCACTTTAACCAAGTCGCCCACCCAGGCATTTTCAAGCTTGATGATGTCAAAGTTAGTACTTTCAGCCATATCCATTTCTCGGATGAGTTTGGCTAGCCGGTTTACGTTGCTGACATGGTCACTGATGATGATGGAGTTACTGGAAGCAATTGCAGCAGCATGACCATACTGAGGGATTAAAGGACGAATTACAGGGATTAACTCAACAGCGGATAAGTTTACCAATTCCACCACACGGGTGATCATTGTTCCTGCGTTGGGTTTGGTGTTTGGTAGAAACTCTGGGGCATCACTTTTGGCGCGGTTGATAGGAACAATGTTTAGTGTTTTACCCTGAGGAACTGCAGTAAAACCATTGGCTTGCAATACGGAAAGGAATACATCGTAAATTTCATCTCTGGATAGCGGCGTTGATGAAACTACGGTTACGTTATTCATGCTTTTTATTCGCGGGTCTATGATGATAGTTTGTCCCGTTATCGAGGCAACCTGAGCAATGAACTCACGAATATCTGCATTTTTCTGGTTTATGGTCCACTTCTTCTCTGTTTCAGCATTATCTGCTGCATAACTATGTATTGGCATTGATGCGCAAAAACAGAGTAAAGAGGTATTAATTACAAGCCGGGTGAAGCGGCCAAGTTTAGTTTTTGGATGTTGGTAAGGCATGAGTGTTTTCCAAAAGTCCCGACACTTTTCCTCGTTCTTGACAGTAAAAGGCTGCATGCTTTAACCCTCTGTGGAGTTGTTTTCGAGAGCACGCATCCTTTCTCTGAGCTCTTGCATTCGTTGTTTTATCTGAGATTGATCGTAGCTCGGTGTATAAATAGGTGCCTTTTCCTTCTCACGTTTAACGGGTGCTGATGGTAGCAATGATGTGGGTTCTGGAAGGGAAAAAGCGGAATCTTGAGTAGTTTGTGCAGGAGTTTTGGGTAATTGGGTTATGTTAACGTCAATTGCCTGGAAACGACTTTGCCCATGAGCTTCTGGAAAGTAAAGTGTTTCAAGGACTCCATTTCGAGAAATTACAATATGATCAGAATGCACCTTATCAAGCTGTGCATTGCCTGGTAATGTATCACCTACATAATAAAGCGCCGTTCGCCGGTCACTCCCCTCAATAATGGCACTGGATAACTTGTCATCCGCATTAGCAAAAGCGCCTTTAAGTATTAAGCGTAGGTTGGTTTTAGGAATGTTCTTTTGGACCGTCTGAGGATCCTCTCCACGGCCAAATAGGAGAGCAACATTGGCGGGATTAATAGCAGCCGTCTGATACTGAGAAGGTTGTCGAACAATTTCCGGTTGTACTGGTTCAGCAACAAGCAGGGTATAAACTGATAGTCCTTGGGAAGCAACTGTCATCCCTATTATGGTTAATAGGACGAAGGTGAGCACCGTGATATTTTTAGGGTGCCCCCAGATAAGATAAGGAGGTAGTGAAGCTGCTTTCATTACTGATTATTCTATATTCTATAGTGAGCGTTTGTTTGGCCAGTTGTTGAGTAAGGAAATGTACCACAACAAACGTATTATTAATGACATAATAACAGCAAATGCTTGAAACGGGTCAAGCAAGTAGCTGTAAGACTGTGAAATTTTTAAAAAATATTATTCCCTTAACGGTTTAGTACTCAAAAATAAAGTGACCAATTATCCAAAATAGGTCTATGACTAAATAGTCTAGTTATAGATTGTTTGCACTTGGTTCACAACTGATGTAAACCATTGGGAACTGTTGGCTTTGTTTAAGACCTAAAAGGAAGCAAATGGTTCAAAGCAGCAGGTGCTCATACTGGCCTTATCACTAACGATGCCAGGTTAGTGAAATTGGGCATAGATGCTAGTGGCTATCCCAGGCATAATCTTATTATTGATAATCATAATTTCGGGTGGGTAGATGACTGCGCAAGTACAAATAAAGTCAGTCCAAAAAGAGGCTGCGAATGGTGAAAACAAGGAAGTATCGTCGCAGCCAGAGCTAACAAATCAAGAAGTTTCTTTTGAGGAAAAGCGCCTACCTTTTGCGTTTGCTAAAAAATATGGCGTACTTTTTCAAATGCAGGAAGATGGTCATGTACGGGTGTTTCATAAAAAGGGCTTAACCCCCATGATTGCCGCTGAGCTTAGGCGGTACACTGCTTCCAGCATGAGTTATGAATTAGTAGATGAAGACCGTTTTGGTGAGTTGCTTTCAGTTATTTACCAGAGTGATAGTGGTGCATTACAAAATGTTGCGGGTATTGGTGATGACATGGACTTGGCCAGCTTGGCTGATCAGGTGCCAGAGTCAGAGGATTTACTTGAGCAAGCGGATGATGCCCCCGTTATACGATTGATCAATGCTATTTTGTCTGAAGGCATCAAAGAGGGAACATCAGATATTCATATTGAAACTTTTGAAAAGCACTTAGCGGTGCGTTTCAGGGTTGATGGTGTATTGCAGGAAAAACTTCGACTTAAAAGACAGCTTGCACCACTGCTAACTTCTCGTATTAAAGTTATGTCTAAGCTGGACATTGCAGAAAAACGTGTTCCACAAGATGGGCGAATTGCTTTAAGAGTAGCGGGCAAAGAAGTCGATGTCCGGGTATCGACATTACCTTCCAACAGTGGTGAGCGGATTGTAATGCGTCTATTAGATAAGTCTGCTGGACGCTTAAACCTTACCCACTTAGGCATGTCGGCTGATGATATGCAACTGATGAAGACAGTGCTTTCCCGTCCACATGGGATTATTCTGGTTACAGGGCCAACAGGGTCAGGTAAAACGACTTCGCTTTATGCTTCCCTTGCTACGCTAAATGACCAAACCCGTAATATTCTTACTGTAGAAGATCCGATTGAATACAATATTGAGGGCATTGGTCAAACACAGGTTAATACTAAAGTTGATATGACTTTTGCCAGAGGCTTGAGAGCTATTCTCCGGCAAGACCCTGATGTTGTCATGGTTGGGGAGATTCGTGATACTGAAACGGCTGAAATTGCTGTACAAGCCAGTTTAACAGGACACTTAGTACTGTCTACCTTGCATACAAACAGTGCAGTAGGGGCTATAACCCGCTTGCAGGATATGGGAGTTGAGCCTTTTCTGTTATCTTCAAGTTTGGTGGGAGTTGTTGCTCAACGTCTGGTACGACGGTTATGTCAGAGCTGTAAAGATCCATATCGTCCAGATGAG
Source organism: Zooshikella sp. RANM57 (assembly GCF_050749885.1). Taxonomy (NCBI): domain Bacteria; kingdom Pseudomonadati; phylum Pseudomonadota; class Gammaproteobacteria; order Oceanospirillales; family Zooshikellaceae; genus Zooshikella; species Zooshikella sp. RANM57. Next base: position 77,184 of record NZ_JBOIUB010000003.1, on the reverse strand, counting down.
GCGGAATGCCTAAGGTTGCATTTAAATGTTGATGTGCCTCCAGAAATTTACCGGGCAAAAGGCTGTGTCGAGTGTAATTATACTGGCTACAAAGGGCGAAATGGGATTTACGAAATTATTCCAATTGATAGTGAAGTTCGGCGGTTAATTCATAACCAAGCAGGTGAGCAGGAAATTATTGAATACGTTCGTATCAATCGGCCGAGCATTCGTGAAGATGGACGGCGTAAAGTGCTTGCAGGATTAACTACCTTGGAAGAAGTTTTAAGGGTAACGCAAGAAGATTAGCATAAGGTTTAAGTGTGGCCGCTTACGAATATACAGCCCTGAATGCGAAGGGAAAGCAAGAACGTGGTACAGTAGAGGCAGATAGTGCTCGACAGGTTCGACAGCTGCTTCGAGAAAAAAAGCTAACACCATTAACGGTTGAAGTTGCCTCGCAACAAGAGCGTAAAGCGAAGGGAGGAGGAAGCCTTCTTGCAGGAGGAATATCTACCTCAGCACTTGCACTGCTTATTCGCCAGTTAGCAACATTAATTCAAGCCGCATTGCCCATTGAAGAGGCCCTGCGGGCTGTTGCTGAGCAGCAGGAAAAACAACGTATTAAAAATATTGTGCTTTCGGTTCGTTCCAAAGTACTGGAAGGTTACACGTTAGCACAAAGCATGGAGTGCTTCCCAGGCGTGTTTCCTTCAATGTATTGTGCGACAGTTTCCGCAGGAGAGCATGCAGGCTTTTTGGATAAAGTACTTAATCAGCTGGCTGATTACTCAGAGTCTCGCCAGCAATCTCAGCAAAAAATTAAAATGGCTTTAGTCTATCCAGCCTTGTTAATTCTAGCGTCGTTTGGGATTGTTGCGTTCTTATTAGGCTTTGTTGTTCCTGATATTGTTAAAGTCTTTATTGATAGTGGTCAGGAACTTCCTGCACTTACCACAATCTTGATATCATTGAGTGATGTCTTTAAGGACTTCTGGTATCTCATTGTGCTTGCCATCATTGGTTTTGTGGTGACTACCCGTTACCTGTTAAGCAAGCCACCCGTTAAGCTTCGTTTTCACCGTTTTATTTTGCGGGTGCCATTGGTTGGTCGCTTGAATCGGCAGATGAATACTGCACGCTTTGCTAGTACGTTAAGTATTTTGACACGAAGTGGAGTGCCTTTAGTTGATGCGTTAAAAATTGCCACAGAGGTGGTTTCTAACCTTTATATCAAACAGGCATTCAGTATTTTACCTCAGCAGGTGAGTGAAGGAATAAGCTTAACAAAAGCGATGGAGCAGACAGGTCACTTTTCTCCCATGATGCTGCATATGATTGCAAGTGGAGAGGCCAGTGGGGAACTTGATGATATGCTGGAGCGAACAGCGCGAAGTCAAGAAACTGATTTAGAGAGCCGAATGGCCGTTATAGTTGGTTTGTTTGAGCCGTTGACGCTCATGTTTATGGGGGGGATTGTGCTGATAATTGTACTTGCAGTGTTGTTACCCATCCTCAACATGAACCAGCTTCTAGGTTAATACAACGAGAATGTAAGGAATGAAACTGTGAGAAGAAATGTTGCAAGGCCGAAGCAGTCAGGCTTTACCCTTATCGAAATTATGGTTGTTGTGGTGATTTTGGGTATTTTGGGTGCGTTAGTTGTGCCTAAAATAATGAGCCGTCCTGATCAAGCCAAAGTGACGGTTGCTCGATCTGATATCGCAAACATTAAAACAGCACTGGAAATGTATAAGCTTGACAACCATAACTACCCTAGCACTGACCAAGGTTTGGAGGCTCTCGTTCGTAAACCCAGTGGACAACCTGAAGCGCGTAACTGGAATCCTGATGGTTATTTAGAAAAAATTCCAGTAGATCCATGGGGACGCCCTTATCAGTTTCAGGCTCCAGGGAATCATGGCAAATTTGACCTTTACTCTTTAGGTGCTGATGGTAAAAAAGGTGGTGAAGGTTTTGATACAGACATCACTAGCTGGGAAAGCTAACGAATGAAGTTAATGCCCTCCAGAAAGCCGTTGTCTAAAGGGTTTACGCTTGTTGAAATATTAGTAGTCATTGTCATTATTGGCACATTAGTCGGTATAACAATGGTGAGCCCATTAATGCGTGATGGGGGGCAAAAAGCATTACAAGACGAGTCCCGACGGTTACAGCAGCTGTTTCAATTGGCTGCTGATCACGCGCTGTTAAAAGGCGTTGAACTTGGATTTAAGAGTGATGGTCCTCGTTACGAATGGTTTCAGTTTAATGAGGATGATAATGCCTGGCAGCCTATGGAAGAAGGGCATTTTCAGCAGTATGAACTGCCTGAAGGGTTGATTTTGGATGTAAAGCCTGAAGAGGATCCTTTTCTAAACAAAAAATCAACCACGACTAAAGGCAAGTCTAAGCAGAAAAAAGATAAAGGAAAAGTAACGCCTGAAATCGTTGTCTATAGTGATTCTCAGGTTACACCCTTTCGTATGACTCTCTCCGATAACAACTCCAAAACACCTTATTATTTAGTCTCTGATGGTTTCAATGGCATTGAAGTTAAAACGGAAAAGTAGGGGATTTACGCTGCTGGAAGTCATGATTGCATTAGCGATTTTTGCTTCAGCTGCAGCTGTGGTTGCGATGTCAGGATCAACTGGGGTCAAGCAGGCAGCTTATCTTGAGGATAAGATCCTTGCTGGCTGGGTTGCTGAAAACTATCTAAATCAATTAAAACTTTCTCGTGAGTGGCCTGATACAGGAGAAAAGCAAACCTCCGTGCGTTTTGCTGAGCGAGACTGGCACATCATCGCAGAGACAAAAACAACGGGTCAGGAGGGATTTCGACGTGTTGAAGTCGCAGTGATTCCTGAACAAGGTGGTAGTGTTAATAAAGAGCGAAGTCTTTATCGCATGATTGGCTTCTTAAGGAAGCAAAGCGAATGACGTCTTTAGTAACTGCTAAAATAAAGAATATGACGCGTAGTGATGGCTTTACCCTTTTAGAGTTGATGATCGCCATTGCCATTTTTTCGATTGTGAGTATGGCGGCATACTCGCTATTTCATACAACTGCACGAACGCAAGCCGTTACCGAAAAAAGCCTTAAACGTCTTAATGAGGTACAACGGGCTTTTTTGATTATGGAAAAAGATTTTTCCCAGTTGGCTCCTCGTCCAATTAAAAGTGAATTAGGGGAGGCTCTCCCTGCTTTTGTCGCTAATCAAGGTGGTTACTTAGTTGAGTTTACTCGGCAGGGGTGGCGTAATCCTGCCCTGGCTAAACGTAGCGAGTTTCAACGAGTCGCTTACACACTTGAAGATGACAAGCTAATTCGGCGATTTTGGTTGGTATTGGATCGTGCTCCTAATGCACCTTATAAGGAACAAATCATTTTAACTGGAGTTAATGGCATTAGTTTTCGCTTTCTCAATCAAGAGCATAATTGGGTGGAAGACTGGGCTGTGGCAAATAACAACTCTGGAGCTTCAAACCCCCTTTTAAATAATAACGCTGATCCTAAAGAGCTGGTGCCTGGTGGGGTTGAATTGTCTCTGGATGATCCTCGATATGGACGTATGGTAAGGTATTTTGTGGGTGTAAATACTCCAAAACCGCAGCAGAGTAATAACCAGATTCCTGGAGCTACTGGAAGAGGAGGGTTTTAATGACTGGTAAATATTATGCTCCTCAGTTTCCAAAGCGTCAGCGTGGTGTTGCACTAATTTTTGTGATGGTTATTTTCAGCCTAATCAGTGTGATGGTGGCAAAAGTAGTTACAGAGCTCCACTTTCAGACTGATCGTACTTCCAATTTTTTAATGCGAAGTCAGGCTCGAGCATACGCTCTGGCAGCAGAAGATTTAGTTGCTCAATTATTGTTAGCTGATTTGGAAAAAGATAAAAAAAACCAGCCTGCGGGATCAAATCCTCCTCCAGGCACAGGTAGTCCATCAACGTCTTCTACTGTAGACCATTTAAAAGAAGCTTGGAGTTTAATTGATCGCTACTACCCCTTAGATGAAATTGAGTCAGGTGTGATTGGAGAAAGTAAAGATAAAGACAAGATTAAAGAAGGTGATTACATTTATATTAATGTGATTGACTTGCAAGGCTATATCAATGTGAACTGGCTAGGTTCTGTAAGTAAGCAGTCTAACAATAATACAAATAATAATGGTACGAATGGAAATACGAATCCTACTCCTAGTAACTCAAATAAATCAGGTGGTAAAGACTTATTTAAAAACTTAGTAACTAAACTGGGTCTTAGCGTGCCTACTCAACAGATAACTGATTGGGTTGATGAAAATGATCAAACCACACCTGGTGGCGGCTTTGAGGATAACGAATACTTGTTAAATGAGATGCCGTACCGAGCTGCAGACAGACCAATGACGTCTATTTCTGAGTTAATGTTTCTTCCCAAAATGAATGCCAAGCTTTATAAGCAACTGGCGCCTTACCTTGTGGCCTTACCTGCAGAGAGTAAGTTAAACATTAACACAGCCCCAAAAGAAGTTTTGATGTCATTGTTGCCGAATATGCAGGAAGCTCAAGCTGAAGAAATCATTCGCCAACGAGGTGATAAGGGATTTGACTCAGTCAGTAAGCTCACTTCACTGTCTATGTTTGCAGGGCAGGGCAATAAATTAAGTGATGATGCGCTTGCTGTTTCCAGTAACTATTTTTTAGCAGTAATCACCGTAAAGTTTGCTGATGCACGTTATCATATGCTCAGTTACTACAAGCGTGCAGATAAACAAGTTGATGTTATTGCCCGGGCAGAGGGCCGCTTGCCAGCACCTTTAATCCAAAATAAACCAAAAAAGACATAATTTAGGCTGTTAATTGGTATGGACCATCACCTTTTTGTACGGATTTTATCTCTACCTAGTGAAGACCCTGCAGACATTAATACCGAGTGGCTGTTGTGCTCCAGTGAAGGTGAGGTTATCAGTGGCCCTGCTAAAGGAAACTTATTATCAATTCAAGAAACACTTACAGAAGAAAATGCCTTAGCTCAGGCTAAGACCGTGTTTATTTTGCCCGGTGATCAAGCGCTTCTTGTAAAAGTACCTGTCAGTGAGGCCCAGATGAAACATATAAAGCAAGCGCTGCCTTATATGTTAGAAGATCACTTGGTAAATGATATCGATGATATGCACATTGTCACTAATAGTCAGGTGCATGAAGAAATGCTCCCTGTAGCGGCTATTGCCCATGAGTCAATGAGTAAGCTGTTTGCTGCTATTTCTGATTTAGCACTGAATCCGTATCTTTGTATCTCTGAAGCTCAGTTAGTCAATACCACTTCTTCAGAGGTTATACAAGTTGTTGTTGAGGGTGATAAAGCTTTAATGGCTATACCTGAGGACAACTACTTTAGTGTAGACACCTCAATTCTTCCAATGACATTGCAAACTGTATTAGAAAATCCTGCTGAATATCGCATGATTGATGTAGAGGATGATCCAGCATTAGCGATGTCGGCAGGTTTTACACGGTTAAAAGTAACAGTCGCTAAACCTGTTACCTTAGAAATAAAACGGTTACTAAAACAATTAGAGCAGCAACTGCAGCCATACCAAATTGAACTAGAGTTTTCTGCGTTAAAGGGGGCTACTTTCCACTACTTATGCCGTAGTTTTTTGCAAAGTCAGAACCGCAATAAATTTATTAACTTATTTCAAAGTCAATATGCTGTTAATGCAGATAGCAGCGCTGGGTTTGCGAAGTGGAAAAGTGTTATTTACTTGGCGGCGGCATGGGTTGTTGTGACGTTAGGTCTGCATTTGGGGCAGGCAATATATTTTGGTCAGCAAAGTGATGCCCTGAATCAGCAAGCGGAAGAAATTTTTCGCTCAATATACCCTAATGCGCGAAATGTTTTTGATATTAAAGATAGTATGACGAGTCGGATGAAACAGAATGCTTCTTCAGGTGGAGAAGGGGTTTTTATTAAGTTACTGGTTGATGTTTCATCTGTTACTCAGCAACTGGGAAGTCAGCAAATAAAGCCAAAAAGTCTAGATTTTAATAGTTCTGGTAATTCGTTAATGCTTGAAGTGAATGCAAAGAGCTATGAAGTGTTGGATGCTTATGTCAATCAATTAAAGCAGCGTGGTATGAGTGCCAAACTAGAAACAGCGAACCAAGAAAAAGAGACTGTTCTAGCACGTATTAATATTCAAGCATAGAAGGTAGATTGATAGTATGGCATCACCTTTCGTGGAAAAAATAACTGCACAGCTAAATGCAATGCCAGAGCGGGATCGGCGTGCTTTGTTAATTATGGTTGTTGCTGTGACTTTAACGGTCGTTTATATGTTGATTTGGGATCCTGTAATGCAGTGGTCCGAAGAGTCACGTAAAGAATATCAGTCAAACATGGATACGCTGGCTTTTATTCAGGCAAATGAACAGGCTGCTAGGCAAAGTGCAAGTCAGGGCGGTCAGCAAGTCTCTCAGGATAAACTTTCGGCTGTTGTCACTGGTGCTGCTAGACAGCAAGGCATTAAGTTAAGTCGAGTTCAGCCCTCTAATGAAGGGGTGACAGTATGGATGGATAAGGTCGCCTATCAAAAGCTGTTAGCCTGGGTGATTAATTTACATAATCAATATCACTTTACGATAGAGAAAATTAGAATTGATGCTCAGGATGAGGCTGGAATGGTTAGGGCATATCTGAGTATTACGTTGTAAAACGTGTAAGTATTTGTTTTTTCCATCTAGTTGGCTGTTTGTGCCAGGTTAGCCTTATTTGCATGAATGGTTATGTTATCACCATTTTTTGCATGTAAGGCAATTGTTTTATAATGCTGAGTATTAAACTGGTGGCGTAGCTTAGTCGTTTTTTTACCATTGTTGGTTGTATCGCAACATATAAGCTATTGACTCTGAAAAAAATACCAGTAGAATGCGCATCACCTGTCGGGCAGGTAGCTCAGCTGGGAGAGCATCGCCCTTACAAGGCGAGGGTCGGGGGTTCGAACCCCTCCCTGCCCACCACGTCAGGAAAAATAGAGTCAGTCACAAGATAAAAATATGGAGCGGTAGTTCAGTTGGTTAGAATACCGGCCTGTCACGCCGGGGGTCGCGGGTTCGAGTCCCGTCCGCTCCGCCATATCTTCCTACACTTAAAGTGCAACAAAAAGTACTTGACACACCCGTCGTTAAATCAAAAATTTTTTACCAATATTTGTAAGAGTTGTTTACCCGTCCAATTTGCTCCTTAAATCTTAATTATCGAAGTTTCCTTCCTTAGGCTATTCTCAACAATGGCTTAATTATTGCTTTACTTTATCTGCTTATTTCCATTTAGGAGTACTTATTACGTCTTTAACTTACATTTTCCTTCATAGTACAACTAATAATTATGGATGAAATGTAAAGCGTAGAACGTATTCCTGAAGAACAGTCTTAAATTTTTTGCACTAATAGAGGGCGCATGAATGGAAGATTATGTTGAGGAATTGTTGGAGCAACAACAGCAAACAGAAGACTGGTTTGAGCTAGCAGAGCAGCATGAAGCACCTGTTGATGACCCTTGGGATTATGAAGAGTGATGTAATTCTATTTGACGTACTTGACCTGGCGTTTTTGTGGTCCAACGTTTAAAGGCTCGCTGAAATGCTTCTGGCGATGAAAACCCTAATAGGTAAGCGATTTCTGCAAAACTGAGTGGTGTTTCTTTTACATAATTAAGAGCTAAATCCAATCGAGTTTGATTAAGTAGTTTTTGAAAGGAAGTGCTTTCCTCGTTAAGTTTACGGCGAAGTGTCCATTGCGATAGACCTAGTTGGGCTGCTGTGAACTCTAATGTGGGCTGCCCCCCATGCAGTTCTCGTGAAAGAATACGCACTACACGTTCTTGCCAACGCGCAGAAAAGGTGAGTTGTTTTTTCTTTTGCTCACAGGTTGCCAGTAGAGAGTTATACATTACTTGATGTTTAAAGCGGTTACATTTTGTAAGTGATGATGCAGAGATGACTAATTTATTAAATGGTTGAGAGAAGTGAACTGGACACTTAAAAAATGGCTTAAATTTGTTGGCATAGGCTGGTGCTGGAAACTCAAAAAAAACCTCTGCTTGAAGCTGTTCAGGCTCCGCCAACCAACGTAAAGTCTGTAGCCAGCTAAGTAAAACAGATTCAACAATAAATAGGTTATAAACAGTATAAGGTGAAATACTGTAAAAATTTATATGACAACTGTTTTCAGTGTAATCAAGGCTTGATTTTCCACGTACACTTTCACTGGTTAAACATTCATAGTCGATGAGTGCGGTTATAGCTGACTTCATGTTAGGTGCACTCAGTGCTAATAAGCCTGCCAGCCCCCACTGCTGGATGGGAGCATGCTTTCCCATAAGTAAGCCAAGACCAGGCTCCTGGGTTAACGTTATTGCTGCTGCACCAAGACGCATAAACCGAGCAATACTGACTTGCTGCTGTTCATCACTAAGTTCAGAAAGGATGAGTCCAAACTCTTTTAATAAAGGCGCTGGGTTTATTCCGCAGCGATGAATCGCATTTGCCAGCGTTTCTATATAGGTCACTGAAACATTGCCTAGCTTCATCAGCATCTGCTCATCATGGTCAATAAAGTGTCATTCTTAATCATTGTCGGCATTATAAGACAGATTTATGGTATGCCGCAGAAAAACGATTATGAATGCCTAATTAGGAGTGATCATGAATCAACATTACCCCCACTTATTAAAACCACTTGATTTAGGATTTACCACATTAACGAATCGCGTATTAATGGGGTCAATGCATACAGGCTTGGAAGAACGACCTAATGGTTTTGAGCGTTTGGCAGCCTTTTATCGAGAGCGCGCATTAGGTGGAGTAGGGCTAATTGTAACAGGAGGCATCAGTCCAAATGAGGTTGGTGCTGTGTTAAAGGGAGCAGCCAAGCTAACTAATGCTAAAGAGGTGAGCCAGCATAAATTGATTACCCAAACGGTCCATGAGGTGGACGGTAAAATATGTATGCAGATTCTTCATGCTGGACGTTATGCATACAACCCAGACAATGTTGCTCCCTCCGCTATACAGGCACCGATTAACCCCTTCAAGCCTCATGCCTTAGCCTCAGAAGAAGTTGAGCAGCAAATTACTGATTTTGTTCAGTGTGCTCAATTAGCAAAAGAAGCGGGATACGATGGCGTTGAAATTATGGGGTCAGAAGGTTACCTGATTAACCAATTCATCGTTGCAGAAACCAATCAAAGAGAAGATGAATGGGGTGGTCCTTTTAATCAGCGTATTAAGTTTCCTGTTGAAATTGTTCGGCGTACTCGTGAAGCAGTAGGAGAAGACTTCATCATTATTTTTAGGCTGTCCATGCTGGATTTAGTACCAGGAGGCAGCCAGTGGGATGAGGTCGTTATACTTGCACAAGCAATTGAACAAGCGGGTGCAACCCTAATTAATACAGGCATTGGTTGGCATGAGGCAAGGGTACCAACAATTGCAACTATGGTCCCTCGGGGAGCATTTTCCGAAGTGACAGCAAGACTACGTCCTTCTGTGACTATTCCAGTGATTGCAACCAATCGAATTAATACACCTGAAATAGCAGAGCATATTTTAGCCAGTAACCAGGCTGACATGGTTTCTATGGCGCGCCCTTTTCTAGCGGATGCAGACTTCGTGAATAAAGCGGCTGAAGGACATTCAAATCTTATTAATACCTGTATTGCCTGCAACCAAGCCTGTCTTGATCACACCTTTCAAATGAAGCTGACTAGCTGTCTAGTGAATCCACGCGCTTGCCACGAAACAGAGCTGGTCATTAGGCCCGTGAATGGTGCGGCAAAGAAAATAGCGGTGATTGGTGCTGGCCCTGCAGGTCTGGCCTTTGCCTGTACTGCAGCAGAACGAGGTCATGAGGTAACGCTTTATGAGCAAAGTGATCAAATTGGGGGACAGTTTAATTTGGCAAAGCAGATACCTGGTAAAGAGGAATTTCATGAAACATTAAGGTATTTTGCACAACGCATAAAGCTGGCAGGTGTAAGCGTGAAAACAGGAACGCTTGTTAAAGCCGATGACTTAATCGCACAGCAGTTTGATGAAGTTATTTTAGCCACGGGGGTATCTCCTCGAACGCCTGAAATTCCAGGTATCGATCAACCTCTGGTGATGAGTTATTTAGATGTAATAAAAAATCAGAAGCCTGTGGGTAATAATGTGGTCATTATTGGTGCAGGTGGTATAGGTTTTGACGTGGCAGAGTACATCACTCACAAAGCCTCAGAGGATGTTGAACCTCAGGCGTTTTGCCATGAATGGGGAATTGACCTTTCAGTGAGCAAGCGAGGAGGTATTTTAGCTTCAGATCATCCTCTCCCTGAGTGTAAGGTCTTTTTGTTGCAGCGGAAAAAGTCCAAAGTGGGTAAAAACCTAGGTAAAACAACAGGGTGGATTCATCGAGCTCAGCTTAAACAGCGTGGTGTTAATATGCTGAATGATGTGCAGTATGAGCAAATTGACGCTAATGGTATTCACATAACTGTGGGGGGGAATCCATCGTTTATTCCTGCTGACTCGATTATTATTTGTGCTGGCCAAGACTCTGATCAAACTCTTTATCAACCTTTAACATCTGCTGGCATGAGTGTGCATTTAATTGGTGGTGCAGATAAAGCCGCTGAGTTAGATGCTAAGCGTGCGATTGCTCAAGGGACAACATTAGCTGCCACATTATAGAACTGCAAATAAAGATTAATTAAAACAAAACGTTAAGACACTTGTTTGAATTATTTACCGTTTAGCTGTTGATAACTGGTTGTTTTTTAAACGAACTATTGCTAAGGAAGTCACATTTTTTGTGCAGCAGTTTCACTACAATGAGGCGAACGTGCAAAGCTAACTATTTGAAAAATAGAAATAAATTTGCATATCGTTATTTCGATTGGTTCTCAGGGTGACTGAGAACCAATCATTAAAAATGGATGGCTTGATGTTTTTTTAAACCTAGTCATTTCATTAGCGTAGTGAAACAGTATGATAACAATTTGGTATTACCTACTTTTTGTACAAGGTAAAAGGAGTTCGCCTTGAATAAGTTCGCTGAAGCAGTCGTGTTTTTCAACACAAAAGGCATTTGCAAGCAAATGCTTATATCTGAGTTTGATGCTGTTCTTGATGGTGTTGTTCATTTAGAAGAATTTAAAACTCAAACAGTTAAAGGTGCCTATGTGCAAATTGATATTAATTTGCATGTAACAGCAGTCGTATTGTTTCTTTTGGATTTTGACCGAGAGGGCATGGCTGACCGTAGTTGGAATGTGCCATTGAAGCACATGGCATCAGTGGCTGATAAAGGTCCCAACTTAGGGGCTGGACCAATTCGGTTAGCAACTCGTACCAACTGTCCAGTAAACTGGCATCATTCAAGCCTGTGGGATTACCGTCAAAATGCTTCTGTTAATGAGCTGGTGCTGATCAAAGCTGCTGCTAAACGCAATCGGTTGCGCCTTTTTACAGATACAAATAGCACTCCTGTTGTTAAGTTGGTTCAAAACAATGAACTAGAGCCTACTCAGTTGGCGGCTGCCCGTGCTATCAAGGCAGTAAAGCTACATGAAGAAAAACTGGCTAAATTGACAACGCAGAGCAAAGAAGAAATTGCTCGGTTAAAACAACAATTTAGTCATGAACTTGCGCGCTATAAGCAAGAACTGGCATTAGCCAAGCAGGCTAATGAGCAGCTGGCTAATAAGAACCGTGCATTGGTCATGAAGCTGGAAAATCAAAAGCAACAGTTTCAAGAAAGCCGCAATGAAATGACCCAACTGCTAAAAGAAATTGAGCAGCAGAGTCGTGCAGAGCTGGCGACGATGCAACAACAATTGGAATTTCAGATCAGGACTAAAGTACGTTCTGCGACGCAAGAGCTAAAAGAGCAACTTCGTGCTAAAGAGGTGGAGCAAGAGTACTTAGAAGAGCTTGATAAGCAGCAGCAAGCAGAAATAAAAGATTTACATAAAGAGATTGCGCGTTTACAAAGTGGAAGTCCTCACCAATTGCTTGATCAATTGGCTACAAAAGGGGTGATATTTGTTGCGTATCATCCAGGCGTAGGGCATGTCACTATTCCACTTAACGAAGTGGAACGCTACTTAGAAGACAATATTGCTTATGTGGCTGCAAAGTGTTTTGTAAGCAAAGAGCACTATTTAAAGTGGCGTCGTCATTATGAGTCTTCACGATGTGAAGCCGTGGGTGAAGATGGTAAGAGTTGTGGTAAACCTGTCAAGCGTATTGATATGCCAGGACAATTTATTGATGGTGACTCAAACCGTTGTGAAACCCATAAAAATGATAAGGATTCAGTACCTAGTAATGTAACGGATTTACAGTTGGCTTAGCTTAGGGATATATAACGAGCCAGCTTTTTGAGCGTACTTTTGGTAATACAGATTGCAGTGCATATAATGGGATATTTACAAAGTTAATCCGGTTATGTGCACTGATATTTTTGACACTCAATTTCCCTCAGTAACCCCTCATATTCAGTCATTTCCTCACCCTTTAGCGATCGAAAAAAATATTCAACTAGCGGTACTGCGTTTGGACTTAGTGCACCCACAGGTTTCTGGTAATAAATGGTATAAGTTGAAATATAACCTTACGGCGGCAATGGTGAGTGGTGCTGATTGTGTTGCAAGTTTTGGTGGCGCTTATTCAAACCATATTCATGCTCTGGCTGTTGCAGGTTCGTACTTAGGGATTAAAACGGTTGGATTTATTCGTGGTCAGCAACCTAAGGTGTTATCGCCCACCCTTAAAGATGCGACAGAGATGGGGATGCAGCTTATTTATTTGGACCGGCAGACTTACCGTGAAAAACATCAGTTTGAAATGCAAAAAGTGCTGGAAAGTCAGTTTCTTAATAATACAAATTCTGTTTACTGGGTACCGGAAGGTGGAAGTAATTTACTGGCTATAAAAGGTACACAGGAAATTGCAGAGTATGAGCCAGTAAAACAGTTTGATTATATTTTTGCAGCCTGTGGTACAGGAGGGACTTTAGCGGGTTTAATTAGAGGTGCTGTGGATCAACAACAGGTGATTGGTGTGCCTGTACTTAAAGGTGGGGGATTTCTTCAGGACGTTGTCGAAGGATTTTTACGAGATTCAGGGTTCCGAGACAAAAAACAGTGGCAATTATGGTTAGATGGTCACTGGGGAGGCTATGGTAAAATAAGTGATCAGCTTCATCAGTTTATTTTATCGATAGAAAAAGACTTTTCTTTGCCATTGGACCCTATTTATACAGGTAAACTTGTTTGGCGTGTACTTGAAGGCATAAAGCATGGTGAAATACCTTCGGGAAGCCGAGTACTGATGATACACAGTGGTGGCTTGCAAGGGCGCAGAGGGTTTCCACAATACTATAAATGATGTTTTTTTACCGTCTCCTTTTACGTTTCCTGGGTAGCGGCCACTGCTTTATCTGGCCAGTGGTCAGCAACAACAAAAAAACGTCTTACCTCATTAAAAAAATGACGATCTTGATAGCAGGCTGCGATTAACTGTGGTGGTTGAGCTAGCGCAAACCGTTCTTGCATTGATTTTTGTAAAGCGATGTTACTCATAAAACCTTTTACTTCGTTAATAACTGGTCGATGAACAGGGGAAAGCCACTCTAATTTGGTGAGAGGAATATACACCAGTTGTCCTTTTATTTGGTATGACTCGGTAAGGCTAGTTAAATAGTCAGTTAATTCGCTTTCAGTTACCCAGTCTCCATTGAGGTGATGAGTATTAGCATTCACTGGCGGGGGGCAATGCTGTTTAAAAGGATAAAATAAATAGCCTTGTAATACGCCTTCTTTTATAGGCTCTTTTCCCTGTATCGTGTTTCCTGTCGCAAGGGTTAATTGATTTAAAATTGACTTAGCTTCTGGATATTCACTCAGCCTTAACTGCTTAGTCAGCATTTTATTGACTTTTATATCGAGCCTATCTTGACAGTTAGGTCCCACCCATTGATGCCATGCGCTTATTTTTTGCGTTGACTGGCTAGGTAAACCTAAATAAAACTTCACGGCAAGCTCACGATGTATCCAATGATTTACTGTTTGATCAACGTAAAGTAAATCAAACTCACCTAAGGTTCGGCCTGAAGCATGGACTGGAATATTATGTTTAAGGAAGGAAACTTCAGGATGGCTTTGTAATAACACATGAACCAATGTTTCATAATAATGCCCAAGTCGATAGTTTTGTTTTTTTTGTAATGTGAACTGAAGTACTTCAAGTTCCTCCTGTTTCCAAGTAATGGGTTTATTCCTAAAAGGTGTTTTTACTAAGTATGGGCTTGTTGTATTAATGTGTTCAGAGGGCGCTAGAATAACCGGGGATTGATTAATCCACTGTAAATCTTGATATAGCTGGGTGATTCGGTAGGTCATGAGTAGTCATTTAGGCTGGTAGGTTGTGATGCCCAGAGCACAAGCATTTATGTGCGAAGAGTATATTATGCATATGTTGTTTATTTTGCCTATAGATTAAGAATACTTCGCAAAGTAAATGCATTAAACAAAGCGTAATATTTCAGGTTTTGAAAGCAAGTAATCCTAGACTGTAGACATTATGCGCTAAGCCAGTAACAATCAGTCAAAACAAGCAGCCTGTTATCACGGAGTGTTATGGAGCAATTTAAGCATGTCGGTGTTATTGGTCGCCTAGGCAGTGCAGAGGTCGTTGAGACACTTAAACGATTGAAAAAATTTCTGCTGTCTGAAGGGGTTCATGTCATTTTGGATAAACCTCTTGCTGATGTTTTACCTGGACATGGGCTTCAAGTGTGTAGCCACAATATGATGGGTGAGATCTGTGACCTTGTCGTGGTCATTGGTGGTGATGGTAGTATGCTGGCGGCGGCAAGAGCTCTAGCGCGTTACCGTGTACCTGTACTGGGTATTAACCGGGGGCGTTTGGGCTTTCTGACCGATATTCACCCTGATGAGATCGAGCAGCGTGTTGGTGAAGTACTGGCGGGTAAATACATCATGGAGAGCCGCTTCTTATTGCAAGCGGTGGTTAAACGTCAAGGACAGCCAATCGGGCAATCAGATGCATTGAATGATGTAGTACTGCACCCTGGTAAAGTGGCTCGCATGATCGAGTTTGAGGTCTATATAGAGGGGCAATTTGTCTATAGTCAGCGAGCTGATGGCCTGATTATTTCGACTCCCACGGGTTCAACGGGCTATTCATTATCTGGGGGGGGCCCAATCATGCATCCCAAGCTGGATGCGATTGTAGTGGTACCTATGTTTCCTCATACGCTAACCAGTCGTCCATTAGTGGTTGATGGTAATACCGAAATAAAAATTGCTATTAGTGGGCATAATACAACCTACCCGCAAGTCATTTGTGATGGCCAAGTGCATATTCCAACATCACCCTCTGACACTATTACGGTGGCTAAAAAACCACAGCGTCTAAAACTCATCCACCCTTTGAACCATAATTATTATGAAGTGTGCCGACGTAAGTTGGGGTGGGGTAATCGCTTAGGAGAGTGATGAGGTATCAATTAGTATGAGTTGGATTATGGCAGATACTGCTGATGGATATGACTTAATTGGTGATATTCACGGCTGTGCCCGCGCATTAGTATTGTTGTTAAAAAAGTTGGGCTATCGTCATTATCGTGGTTGTTTTCGACACCCTCGACGTAAAGTGATTTTTATGGGGGACATTGTGGATCGTGGTCCCCGTATTCGTGATGCCTTACATATTGTCAAAGACATGGTTGACCATAATCAGGCTCACATTGTTATGGGGAATCATGAATTCAATGCCTTAGCATATTGTACCCCAGCACTTGAAGGCAGTGGTCGATCATTCTTACGTGAACATAACCCTCGACACCACCGGTTGATTGCGGAAACTTTAGAACAGTTTGCCTGTCACCCTAAAGAGTGGCAGATGTTTTTACAGTGGTTTAAAGAGTTACCCTTGTTTTTAGAGTTTGATCGATTTCGAGTGGTACATGCCTGTTGGGATCAACGACTTATAGAGGCTTTTTGGACTCGCTATCAGTGTGCAACCATTGATGATGACTTTTTACATCAAACCATTATTTCACGAAGTTTTGCAAAGTACTGTATTAGTCGTCTTATTCGAGGCATTGATATTCCCTTGCCTAAAGGTGTAAAGATTGAAAGTAAAGATGGCTATGTACGCAGTCGGTTTCGTGCACACTTTTGGCATCCAGCCCCTGAAACTTACCAAGATGTTGTTTTTCAACCTGACCCATTACCACCTGCGGTAGCCGAAGAAGTGCTCTCTGCTGAGGATAAAAACCGGCTATTTGTTTATGAGTTAAATGAAAAGCCTTTATTTGTCGGCCATTACTGGCAGATGGGAGAGCCTCATCCCATTCGTCCTAATATCGCCTGCTTGGATTACAGCGCGGTCAAATACGGTCGGTTAGTGGCTTATCGGATGGATAATGAAACAGTGTTGGATGCGAAGAAGTTTGTGTGGATTGATGTGGAACCGCGAAGCCCTTTTGTGCCTCGCTAACAGGAAGAGTACTTATGTTGCGACTGCTTGAAGTCCCTGCTGAACAGGACTTACGTTCATTCTCGCTGTATTTATATCACCAGGGGGTGAAGCACAAAATCACTGAAGAGTCAGGGCAACAAGTATTGTGGCTGGTGGCAGAAGATCAGCAGCAACAGGTCACTGACTGGTTCCAGCAGGTTCAATGTGGTGAGTTAGATTTATCTCGCTATCAGGCAGTGATTGATAACCCGCAGGCGTTGCGTGCTCAGAACCATCAGCACTCAATCAGTCAGATAAGTCATTTCCCAATGACAGCCTTCTTTTTAGTCATTAACTTATTTGTGGCGGCAGTGACCGGACTTGGTAGCAACTATCAAATGGTGTCGTGGCTAACCTTTGTTGACTTTACGCTCATTGGTAATCATGTATTGGCTGCATCATTGGGGGATGTTTTTACCAGTCACCAATACTGGCGCTTACTGTCGCCTATTTTTTTACATTTTGGCTGGCTCCATATTATCTTCAATATGCTTTGGCTTTACGTATTAGGCCGGCGTATCGAAACTAAAGACAGCAGCAAGCTTATGTTTGGCTTAGTGCTATTTGTCGGTTTTCTTTCTAATCTTGGGCAGTATTTAATGTCGATAGACCATCCTATCTTTGGTGGCTTTTCTGGCGTTGTATACGGATTGCTGGGTTATTGTTGGGTGCGTGAAAAGCTGGCTAATGTTAACTTTTTTATCCCACAAAGCATCTACATGTTTATGGTCGTCTGGCTAGTGATTGGTTACTCTGACATCTTAGCGGTTGTGGGGTTTGGCAATGTGGCAAATACCGCTCATACAGTAGGCTTATTAGCGGGTTGCTTGTTTGCAGTATTTCGTGGCCGGTATAATCCAGATAATGCACTGCGCTGTTAAAGCAGATCGAATTGATAATACTTAAGATAATACGTTAAAAGTATAGTGATACCCTTTATTTTGTTAAGGGTATAGGTATACAACAAAGAGTAAAAAGACAGAAGCCTGATAGTGTGTAATACCTGAGAGAATGTATGGACTTTTCGCAACTCCTTGACCAAATTGATGCAGAAACCTACCAGCGGCTAAAAACTGCAGTAGAAATCAGAAAATGGCCTGATGGTCGTGTGCTGACGCCATCGCAAGTTGAGCTATGTTTACAAGCTGTTATTGCCTATGAACACAAGCACCTACCTGTGGATCAACACTCAGGCTTTATCAGTCAACAATGTGCTAGCCAGACTAAGCTAAATACTGAACAAGAGGATAGTAATCCTCAACCGGTCAATATTATATAACGTATTTTTTCCCTGTGATTACTATACCTCTGAAGGTTATAAAAACCTGAATAATGGTATAAAACCTGTATACAAAAGGAATAGCCTGTTTTGAGTGATGTTTTATCTCAGTCAGTAACCTCCCAGTCACCGATCGTTGGCCAGTTACAAAAAATGAAATCACAACTTGCTGACCCAGTGGTATATCAATTACCCGTTGGTGAGCAATTGGTTTCATTAAATGTGTTGTTGGGTAAGCAAATAACGCTGAAGTTTTTAGGTGCGATTAATTGTATTGCATGTGGTCGGAAAACTAATAAAAGCTTTAATCAGGGCTATTGCTTTCCGTGCTTTAAAAAATTACCTCAGTGTGACAGTTGTATTATGTCGCCCGAAAAATGTCATTATGAGCAGGGAACGTGTCGAGATGCAGCCTGGGGTGAGCAGTTTTGTATGACAGACCATATTGTTTATCTGGCAAATTCCTCTGGAGTAAAAGTCGGTATTACCCGCTTGTCACAAATTCCAACACGCTGGATAGACCAGGGAGCCACGCAAGCATTACCTATTTTGCGTGTGGCTACACGACAACAGTCGGGACTTGTTGAAGCGGCAATGAAATCTTTTGTGGCAGATAAAACAAACTGGCGGACGATGTTAAAAGGCACATCAGATGAAGTCGATTTAGTCAGCAAACGGGACGAGTTGTTTGCTCAGTGTGCCGAGACCATAACATCCCTTCAGCAGCAGTTTGGTGTACAGGCATTGCAACCCGTAACGGATACCAAGCCACATGCCATTACCTATCCTGTTCTCCAATACCCCGTAAAAGTAACTGCGCTTAACTTTGATAAGCAAGCAGAAGTAACGGGTACGTTGTTGGGTATAAAAGGCCAGTATCTCATTATGGATATTGGGGTGTTAAATATCCGCAAGTTTACGGCGTATAACGTACAATTCAGCAGTACATAATATATATGCTTCGCAATCAGTATAAACTTTAGAGCTACCCAACAGAAAGCTATAACGAGAAGACTCTAAGAGAGAACAACATGAAAGACGCTCAGCCTCGCACTATTTATTTAAAAGATTACCAAGAACCAGACTACTGGATTGACCAAACAGACTTAACCTTTCATTTAGGTGAAGATCACACAGATGTGACTGCCGTATTACAGGTACGGTTAAATAAAAATAAACAACACGAGCATTTACCTAACCTGGTGTTAGATGGTACCGATATGCAACTGCTGTCGGTGAGTATTGATAATCACTCACTCGACAGTAGCCAATACGCATTAACCACAGAAAACTTAAGTTTACCTATTAATGCGGAACAGTTTACGGCCACCATTCATACCCGGATAAAACCTCAGGAAAACACATCACTTGAGGGGTTATACCGTTCGAATGATATGTTTTGTACCCAGTGTGAGGCAGAAGGGTTTCGTAAGATCACTTATTATTTAGACCGTCCTGATGTGATGGCTAAGTTTTCAACCACGATAATTGCTGATCCTAAAAAATACCCAGTGATGCTATCGAACGGTAATTTAGTGACGGATGAGCAATTAGATGATGGCCTACGCAAAGTTAAATGGGAAGATCCCTTTAAAAAACCTTGCTACTTATTTGCTTTGGTAGCAGGGGATTTGGCCTGTGTTGATGATGAGTTTGTTACCCAGTCTGGTCGTAAAGTCGCACTTAAATTATTTACAGAAGCCACAAATGTTGACAAATGCGAGCATGCTTTGTTGTCGCTCAAACGTGCCATGAAATGGGATGAAGATGTCTATGGTCGTGAATATGACTTGGACATTTTTATGATTGTGGCTGTAGACCATTTCAATATGGGAGCCATGGAAAATAAAGGCTTAAATATATTCAACTCATCTTGCGTGTTAGCCAAACCTGAAACAGCCACTGATGGAACCTATCAGCGTATTGAAGCCATTGTGGCCCATGAATATTTTCATAACTGGAGCGGTAACCGAGTAACCTGTCGAGACTGGTTTCAGTTAAGTTTAAAAGAAGGGTTTACCGTTTTTCGGGATGCTGAGTTTTCGGCGGATATGAATTCCCGTCCAGTGAAGCGTATTGAAGATGCTAACTTTTTACGTACCATGCAATTCCCTGAAGATGCTGGTCCTACTTCTCACCCTGTACGGCCTGCGTCGTATATTGAAATTTCAAACTTTTATACGCTAACTGTCTATGAAAAAGGCGCTGAAGTAGTACGCATGATTCATAACATTGTGGGCAAAGAAGGTTTTAGAAAGGGTAGTGACTTATATTTTTCACGGCATGATGGACAGGCTGTGACGACAGAAGATTTTGTCAAAACCATGGAAGAAGCCAATAATGTTGATTTAACACTGTTTCGTCGGTGGTATACACAATCAGGAACACCCGTAATACAAGTGTCGGATAATTATGATGCAGCCAATAAACGGTATACCTTAACGGTAAAACAAAACTGTCCACCAACACCAGGGCAAGCAGAAAAAGCACCGTTTCATATTCCGTTTGCAGTTGGACTCATTGATGCACTAGGCAATGATATGCCACTTGATGAGCAAGGTAATACGACACTTGTTTTAGATATTAAAGAGACAGAGCAAACATTTACCTTTAACAATATCAGTGAGCAACCATTACCTTCACTCGCAAGAGACTTTTCTGCCCCTGTCAAAGTTGAATATCCCTATACCCGTGATCAGTTAATGTTTTTAATGAGCCACGATAATGATGGTTTTAACCGTTGGGATGCAGGACAAAAGCTAGCGGTTGATATTATTAAAGAGCTTGTTGAGCAGCAGCGGGCAGGGATGACGTTAGCCTTAGATGAACGTTTAGTAACCGCGTATAAATCGTTACTGACGGGTTCGTCTTTGGATAAAGCAATGTTAACTAAAATGCTTGCTTTACCGAGTGAAGACTACATTGCAGAAGAGTGTGATGTTATTTATCCACTTAGCATTCACGTGGCCCGTGATTTTGTGCGTCGTACATTAGCAGAAAAACTACATAAGCAGTTTAAAGCCTGTTTTGATGCCAACAACATGCAAAAAGCCTATCAACCCACGGCGGATGACATCGCTGAGCGTAGCTTGAAAAATATTTGCTTGAGTTATCTGACATTGGTTGATGAGCAAGGTATCGAGTTGTCTTGGCAGCAATACCAGCAGGCAAATAATATGACAGATCGCTTTTCTGCTTTAAGTATTTTAGAAAATGCTGTGTCTGTTAAAGCGCGCGACTATGCCGAACAAGCATTAACCAGTTTTTATCAGCAGTGGCAGCATGATGTGCAAATGATTGAGCAGTGGCTATCCGTCCAGGCAGGGGGTGAATATACAGACCTCAAAAAAATCCAACAATTAATGCAGCATGAAGCATTTGATATGAAAAACCCTAATAAAGTAAGGGCGTTAATTGGTGTATTTGCCAACCGAAATAAAGTGCACTTCCATCGTGACGATGGGGCAGGTTATGCCTTCCTGGCGGATCAGGTATTGGTGTTAAACCGCTTAAACCCACAAATGGCATCTCGCTTATTAACCCCCATCACTCGCTGGCGGCGATATGATGAAACACGTGGCGGGTTAATGAAAGAACAACTGCAGCGTATTATGAAAGAAAAAGACCTTTCTAAAGATGTTTATGAGATAGTCTCTAAAAGTTTGCAGTAATTAACCCCCTCCTAACCTCCCCCTTCAACAAGGGGGAGGGACTGAATGAGAGTTTAAAGCGACTCCGGTCTTTTATTCCCTCCCCTTGGTAAGGGGAGGGTTAGGGTGGGGTTTAAGATATGGAACAAAAATCTAAGAATTTATTTTTGTTCCTAGTGGATAAAATTATTGTCTAACAATTTGTTTTTGTTTATATGTAAGACAGCGTTTCTGTCTATTTAATACCTGTTTTTTCACTTCCTTAAATTCTACAACTGTTACTATTTAGTAAAAAGTGATACCTCTTCTGACGGCTTATGTTACTTCTGTTCGCATATTGAGGTATGATTTGCTCTTGCTGAATAGTAGATGGTCAATAACTCATTTTATTTAGAAAGTGATCTATACCCAAAACGAAGGGTTTTTAGGCGAGGCCGTCAAGTGACGAAGCCCTGGGAGCTTATATTAATAAGTGACTGGGGTGAAGAGTGCCGACAACAAAGCCTAGAAATGCTTCGTGAAGGGTATATTTCAGAAAAAACTAATAAGTCGATGATTAATGTACATGAGTGTTGTATTTGCCTTTCTCATTGGCAAAGAGGAGGCTGGAGAGAATTAAAGGAACATAGTTTGCCTGATACTTAAACAGTTGGTATCGTTTAAACGTTCGTTTTTGGTGGACGGCATTGCTTAAAAGTTTCATAATGTAACAAATTTATAAAGCAACAATGAACAGACTAAGTTATTAGGCATTGTTCTGTGAATTTTCGACATTTTCATTGCGAAGCTATTAACATTGAATAAAAAAAATAAGAAGATAGTATATAGCTCACCTTGAGTGCTTTAAGGTGGTAAATAGAAAATCATAAAATGCTAATTCAATGTGTTCACAGTAAACATTGAAAAATGTAAGTATGAATGTACTGAGATAACAAAAATAATTAGGAAGTTGGAGCTGAGCGTAATAACCAAAAAGAGCTATTTTAAGTAATAAGAATTAATAACTTTGCTTGGTGTACCCATTATGATGGGTATAGTAGTTCAATTTGGATAACTAGGGGACAATAACAATAAGGTAAGGATACGATTATATATACCTAAAACGAAAGTTTTTTAGTGGAGGTCGTCAAGCGATGAAGCCCCCAGTGCTTATATCAATAAGTGACTGGAGTGAAGAGCGCAGACAACAAACCCTAAAAATGATTCGTGAAGGGTATAAATAAGATTGGGTGTGAAAAAAAATAATACTCAAGTAAAAATTTATACCTTATCTATTGTATTACTCTTAAGACTTAAAGTCGGATATACGAGTGTATTAGCCGATGGATTATTGTATCCAAAGAAAAGGCTATTTTTAACTCGGTATTCATAGTGATATATACAGCTATTGTTATGTTAGTGTGGCTTCTTACTTTTAAGGTAAGTATGCCCATAATGAAGGGTATATATTACGATCAAACTGCTCCTACGTGGTTAATTTATTAAGTTTTACTTTAATGATTTCCACCCTTCCTATAAAGACCATGCTACGGAGCGATCCATGAACAACACAAATAGCCTGCCTTTACGCCTGTTATTTGCACCCGCAAAAGCAGGATTTGCCTTAGCCAGTTTACTTGCCGTTATGCCTGCCCAGGCGTTTGAATTTGATTTAATGGAAGGAGAGGTAACGGGTTCATTAGATACTACCTTATCCTATGGCGCGATGTGGCGAGTTGAAGGTAGAGATACACACCTCTATGGTAACGACACTGAACCAACTCATGATGATGTAAATACCAATGATGGCAACCGTAATTTTGATACGGGAATGGTATCGAGTGTTTATAAAATTAATTCAGAACTTAAGCTGAATTATAAAAACTATGGTGCATTCGTGCGTGGTCGTGCGTTTTATGACACCGAAATCATGGATAAAGATACAGATTGGTCTGATACCAACGATCGGTTTAATCGAAGGTTTCCAGGTTACTTTGATCAGGCTGGTACAAATAGATCTGCAGATGCATTTGACAGTGATGTGGAAGAATTAATTGGCAAAGACGCTTCAATTATGGATGCATTTGTATTCGGTAGTTTCCATATTGGTGATATGCCTTTAGATGTTAGGTTTGGTAAGCAAGTACTGAATTGGGGGGAAGGTATTTTCTATCGTGATGGTATTAATACCATTAACCCTATGGATGCAGCACAATTTGCATTGCCAGGTTCAGAGCTTAAAGATGTATTAATTCCACAAATGGCATTATCGTTTAACTTAGGTCTTACTGAAAACCTCTCCATGGAAACATATTATATGATGGAGTGGGATGAGAGTATTGTTCCACCAGTGGGCTCTTACTTTAGTAATAATGATATTTTCGCGGAAGGAGCAACATATGGGTATAATGAGTTACCTGCCTCATTAAAAAGTCCAGCTTTGAAAGCGACTCTTGACTTGAATAATATTAATTATAATGGAGACTATTTAATCGTTGCAGACTTACATGGTAAGCAAAATGCGCGTGATAGTGGTCAGTGGGGAGTTAATTTCAAATATTTCGCAGAAGAATTAAATGAAACAGAATTTGGCTTTTATTTTGTGAACTACCATGCTCAAGTACCTTTTGCTGCAGCAGGTATTCGCGAAGGAGGAGTTCTTCAAGCCTTAGGAGAAACTTTACCTCATAATTTGATTAGGTCTCTTAATGTTTTATCTAATTCTGTTTATGCAGATAGAGTATATCCTGAAGATATTCGTATGTTTGGTATTAGTTTTAATACTACTGTAGGCAATACGTCAATAGCTGGTGAGTTAACGTATCGTCCTAATATGCCAATGTGGATTGATCATCCTGATGACTTAGTATCAGGTATATTCGCCAACTTGACAACAAATACAAACATTAGTGATCCAACATCTGCAATAGCTCCTGGAATTATTTCTTCTGTTGCAGGAAGTGGTTCTGAGAGTGGAATATGTACTACATTTGCTCAACTTTCACAAGCACGCCCAAATAATGTTGGTTGTGTTGGCAATGACTACAAAAACTATGAGCGTGTTGAGCTATATACCGGTTCGTTAGTATTTATTCATAATTTTGGCCCCCGTTTTGGCTTTGATAATTTTATTGCTGTATTAGAACCTTCATTTGAATTGGTTTCTGGCATTGGTGGTAATTACGATGCTTTTGCAGCTAAAGGTTCAAGTCCATATGATTCAAGAAAATTTTCTGGTGATTATACCCCTGATCATGAGCGCTTAGACCGCTTTAGTTGGGGGTATACCACAGTATTTTCTGGTAAATGGAATGATGTATTTGCAGGTGTCAACTTAAATCCCATTTTACGTTTTAAACAAGATGTGCAAGGTAACTCTCGTGTTACGGGTAATTTTATGGAAGACCGTAAAGCAGCGACCTTGGCATTAAATGCAACGTATATGAATTCTTTAGAAGCAGGTATCAGTTATACCAACTTTTTTGGTGCAGAGCGGCGTAATAAACTCAATGACCGTGATAATATAGCGTTTACAGTCAAGTATTCATTCTAAATAATAACCATACCCTTCACGAATCATTTTTAGGGTTTGTTGTCAGCACTCTTCAGCTCAGTCACTTATTAATGTAAGCTTCTGAGGGTTTATTGCTTGACAACCCAGATAGCACCTTTATAACAGCTACTGATGCTATCGCTAGTCTTAACAGACCAGACTAGCCCCACTAAAAAACCTTCGTATTGGGTATATAATAAATTAGCGTTAGCCAATGTATAGCGCCCATATACGCGGCATCAAGTGATGAAGTGAATGAGCTTATTAGGAAATAAGTGATTGAGCTGAAGAACGAAGATAACAAAGTAGATGGGTGCTTTACGAAGACTAATAGAGAGCCTGCTATGAAAAAGAATATAATATATATTGGTGCTGCGGTGGCAGCACTGACTTTAGCAATTCAAACGGCTACGGCAGCCATTAGCCCACAAGAAGCAAAAAAATTAGGCACTACTTTAACACCTATTGGTGCTGAAAAAGCCGGAAATGCAGATGGCACGATTCCCGCTTGGACGGGGGGTATTACCAAAAAAGATATCCCTGCATCGTATAAACGCCGTGGGCAGCATTACCCAAATCCTTGGTCTGGGGATAAGCCAAAGTTTTATATTACTGCTGAAAATTTGGCGAAATATAAAAGCAAATTAACAGCTGGGCAAATTGCGTTATTTGAGGCATATCCTGATAGTTTTAAAATGCCTGTTTATCAAACCCGTCGTTCTGGTTCATTACCACAACATGTGTATGATGATACCATTAAAAATGCTACAACAGCTGAATTGGTTAATGGCGGGAATGGCTTCAAAGGTGCGTATGCCAGCGTTCCCTTCCCAATGCCTAAAACTGGCTTAGAAGCATTATGGAACCATATTGTCCGTTATCGTGGTGAATACGTCGTACGTCGTGCATCTGAAGTCGCAGTGCAACGTAATGGGGATTACACACTAATTACAGCACAACAAGAGGCGGGTTTTAATTTCTATTATCCTAAAGGCAGTGAAAGCTCGTTAGATAATACCATTATTTATTATCTTTCATTCACGACAAGTCCTGCGCGTTTAGCGGGTGAAGCGGTGTTGGTCCATGAAACATTAGACCAGGTAAAACAGCCTCGCCAAGCGTGGAAGTATAATGCAGGTCAGCGTCGAGTACGTCGTGCACCTAACCTTGCGTATGATACACCTATTTCATCCGCAGATGGTTTACGTACCGCTGATGATACGGACATGTTTAATGGTGCACCTAATCGTTATGAATGGAAATTGTTAGGGAAAAAAGAAATTTATATTCCTTACAATAACTATAATTTAATTAGCCCCAACCTTAAGTATGAAAACGTATTGGCAAAAGGGCATATCAATCCTGAGCATACGCGTTATGAATTACACCGTGTTTGGGTCGTAGAAGGCACCTTGAAAAAAGATGAGCGTCATATTTACTCCAAGCGTACTCTTTATCTGGATGAAGATAGCTGGGGTGCAGCGGTTGTCGATCAATACGACGGACGTGGTGAATTATGGCGTGTCAGCATGGCGTACTTATTAAATAATTACGATCTGCCTACTACCTGGACTGGATTAGACGTATTCCATGATCTACAAGCCCGCCGTTACCATGTACAAGGTATGGCAAATGAAGAGCGTAATTACGTAGACTTCTCTCGTCCCATTCCAGACGATAAATACTTCAAACCCAGTACCCTCCGTAGAAGAAGTTATCGTTAAAATACGTTTTTAATCCCCCATAAATCTCCCCCTTATCTAAGGGGGAGATTTATTATTTTGATTTATAGTTTCTCGTATAATAAATAAAACACTACGATTTAGAGCTAACTTTTTTAGTTGTTGGGTTAATACAAGTAACTATTTTATTTTATCTTTAAAATCTCTTTTTTATTTGTATTTGAATAGCTGTTACTTGGTTAACGTTTAAGCACAAGCGTTAAGCCATCAGCAAAAGGAAGTAAGCTTAAATCTATTCTATCATCACTTAATAACTTCTTGTTAAGCGCCCGCAAAACCTCTGTTTCTTTGTCGCTTATTGATTTATTTGCGACTGCTCCAGACCACAGCATATTATCCAGTAAAATTAGACCACCTTTTTTCACGAGTTTTAGTGCTAGCTCATAATAGGTGTCGTAGTTTTCTTTATCTGCATCAATAAATGCGATATCAAATGAACCTTCAAGTTTTTCTTCGATAAGTTGTTGCAGACTGTCTTGGGCATTACCAATCATGGTTGATATTTTGTGTTCTACACCGGCTTGTTGCCAGTATTTTCGACCCATATTCACCCAGTCAGCATTGTTATCACAGGCGATGAGCTCACCATTGTCAGGTAGTGCTTGTGCCACACATAAAGCGCTGTATCCAGTAAATATGCCAATCTCAAGTGCTTTTTTGGCTTGCATTAAGCGAACAAGTAAAGCGATAAACTGGCCTTGTTCTGGCATGATTTGCATATTGCACTCTGCCATTTTCAGGGTTTCATTTCTTAATGCTTTGAGTATATCGTTTTCACGAAGAGATACGTCCCTGACATAGGTTAAAATTTCTTGCGTAATTTTGAGGTGATGAATCATTCTTTGCGTCCTTGCATTGCGTGTTAATTTTTTCTCTATGTTTGCAACGTTTACCTTTATCCAGATAAGAACAATACAGGTAGAGCATATCTCACCATGGCTTACTAGCAAAGTCCTTCACTAAATAATCTATAAGTGCTCTGAGTGCAGGAGGAAGAAATTGACGTGAAGGGTACAGTGCATAAATCGTTAAGTCTTTTGGTTTCCAGTCGGGGAGCACAATGTCAAGTTGGCCTTGTTTAATGGCTTCATTGGCTAAATAGGTTGGTTGTAATGCAATGCCGCCATCATTTTTTGCGGCCTCTAATAAAACAGTGGCTTCGTTAGCGGTCAGGTGGCACTCAACATCAATAGCTTGATAATCATTATTATACGACAAGTACCATACATTACGCTCAAAGTGTCGATAACCTAAACATTGGTGTTGGCGTAATTCCTCTGGCGTGGAAGGGTGCCCATGTTTAGCGAGATAATGTGGTGACGCGACAAGTACAGATTCACAAACAGCTAAAGGTCGACCGATTAAAGAAGGGTCAGGATTACTGGCAATGCGGATGGCTAGATCAATACGTTCTTCAATTAAATTGACAGGTCTGTCACTCACATCGATATCAATTTTAAGCTTGGGGTGTTCGGCTAAAAATCTACAAATTGTTTTTGCCAGTTGAGCATGGCCAAAGGACATACTGGTTGCCACTCTAAGCAACCCTTGCAGTTCATTATCATTATGAGCTGTTTCTGACTCCAATGCTTGAGTCTGTTCAGTCAGTTTCAAACACTGTGCTAAGCAACGATGGCCTGCCTCCGTTAGGGTGACACGACGTGTTGTGCGTTGGAGTAAGCGTACATTGAGCCAGGACTCCATGGTTGAAATATAACGAGTCACCATAGCTCTAGACATATCAAGCCGTTCAGCGGTAGCAGTGAAGCTTCCTGAGCGGGCAATATCAATGAAAACATTAATGGCGGTTAGTCTGTCCATGGGTAGTATTAGATCGAATTAAGAAACAATGATGTGCAATATTAGATCTATATCTGATCAAGTCAACTTATTATAGTGACCCCGTGCTTCAGCAATAGCTTTGAAGATATTTACCCTTTGCTGTGAGTATCGATAGATTCAAAATTTCTAAGGAGTTAAATGATGTTGAAAAGAATTTTGATAGGTGCTGCTGTATTGCTGGCTTCGGGTGTAAATGCGGACGAACAGCCTTCAGTCCAGAATGCTTCTCCCTTAAACGTTCAGGTTTACCATGCGGATGGAAATAGCTTTCATGTGAACTCTAGTTTGATCACAGGTGCTCACGAAGCGGTGGTGATTGATGCGGGCTTTACTCGGGCTGATGCTTTCCGTATCGCGGCAAATGTGTTGGATAGTGGTAAAACACTGAAAACCATTTATATCAGTCAAGCTGACCCTGATTATTATTTTGGCGTAGAAGTATTAAAAAATATTTTTCCGGAGGCTAAGGTTTTAGCGAGTCCTGCAGTTCTAAAACAAATTAAGAAAAAGCTACCTGCCAAAATTGCTTATTGGGGGCCTAAGCTTGGGGTTAATGCGCCACAACATCCCGTGGTTCCTACCGAGTTTAAAGGCGATAAGCTTTATGTTGACGGGCATGTATTGGAAATTAAAGGATTAACAAGCGCTATCGCTCATCGGCCTTATGTCTGGATTCCTTCAATTCGTGCGATTGTGGGTAATGTGGCGGTGTCTGGTGGTTTGCATTTATGGATGGCAGATTCTCAAACTAAGATTGAACAAGATGCCTGGTTAAAGCAGCTGGATGAAATGAAAGGTTTAAATCCATTATTGGTTGTGCCTGGTCATATGAAAGCAGGGACAAAAATGGATGTAGCAACAATTGATTATACACGTAATTACTTGGTGACTTTTTTACGCAAAGCTAAGCACGCGAAGCATAGTGGTGAATTAATTAATATGATGAAAAAGGCATATCCAGATGCTGAGTTGGAGATTGCATTAACCATTGGTGCTAAAGTGATTAAAGGAGAAATGCAATGGTAACGTTGCATTACTTTTATGATCCGCTTTGTGGTTGGTGTTATGGCGCTTCGGACATTATTCATGCTGCCGCTTCAATAAAAGATATCCCTTTTGTGATGCATGCTGGTGGCATGATGCAAAAGCAGCCGATAACGGCTGCTATGCGCCAGTTTATAATAGAGCATGATAAACGCATTAAATTAGAAACGGGGCAGATATTTGGCAAAGGTTATACAGGAGGTTTATTGCATAACGCAACAGCATGGTTTGATTCTTATTTGCCTATTCGTGCTATTTTAGTTGCCAAGTCGATGGGAATAGCACCATTAATTATGTTAGATCAAATACAAAAAGCACATTATCAGCAAGGCAGAGAAATTGCGCAGCTTGATGTATTAGCCGATATTGCTGAGTCGCAAGGATTAATGCGTCATACATTTATTGATAAACTGAATCAATGTGTGGAAGAAATGGAGTTACATATTAAGAAAAGTCGACAGTTAATGGTATTGCATGGCTTTTCAGGATTTCCAACATTGGCGCTGGAGAATAATGGTCACTGGTTTTTGATCAATGTGCGGGATTTTTTTAGAAATGCAGAAAAAATAGTGCCGTATATTCAATCGATTATAAATAATAAAGATAGGGATGAAGTCGAATTGTCTAAACAATTCTGTTCCTTGGATGGTTGTGTTTGAGCATAGATACTGATTGGTATTTAGATAAAAGAGAAGCATGTGAGTTTTTGAGAATAAAGCGCACATGCTTATGTTGTTTTTAGCATTTATTGGTTAGAGTCGCTGATTTGTTTACTTTTGTGTAATTCAATTAAAATATTACCTAATTCACGTGTTGCAGGACCCGCTTGAGAAAAATCATTATAAATAAGATTAAGTGGAATTTTACGTATTTGTCCTATGGACAGTGGTAGTGTTTTTAATAGCTCAGTGTTCAGTAAATGGCTAATTTCGTGTGTAGGTAACCAGCCAAAGCATAGTTGGCTTTCTACTGCGGCAATTGCAGTATGAACAGTATTAACTCGCCATACTCTATGGCTGGGTAAGGGGCACTGATGAACAGACTGAATATTTTCAATATAGACTTGCGTAAATAAATTTAAATCTGACGTAGTTAAATTGTTTTTATCTAAATGGTGTAGGGGATGATTTGGATGGGCTACAGCAAGTAGTTCTATATCTAACAATTTTGTTCCCAGTAAGTTTGTATTAAAGGGAAAGGCAATTGAGATGTTTGCTGAGTCGTTGGTATTTTGTGGTGTAAGACGAATAACCTCTTGTAGCTCTACTTGCGTTTCTGGAAATTGCTTTTTAAAGCATGTAAGTGCTTGAAATAAAGAATGTTTGGGATAAATACTGTCAACAGCTATGCGTATAGAGGCTTCTGTACCTGTGGCCAGTGCTTTAGCTCTAAACTCGATGGATTTAAATTCATCTAGAAAAGGCCGTACATCTTCTAATAATGATTTGCCAATTGGTGTTAGTGCTACGGATTTTCCTTGAACAATCACTAATGTAATACCGAGCTGTTCTTGCAACTTAGTGATGGTGTAGCTGATCGAAGACTGACTTTTATGTAGAAACTTGGCTGCTGCTGTAAAACCACCATGTTCAATGACACACTGTAGGACAAACCATTGCTCTAACGTTGATCTAAACATATGAATAATCAAATATTTCGATGGATATAAGCTAAAAATAACGTTTTTTAATCGAAAAAACAATGTTTAAGCTTGTGCAGATTAAACATGTAAAAACAATTGGAGAACTAAATGGTCAGTAATAACGTTGAGCAAGATCTTTCAGGCTTTGTGGGTAAGCATTTAATTTATACCTATGAAAACGGTTGGCAGTATGAGATTTATGTCAAGTCTGGCAGTGTTTTTGACTATCGGATTCATAGCGGCATCGTGGGCGGGCGTTGGGTGACAGACCAAGAGGCAAAGATACGCAAAATAGGTGATCAGGTTTATAAAATTTCTTGGGACGAGCCTACAGGTACGACGGTGAGTCTCTCTGTAAATTTAGAGAAGCTTGAATTACATGGTGTTATTTTCTTTCCTAGGTGGGTAATTAATGATCCACAAAAAACAGTTTGTTATCAAAATGATCATCTCAGTCTTATGCGTGAGTATCGCGATCAAGGACCCACTTATCCTAAAGAGGTGATTGATGAGTTTGCCAAAATTACTTTTATTGAAGAGTGTGGGCCTAATAACAACTCGGTGATTTGTTGTTCACCAAAAGATTTACCAAAGGGTTTTCCTTCTGTTTATTAACAGTTGGAACTTTATAGGTGCTTTAGATTAGTTTGTAAATAAATACAACAATCATTTTATTTAATGCACTATAGGAAGATTATCTTAGTAATATTACTTTATTGTTAGACAGTTTATGTGAAAATAAATCATCGCTATTTGTCAAGCTTATTGTTTGTCGCTAAATTACTTCCCCTTATTTGGTAGCCATGCTGGAATAACAGCGATATTATAACGGTCGTTTGAATAAGATTCGCCAAGTTTCATGGGGCTAAGTTTTCATAGGACTAAGTTTTTATAGGACTAGGTTTTCATGGGATATGTGTACCAGTAAACTGTGGTGTAGCCACATAGATATAGCTAAGACAATTATAAAAAAGACTGAAATAAGGGGTTGGCATATGCGAGTAGCCGATCAGGTAGGCACTGGTTTGAGTAAGCTCAAGCGTAGCCTGTCTAAAGTGCCTTGTATAGGGCTAACGGTGTGTTTACTGTTTGCATTGATGATGACTGCTTTGCAAGCAGCAGAAAACAGTACGAGCACACCTGTTGTGTTTGCAGAACCATCAGCATTAGCCCAACAAAAACTATTAATTGATGTGACAACTGTTGGACAAAGTGGCCGGTTGGTCGCAGTGGGTGACCGAGGACATATTCTTTATTCGGATGATGGGGGAGATACTTGGCAGCAGGCCAAAGTCCCTACCCGTCAGTTGCTTACCGCTGTTTATTTTGTTTCTGCTAAACAAGGCTGGGCAGTGGGCCATGATGCGTTGATTTTAGCAACAACAGATGGAGGACAAACTTGGCAACAGCAATATAAAAACCTAACGACTGAAGCGCCTTTATTAGATGTATGGTTTAGTAGTGAGTTTGAGGGTTTTGCTGTCGGTGCTTATGGACAAATATTACGCACCAGTAATGGTGGAAAAAGTTGGGAGGATTGGTCAGACCATATCGAAAATGAAGAAGAGTTTCACTTTAATAGCATTACTGGGTTAAAGGATAAGCAGGAGATGGTCATTGCTGGTGAAGCTGGTACTGTTTATTACTCTGATAATCAGGGCATGAGCTGGCAGCGCCTTGAAAGCCCATATGAAGGATCATTATTTGGTGTGATTGCAAATGGTAAACCGCATGGTTTTGTGACTTTTGGTCTGCGAGGTCATGTATTTCTGTATGATGGTTCTTTAAATAGTTGGTCAGCAATCCCTACTCATACTGAGCAAAGCTTATTTGGGGGGCAATATATTGCAGATGGCCGGTTAGCTCTGGCTGGAAATGGTGGCGTTTGGCTCATAAGTAATGATTATGGTCAGCGGTTTAGTTTACATAAGCAACCTGATAGAAAGCTTGTGTCGGGTATTACTGAAACGGCTGATGGAGAGTATATTTTAGTGGGGCAGGGGGGCGTTGTACAAACCATTCCCCAAGGAAATGATCTCGCAATACGCCCATAATTCTGGCTGACATTGGAGGACCCTGCTATGTCTCCTGCAAATCATAAAGATTCTGAAGTAGTATTAGAGCGTTTATTTTTTAATAATCGTCTTTTTGTTTTATTTGTATTTGCGTTGGTTACGGTTTTTTTGGGTTACAAAATGACTCAGGTAAAACCAGAAACCAGCTTTATGAAAATGATTCCTACCCAGCATCCTTTTATTCAAAATATGTTGAAAAATAAGGATGATTTGGAAAATTTAGGAAACTCAATTCGTATCTCAGTAGAAGCCAAACAAGGTGATATTTTTTCTGCTGAATATATGGGTATTCTACAAAAAGTAACGGACGATGTTTTTTATCTGCCTGGTGTCAGCCGTGCTGGGCTAAAATCGCTATGGACCCCTAATGTCCGTTGGATAGAAGTTACAGAAGATGGATTTGAGGGGGGGCCTGTTATTCCGCAAAGCTATGATGGGACTCAAGACAGTTTAAATCTTCTAAGAGAGAACATATTAAAATCAGGTCAAATAGGACGTTTGGTGGCCAATGATTTTAAATCATCAATTATAGAAGTCCCACTATTTGACAAAAATCCTGAGACGGGGAAAACCCTAGATTATGAAGCACTTTCGGAAGGATTAGAACAGCAAATTAGGCAACGGTATAACTCAGATCTTGTTGATATAAAAATCATTGGTTTTGCAAAAAAAGTAGGTGATTTAATTGAAGGAATTGGCTCTATTGCATACTTTTTTGCAATTGCCATTGGCATAACATTGCTATTACTGTTGATTTATTCTGGTTGTTTGAAAAGTGCTATTGTGCCTTTAATTTGCTCTGTTATCGCTGTTGTCTGGCAATTAGGTTTATTATCCTGTTTTGGCTATGGCTTAGATCCTTACTCAGTGCTTGTTCCCTTTTTAGTTTTCGCTATTGGCATCAGTCACGGCGTACAGATGGTTAATAGCATGGGGATAGAGTCTTCTTTAGGTGCAGACCGTTTAACTGCCGCGAGGCGGACATTCCGCGGACTTTATATTCCAGGTATGTTAGCGTTGGTGTCTGACGCCATTGGCTTTTTAACGCTATGGGTTATTGAAATAGATGTCATTCGAGATTTAGCCGTTGCTGCGGGTATAGGCGTGGCGGTTATTATTTTTACGAATTTATTTTTATTACCAATACTACTGTCTTATATTGGTGTAAGCCAACGAGCTATTCGTAAAGTTCAGAAAAATCGGGAAAAGAAAACACGAAGCTGGGAGTTACTATCATATTTTTCTCACCCCATTGTTGCGCCTATTTCAATTGTTTTAGCGATTATTGGATTTAGCTTAGGACTGTATTGGAGTAAAGATTTAAAGATTGGTGATTTAGATCCAGGCGCACCAGAATTACATCCTGACTCACGATATAATCAGGATAATGCCTTTATTACTCACAACTATTCTACTAGTGCTGATGTTCTCGTGACGATGGTAGAAACAGCAAAAGAGCAATGTTCATCTTATGCCACTATGTCTGCTATTGATCAATATATGTGGCGTATGGAAAACGTACCTGGGGTGCAGTCGGCTGTTTCGTTAGTGACAGTTTCAAAATTGTATATTAAAGGCACCAATGAAGGTAATCCAAAATGGCAGACCCTGGCAAGAAACCCTTATGTGTTAAATGCATCGATAGCCCAGGCTAGCCAATTGTTTAATACCGATTGTAGTTTGGCGCCAGTCATGGTGTTTTTGGATGACCATAAGGCCGAAACATTAGATCAAGTGGTCAAAGCCACCGAAGCATTCGCGGCAGAAAATAATACATCTGAATTACAGTTTAAGTTAGCTGCAGGTAATGGGGGAATTGAGGCTGCAACCAATCAGGTTATAGAATCTGCGCAAGATAAAATGTTATTGTGGGTATACGGCGTTGTGAGTATTTTATGCTTACTTACATTTAGGTCTTTACGTGCAGTTGTCTGTATTATTATTCCTTTGGCGCTTACCTCCGTACTGTGCCAGGCTTTAATGGCATGGCTAGGGATAGGTATTAAGGTGGCTACTTTACCTGTCATTGCATTAGGTGTTGGCATTGGTGTTGATTATGGTATTTATATTTATAGCCGCTTGGAAAGTTTTTTAAGGCAAGGTAAAAATTTACAGGAAGCCTATTATGCGACGCTACGGACAACGGGTAAGGCGGTAAGTTTTACAGGCATAACGTTAGCGATTGGAGTAGGAACCTGGATTTGGTCTCCTATCAAGTTTCAAGCAGATATGGGTATTTTGCTCACATTTATGTTTTTATGGAATATGATTGGAGCACTTTGGCTGTTACCTGCATTAGCACGCTTTTTTGTACGACCTGAACGACTTAATACCGTTATTACTGTTGATACACAACATGAGGTAGACACTAAAAAAGCTGTAGCGTAATTTAGTATGAAGTTTTAGGAATAAAAAAACCCCAAAAATGGGGTTTTTTTATTTTGATTACGTTTTATGCTTGATCACCTGCAATAATGGAGTCTAATGCAAGTTCAATCATATTTTTAAAGGTAGTTTGGCGGTCTTCAGCAGATAATGCTTCACCACGACGGATATGATCACTCACTGTAAGAATAGCGAGAGCATTAGCACCATATTCTGCAGCTACACCATATAAACCTGCTGCTTCCATCTCTACACCAAGTACATTGTATTTTTCCATAGCATCAAAAGATGATGGATCTGGAGTATAGAATAAGTCTGCAGAGAAAATATTACCTACTCTTACAGGCAAGTTTTTGGCTTTTGCTGTGACGTAAGCATTTTGCAATAAGTCAAAGTTAGCAAGTGCAGCAAAATCATAATTCTTAAAGCGAATACGGTTTACGTTTGAGTCGGTACTTGCTCCCATACCAATAATGACATCTTGTAAATTAATGTCTGAATTTATGGCTCCACAGCTACCGACACGAATAATGTTTTTAACATTATATTCAGTAATTAATTCTTTTGCATAAATAGAAATAGATGGGATGCCCATGCCTGATCCCATGACTGAAATACGACGACCTTTGTATGTGCCGGTATAACCGAACATATTGCGTACATCAGTAACGAGCTCAGCATTTTCTAGAAAATTCTCAGCAATAAATTTAGCGCGTAGAGGGTCACCTGGCATTAAAACTGTATCAGCAAAAGCACCTTCTTTAGCATTAATATGTGGTGTTGGCATAACTACTTTACCTCAATTAATTAAGAAAAGATGTTCCGTAATCCATTGGTTCTAAAGAAAAATAAGACGCGAGGCTTTGACCAATGTCGGCGAAAGTTTCTCGACCACCTAATGAGCCTGGATTAATGGATTTTCCATAGACAAGTACAGGGATGTGTTCGCGTGTATGGTCTGAACCAGGCCAGGTAGGATCACAACCGTGATCTGCAGTGATAATCAGCACGTCATCATCTTGCATAATATCTAGCAGTTCAGGTAAGCGTTGATCAAAATATTCTAGCGCTTTGGCATAACCTGCTGTATCACGACGGTGGCCGTATGATGAGTCAAAATCAACAAAGTTTGTGAAAACAATACTTTGATCTGAAGCTTGATTAACTTCTGTTAAGGTTGCATCAAATAAAGCTTCGAGACCCGTCGCTTTGATTTTGCGGGTAATTCCTTGGTGAGCAAAAATATCAGCTATTTTACCAACACTGACAACATCTCCACCTTTGGCCACTAATTTATCAAGAATAGTTGCAGAGGGAGGCGGAACAGCATAATCGCGACGATTACCCGTGCGCTGAAATTCTTCAGGTGAATCACCAACAAAGGGGCGCGCAATAATACGACCAATATTGTATTTATCGCAGAGCTTGCGGGCTATCAGGCAAAGTTCATAGAGGCGTTCTAAGCCAAAGCTTTCTTCATGACAAGCAATTTGAAATACACTGTCAGCAGAAGTATAAACAATTGGCTTACCTGTTTGACGGTGCTCTTCGCCTAAATTTTTGATGATTTCGGTACCTGATGCATGACAGTTACCTAAAATACCAGGTACTTTGGCTTCAGCGATAAATTCATCTAGCAATTCTTGAGGGAAACTCTTTTCCTTGGGTTCAAAATACCCCCAATCATAGAGTACAGGAACACCTGCAATTTCCCAGTGACCACTAGGCGTGTCTTTACCACTACTGAGTTCTTTTGCGTAACCGTAGGCTCCCGTAATATCAATTTGGGTTTCTACGGCTTGAGGAAATGTTCCAGCACTTTCTTGTGCTGCATGCATTAAACCCAGTTGTGACAAGTTGGGTAATTTAAGAGGGCCTGTGCGGCCCTCAATTTCAGCCTGGCCAGTTGCACAGGCTGCTGCAATATGACCCAAGGTATTGGCTCCAGTATCACCGAATTTATCAGCGTCTTCTGTAGCACCAATACCAAAAGAATCAAGAACCAGAATAATGGCTCGTTTCATGAGTGCATCTCCTACTGCTTGCTCACATCCTCCTTCGTAATACGTTCATACACGCAAGGGTTTGCTGCTGGACGCTGATCACTAATGGTAATAGCGTTAATAATTTGCTCTTGAACTTCAGCAAACTGTGCTTCGTTGCGTGCATGCACCGTAATTAGAGGTGTTTGCGTATCGACTTTATTGCCTAATTGACAAATATCTGTCAGTCCAACGGCATAGTCAATAGTGTCTGTGGGTCTTTGACGTCCACCACCGAGTTTAACAACGGCTAAGCCAAGCGCTCGGGTGTCCATAGCTGAGACGTAGCCTGATGTTGGCGCATAAATTGGTTTAACGACTTCTGCTTTTTCTAAGTAATTGTCATAATTTTCTACAAAGTCTGCAGGTCCACCCAAACTAGTGACCATTTTGCCAAAGATTTCAGCCGCTTGACCATTATCCAGGCACGCATTCAGTTTGCTGCGGGCTTCATCCAGGTTGGAAGCTAGTTTTGAGAGCACTAATAGTTCTGCGCATTGCTCAATGGTGACTTCATGCAGTCGAGAATTACGGTATTCGCCTGTTAGGTATTTAACTGCTTCACGTACTTCGACACCATTTCCTGCTGAACTGGCTAAACATTCATTCATATCAGTAAGAAGTGCTGATGTAGCAGTACCGGCACCATTAGCTACAGCAACAATACTTTCAGCTAACGCTTTAGAGTCTTCATACGTAGGCATAAAAGCACCAGAGCCTACTTTAACATCCATGATTAATGCTTCTAAACCCGCTGCTAGTTTTTTAGAAAGGATAGACGCGGTAATTAAATGAATAGATTCTACAGTACCAGTGACATCGCGGATGGAATAAAAGCGTTTATCAGCTGGGGCAAGGTCTGCCGTTTGGCCAATAATAGCAACACCAACGTCTTTCACTGTTTTTCTGAACAGAGCGTTGTCTGGACAGGTTTGGTAGCCAGGGATACTGTCAAACTTGTCTAATGTGCCGCCAGTGTGACCTAAGCCACGACCAGAAATCATAGGTACATAGCCACCGCATGCAGCAAGCATTGGGCCTAGCATTAGGCTGACAACATCACCCACTCCGCCAGTAGAGTGTTTATCGATAATGGGCCCTGGTAGATTTAGGTCATCCCAGCTTAGCACTGTACCTGAATTACGCATCGCTAAAGTGAGTGCAACGCGCTCATCCATAGTCATTCCGTTAAAGAATATCGCCATGGCTAAGGCAGAGATTTGGCCTTCAGATACGTTACCATTGGTGATGCCACTAACAAAAAAATCAATTTCAGCGTTGCTTAGTACGTGGCCATCACGCTTACGACGAATAATTTCTTGAGGTAAAAACATAATTAATAACCTTTTGACTCTGTGGGTTGCTCACCGTGACCTAATGTGTGAAGTAAACTTGCAAGTAAGCTACTGGCACCAAAACGAAAATGTTCAGGTGTTACCCAGTCTTTACCCATTATTTGTTCTGCAAGTGCAATATACTCAGCAGCTTGAGCTGCGTCTTTAACACCACCAGCAGCTTTAAAACCACAGTTTTTTCCAGATTCTTTAATGGCTGTGAGCATCACTTCAGCTGATTCAAGTGTGGCATTGACAGGCACTTTTCCTGTTGATGTTTTGATAAAGTCTGCTCCAGCATTTATTGAAATCTCGCTGGCTTTTTTAATTAGTGCTGGGTCTTTTAACTCACCACTTTCAATAATGACTTTAAGTAAAACTTTTGATCCACATGCTGTTTTACAAGCTGCAACCAAGTCATGACCAACTTGCTCGTTACCAGCAATTAAAGCTTTATATGGGAAGACAACATCAACTTCATCTGCACCATACGCAATTGCTGCAGCCGTTTCTTTGACGGCAATTTCAATATCGTCACCGCCTGCTGGGAAATTGGTGACGGTCGCTATTTTGATGGCGTCTGCATTTAGCGATTTTAATGTTTTAGCGGCTACCGGAATAAAGCGAGGATAAATACAAATGGCCGCTGTGTTACCAACAGGTGTTTTGGCTGATTGACACAGTGTGATGATTTTTTCATGAGTGTCATCATCATTAAGTGTCGTCAGATCCATGAGTTGAAGTGCACGAAGTGCAGCGTCTTTAATATTTTCCATAAATCTCACTCATTAAAAAACTTTTTGGACGTAATGCCAGAGAAAAAAGAGGTTAAAATATCACTATTTATAACAGTTAGTTTCTAATGCGAAAAAAGCCTTAATGTAAACAATAGCAAAAGAAAAAAGTCTCGAAATAAAATGATGCTATTTGTATGATTACAAAAATTGCAGGCTTTTAGAATGGCAACACCTACTAAAAGTAGGTGTTGCTGGACTGGGCAATTATGCTTAAAGCATGAAGAATAAGCCTGCCAAGGTTGCACTCATCAAGTTTGATAAAGTACCAGCGGCAACAGCTTTTAACCCTAAGCGAGCAATATCAGGACGACGGTTAGGTGCCATAGCACCAAGGCCTCCTAACAAGATGGCAATAGAGGATAGGTTGGCAAAGCCACACAACGCAAAGTTGGCAATTACCTGACCTTGTGCGGTTAGCTCACCTGCTTTAATAAGTTCTCCATAAGACATAAAGGCAACAAATTCATTGGCAATGATTTTTTGACCAATAAGAGAAGCTACTTGAGTTATATCTGCTGCAGGTGTACCAATAATGAAGGCAATTGGATAGAACACCCAACCTAAAATTTTCTCAATGGTCAAGTCTGTCATACCAAAGATTTCACCAACACCACCTGTAATACCATTAAGAACTGCGATTAAACTAATAAAGGCAATCAGCATGGCACCAACGTTAACACACAATTTAAGACCATTGGATGCACCAACGGCTGCAGCATCGATTACATTCACTGGTTGGTCTGGGTCTTCGTCGATAGCACTTTGGATGTCTTGGTGTGGTTCTTCAACTTCAGGCTTAATAATTTTAGCCATGAGTAGACCACCAGGAGCAGACATGAAACAGGCAGCCAACAGGAATTTAAGATCACCACCCATGCTGACATAACCAAACAGTACAGTACCTGCAACGGAGGCTAGGCCACCTACCATAATGGCAAATAATTCAGACTGAGTCATACGGGAAATAAATGGGCGAACAAGCAACGGTGCTTCAGTTTGTCCCACAAAAACGTTTGCTGTGGCAGAGAGAGACTCAGAGCGACTGGTGCCAAGTAACTTCTGTATTCCACCACCAATTACCCGAATCACTAACTGCATGATGCCTAGGTGATAGAGAACAGCGATTAAAGAAGAGAAGAAGATGATTACAGGTAATACTTTGATGGCAAATAAAAAGCCCCAGTCTCCAGCACCAGGATTGATTAAACTACCAAATAAAAATCCAATACCTGCATCTGCATAACTGAAGAGCTTACTGACGCCACTTGCAAGTGCTTCGACTGCAGCTCGGCCAGCATCAAAATAAAGTGCAAAAGCACCTAAACCTGCTTGGAGAAAGAATGCACCTGCAACAGTGCGTGGATTAATAGCTTTTTTATTATCTGAGAGTAGGAAAGCTAACCCGAGCAGGGTAACGATCCCTAATAGACTGATTAATATTTCCATGGAGCATAAACCTCTTACTGCTTTAATATTATTTGGCACCGATTATTACAAATCGAAAAAAACTATAGAAGCAATTTTATTTACTTTTTTATCTCTGCTTAACCTGGGTCAATTTACATTTTTTAGGGTAATAAAAGCGATAGCGACCATATAAAAATTGGTAACCCAACCTTAAATCTTGAGAAGAAAATCACAAAGATATTCTTCTCAATGCTGATTAAAGATAAGAATTTAGAAATTAAAGCTAGCCGGGAGTAGCTCGTTCATATGCCAAAGTGTTGTTTCTTCTTTGTCACATGCGGCATAGACTGGCGCATTTTCAGACAAAAACTCAGCCATAACCTGACGGCATGCTCCGCATGGTGAGTACAATTTATTACCTGGCATGTAGATCAGCAAACCTACAAGGTCTTCTTTTTTTAGTCCTTGTGCGACAGCAGAAAAAATGGCAGTACGCTCGGCGCAGTTGGTGAGGCCAAAAGAAATGTTTTCGACATTACATCCGGGAATTATTTGTCCGGCTTTAGTGATAAGGGCTGCACCTACGGGAAAATCACTGTAGATACAGTAAGCATTAGCAGCGGCTTGTTTGGCTGCAGCTTTCATTGCCATGAGTGTATCATTGGGAATTTCATTCATACCAAAACCCTCTGATAATCTGCTATATAAGCATTAAGCAAATGAGCAGTTTACCAATGACTATCAAAAAAGGATGGCTTCTAGGTCAATTGTTTTATGCCATGAGGCTTTAAGTGAGCCTAACAGAGGCAATAAACTTGTAGCACGGTAGTTTATTTCAATGTCCTGACTACTATCAATCAAACGGTTTATTACCACTGGTGCAGAACGCAAAGCCATCATTCGTTACTACTATACCTTTCGCGAAGCATTTATAGGGGCTAGATGTATTGTTAGATCCCCATGAAAAGCGCGGTTTGGGTATATAAAACAATAGTCTTAACACACTCAATACATTTCGTATGAATGTGTTGACACTGTTTAAAAATGAAAAAGGGCTTTTAAGCCCCTTGCATATATAGTTTTAAGCCAACTTATTGATTTAACTGTTATTACCGTCACAGATTGCCATCACTTGAACGAAAATGCAAGCACCTGTCTGTGTAAACCAAGATAGTTTAAATGACATAGATGAAGGGGATCATTACGAAGTAACTGATTAAGTCGGTAAGCTATTAATTATCTTTTAACAGAGACCGCATTAATACAATGAGAGTATGGATTCTTGCTGAATTGCTTCTATAATTCGTAAATTTTTTAAGAGGTTATTTTGACGTATATCATATTGATAGGCTGATGCTCATATACTTCTCAAAGTCCTTTTCGTCAATGTCAACAATGTAAGGTTTAATATGGAATGGCTTTTTGATCCACAGGCCTGGATCGCTTTGGCTACACTAACAGCGCTAGAAATAGTTTTAGGCATAGATAACATCATTTTTATCTCCATTCTGGTGGGCCGTTTACCTAAAAATGAGCGCCAGAAAGGACGGCTTATTGGCCTATCGCTTGCCATGGTAACACGGATTGTGCTGTTGCTTTCTTTAACCTGGATTATGCAACTGACAGCGCCATTATTTACGGTTATGGCACAGGAAATATCGGGTAGAGATATTATATTACTTGCAGGAGGCTTGTTTCTGATCGCAAAAAGTACTTTTGAAATTCATAGCTCTCTTGAGGGGCCAGAAGACCATCAGCATAAACAACAACAGGTTAGTTTTATCGGGGTCTTAGTTCAGATTGCTTTGATTGACATTGTTTTTTCATTTGATTCTGTCATTACTGCTGTAGGTTTGGCTCAGCATGTTCAAGTTATGATTATTGCCATTATTATCGCGGTGTTGGTAATGATGGTTGCGGCAAAATCAATCAGCGATTTTGTCGATCGCCATCCAAGCATAAAAATGCTGGCATTAAGCTTTTTGGTATTGATTGGAACGACCTTAGTGGCTGAAGGATTAGATTTTCATATTCCTAAAGGGTATATCTATTTTGCTATGGCTTTTTCCTTTGGTGTGGAGATGCTCAATATGCGCCGTCGAAGTCGACAAGGTATTCCGGTTGCATTACATCGGCCTCTCAGTAAAGAGGAAGTGGAAGAATAACCATAGCGATAGTAAGCTTTCAGGTTATAATTTTGCGCGAACCTGCAACTATGGAGTAAAGGGTTAAGTCTGTGTATCACTTATTGCGTCGATTATTGTTTACATTACCACCAGAACTAGCACATGATGCTGGTTTAAGCGCTATCAAGACGGGTCAAACATTAGGTTTGGCCCGTTTTTTTATACCTCAAGTGCCTGATTATCCTGTTCAACTTATGGGGTTAACTTTTCCTAATCCTGTGGGGCTTGCGGCAGGTATGGATAAGAATGCTGATTGCCTTGATGGACTGGGTAATTTAGGGTTTGGCTTTATTGAGGTTGGCACGGTCACGCCAAAGCCTCAGCCAGGGAATGAGCGTCCACGATTATTTAGAATACCTGAAAAACAAGCCATTATTAACCGAATGGGGTTTAATAACAAAGGCGTTGACCATCTTGTTGAGCAAGTGGCTGGCCGGAAATACTCAGGTATCGTTGGGGTAAATATTGGAAAAAACCTGACCACTGCTGTTGAACACGCTAATGAAGACTACTTAACTTGCTTACGAAAAGTTTATCTAGCGGCAGATTATATTGCGGTCAATATTTCTTCTCCCAATACGCCAGGTCTAAGAACATTGCAGTTTGGGGACTCTCTCAAGCAACTGTTGTCTTGTTTGAAGTCGGAGCAGCAGGCACTGGCCAAGCGTTATGGCTGTTATCGGCCGTTAGCACTTAAGATTGCACCTGACTTAACGGATGAAGAGATCAAACTGGTAGCAGATGCTGTGTGTGATCAGGGGTTTGATGGCATCATTGCTACCAATACAACGATTGACAAGCATCTGGTGTCTGATACTAAGCATGGACAAGAAGCAGGTGGACTCAGTGGTGCCCCGTTAAAAGATGAGTCGAATAAAGTCATTAGTGCTTTGCGGGGGGAGTTAGGCGTTGATTTCCCCATTATTGGCGTTGGAGGGATTATGAGCGCAGAGGATGCAGTACAAAAAATTAAGTCTGGCGCTAATATTGTGCAAATTTACTCTGGCTTT
Organism: Zooshikella sp. RANM57; assembly: GCF_050749885.1. Lineage (NCBI taxonomy): Bacteria > Pseudomonadati > Pseudomonadota > Gammaproteobacteria > Oceanospirillales > Zooshikellaceae > Zooshikella > Zooshikella sp. RANM57. The sequence continues at coordinate 32,662 of NZ_JBOIUB010000003.1, read as the reverse complement.
ATTTACCAGGGCCCGGCGTTAATTAGGGACTGTGTACTTGCGATTAAAAGGTCATTTGCTGAGGGGAAATAAGTCTTTGTTGATCAGGGCCTTTGAAACTAAGGCCCTGTTTCTATTTAGTGTGTTAAAAAATTAAGAGGAGAGAATTTAACTGTAGTGCAGCTGTTGCTGCTTATGAATGCCAGATACACCGGTATAGCCATCCCAGCTATCGGTTCGTCCTTCTCGCCAGCCGGTTAGCCATGCTTGTCGTTGATGGAGTTGATCATGTGGACAGGATTCTTTAGGTTTTCCTGTAATACCTGATTGATATCCTTTTTGGAAAGCCCTTTCTTCTCTACTTCTTTTTTGTCTTTTCATAATCCAGATCGCCTCACTGGCTTAAATGAGTGAATTGAATGATTACAGTGGTAAGTTTTTGTAAAAAAGGAATGCTTACATAAAACTGGTGGTTGGTGACTCCTCTTAACACACACCTCAGTTAGAGTAATAGCGGATAGCACTATTAAAGTTAAGAAATCATTATTTATAGATAATTAATCTTTTATTAATCCTGTCTATATGAGTCTAGTTCATTGAAGTAGTTCAATACAAGGAACAATAAGCAATAATGAAGATTATGCTTTGCATTCATAGAAGATCCGCTAGAATAGCCGGATTTTTTACCTGCTCAGATGATGACGTACTATGGCAAATACGATAGTTGACTGCTTTGTAACTTGTGCAAAACACCTAGAGAGCCTTTTAGCTGAAGAGGTTCGGGCGCTAGGAGGGCACAGTATTAAAGAGACCGTTGCTGGTGTGACATTCAAAGCATCCATGCCTGATGTCTATCGTGTTTGTATGTGGAGTCGTCTTGCTAATCGGGTTTTACTCCCTTTGGTTCAAGGAAACGTTGAGCATGCCGATGATTTATACGCACTGGTTCAACAAGTACCTTGGGAGGATCATTTATCTCCAACAGGAACCTTAGCGGTTGATTTTTCTGGTTCTTCGAATGCCATTCGCCATACTCGATTTGGTGCACAAACCGTTAAGGATGCCATTGTTGATCTTTTGCGAGCAAAGACAGGAAAGCGCCCTTCAGTTCAACTTAAACAACCAGATATTAGGGTTAACGCATATCTTAAGCGGGATAATGTCATCATTGCTTTGGATCTATCAGGTGAAAGTTTGCATCAGCGGGGTTATCGGTTACAGGCTGGAACAGCGCCACTTAAAGAAACACTAGCCGCCGGAGTTTTGTACCGCTTAGGTTGGTCTAGCCACTGGCAAGATTACCCAATGCTTGTTGATCCCATGTGTGGTGCTGGAACGCTGATAATAGAAGCAACTCATATGGCTATGGATCGTGCGCCAGCACTAAATCGTCAGTATTTTGGTTTTAACCGTTGGTACGGACATATTCCCTTGCTGTGGCGAGAAGTCGTCACTGAAGCTCAGGATCGCTTTGCGGCAGGCCATGAGCGAGACTTGCCTGAGCTGATCGGGCTGGAAACCAATCAAGCAACGCTTAATGCTGCATATAACAATATTCAGCGCGCCGGGGTGAAAGACAAAGTTCAAATTAAACACCAAGACCTTTCAACATTGTCACAAGTCATTGGCAACTGTGAGAAGGGGTTTTTAGTAACAAACCCACCTTATGGGGAGCGTTTAGGGAATGATGCGACGCTGCTTTACCTCTATCAAAACCTGGGTACCCAATTAAGAGAACATTGTATGGGCTGGGATGCAGGGTTGATAACAGGGAACCCAGAATTAGCTAAGCGAATGGGATTAAGAGCAAAACGCCAGTATTCATTTTTTAATGGTGCACTGCCCTGTAAACTATTGACCTTTGAAGTATCTCCAGAGTACGTAGTTAAAGCACGACGACCAGTAGAGGATCAGTCTTCAGCTAATACTGATGCACAGATTGAAGCGCCTGTTTCTGCAGGGGCAACAATGTTTGCTAATCGGCTTCGTAAAAATCTGAGAAAGCTAAAACCTTGGCTTAAACAACAGAAAGTTGACTGTTATCGAATCTACGATGCAGACATGCCCGAATATGCTTTTGCAATTGATTGCTACAGTGATTGGTTGCATGTACAGGAATATGCTCCACCAGCAAGTATTGATCCTGAGCGAGCACAGCAACGTTTGCTTGATGCTCTAAGTGTTTTACCCGAGGTGACGGGTATTGCAAGCAATCAAATTGTGCTCAAGCAACGTCGTAAACAAAAAGGAACGCAGCAATATAAAAGGCAAGACCAGACGGGTGAGCTGCTCTCTGTAACTGAATATCAGGCTCGACTATTGGTTAACTTAAAAGACTACCTGGATACAGGACTCTTTTTAGATCACCGGCCTATGCGTAGGCAAATATTTACGGAAGCGAGTGGTAAGCGTGTACTTAATCTGTATTGTTATACTGCTTCAGTATCAGTGCATGCTGCATTGGGTGGTGCCGCTGCAACCGTCAGTGTTGATTTGTCTCCTACCTATATTAGCTGGGCCTCGAAAAACTTTGCATTGAATGGGTTAGGTGAGCAGCATCAATTAATCCAAGCGGACTGCTTAACGTGGCTGGAGCAGGAGCACAGTAAGTTTGACCTGATTTTTATTGATCCTCCTACCTTCTCAAACTCAAAGCGAACTCAACAAGACTTTGATATTCAACGTGATCATGAGCGATTATTAATGCTTGCTATGTCCCGCTTAGATAAACAAGGTACTTTGTATTTTTCCAATAACTTTAGGCGTTTCAAACTTGCGGATGCCTTGTTTCATCAATTTGAGGTGGAAGATATTTCGAGTAAAACCATTGACCCTGACTTCGCTCGAAACCAAAAAATTCATCGCTGTTGGCGACTTCGACATCGAAGTTGAGTAGGGGGCGCTTGTAGTAAAGATTGGGCCAGGGATGGTTGATTGACGAATTTGTTTGCTATTTGATCTAATAGTGTGACTAGGTATTTTTTTGTCTTAGTAAGTGAACTAGGTTCCAAATAGCTGATGTTTGCTGACGGGTATCAATTTATATAAGGCTAGTTGCAGTATAATCCCCAAATAATGCCCCATTGAAGAGGGTGTAGAGGGTTGGGTTGTTTAAGTAAATTGAAGTTATATCGCTCCAGGACAGGGGGCGGTAAATACTAATTTGCCAAGTAGTTATTAGTTAAGCAGTAGTTGGAGACATATTATGCCTGAGATCATTGTTACCATTGCTGGTTTTTTTCCAATGATCATTTTTCCTGCCGCTACAGTGATTCAGTTAGTTGCACTGTTGAAAAGCAAAACAGGAAAAGGGGTCAGTAAAATGACCTGGTTTCTCTTCGGAGTTGCGAATATAGGTGCTTACCTAATGAGTCCACAAAATTATGCAGCGATTCAGTCCATCATTGGCTTTTTAGGAACCGCATTGATCGATTTTGTCATCGTCTTTCTAGCATTCAAATATGAGCTAAGCGAACGGAACACTACAAGTCGCTGTGGTGCTGCTGTTACAAACTAATTTTTATTTCCTGGTCATGAAAAAAGCTCTTTTAAAAGAGCTTTTTTTTCGTCTTTTATTTGGGGTTATGGTTGTTAGATGAAAATTACTTTAATGCTTTTATTATGATATGACCAAGTATTCCCTATTTTAAAATAGATCACTCCCTATAAAGAAATCGCAATGAAGGTTGCTAGGGCCTGTTGAATCACCACTGCCGTAGACTATTTTTTTGCCTAGATTAGACTTTTACCGTCATAACAGCGATATTCAAATAGTGTTAACAGGCCCTAATATGCTATAAAGCACAAGGGTTATGGTTACATTTTATAACGGCTTGATTATAGAGCTATAGTATGGCAAAACGAAAATTGGTTCTTTATTCTACTGAAGGCTGTCACTTGTGTGATCAAGCTTTATCCTTGATAAATTCAAGTGTACATGCATCTGATCTAGACATAGAAGTCGTAGATATTGCTTTAAGTGATGAACTGATGACCCTTTATGGGGTGCGTATTCCTGTGCTGAGAGAGAGGCAGCGAGAAGAAAAGCTTTTCTGGCCATTTGATGAGGCGCAATTATCAGCATGGCTTTCTGTATGACAGGCTGCAGTGTGTTGAAATTGTTTTTTTCTATGTTCGTTTGGGTTTTGGTTAATCCATGCAGTCAAGTAGTAGCGACACAACTTCCGGATAATAAAAAAACAGAAAATAATACACCTAGAGTAGTAAGTTTGGCACCTCATATTACTGAGTTATTATATGCTGTGGGGGCTGGTAAGAATATTGTTGGTGTTATTGATGGTAGTGATTTTCCCCCTGATGCACTAAAAAAGCCTATAATTGGACATTATAATTTACTTAATTGGGAGCAAATCTTTGCTGTACAACCACAGTTGATTATTGCCTGGGGAAGTGGCAATAAACATTTGTTGGGGGGGAAGGCAGAGCAGTTAGGTATACCCATTATTTATTCAGAGCCAAAAACACTTCAAGATATTGCTGACGAGTTAATTAGGTTTGGTAATATAACGGCTCATAAAGTAGAAGCGGAACAGGTTGCGTCAGACTTTAAACAACATTGGCAACGTTTGGCATCTCACGTTAAAAAACAATCATTAAAACAAAAAGTAGCCATATTATTAAACATAAACCCAATACAAACACTGAATGGGCGGCACTTGACGTCTGAAATTATCGAACAGTGTGGTGGGGAAAATATATTTGCCAACGCTAAAGTTATAGCACCTCAGGTTAATTTTGAAGCATTATTAGCTCAACAGCCAGACTGGTTAATAGTGACTGAGCCAACTTTTTTAAAGCAGTTGACGGGGCGTTGGCAATCATTAAAAGCTGTTCAACAAAAAAAAATAATTATGGTTAACCCTGATCACTTTTTACGACAAACGCCGCGTATTTTGCTTGCAATGGAAACGATTTGTCAGAAACTAGCTAACACAGCTATTTCAGGCAAAGAACAATAAGCATCACATTATAAATTCCTTTAATGAAGACTTATTTACCAGTCAATCCCTTCTTGTGCTTTAATGCCAGCATCAAAGGCATGTTTAATCGGCTGAATATCACTCACAGTATCAGCTATGTCGATTAACATCTGTGGACAACCTCTCCCTGTTATAATAACGGATTGCATGGGGGGGCGTTGTTGCAGGGCATTAATAACGTCTTCTGTTGCTAAATAGCCATAACGCAATACATATGTAATTTCATCCAGAACAACGAGTCGTAGGTTAGGATCGCTTAACATTGACTTTCCTGCTTTCCAGACTTCTTGTGTTGCGGCAATATCAACGGCTTTATCTTGAGTTTCCCACGTGAAACCCGTTTTCATCACATGAAATGTGACTTGTCCCGTTTGTTGTAATAGCTGACGTTCGCCACATGGCCAATCGCCTTTAATAAATTGAATAACACCTGCCTGATAACCATGACCTACACAACGTGCTACATTACCAAAAGCTGCCGTTGTTTTACCTTTACCATTCCCCGTTAAGATAATAATGATACCACGAGACTCCTTAGCATCAGCAATACGTTGATCGATATGTTGCTTTTTTTTAATCATACGCGCCTTGTGGCGCGTGTGTTTATCATTCGTCATAAGATTCTTGTATTCGTTATTTAAAGATTGGGACGATACGTTAGGGAAATAAAGGTATTGATACCATCTGTTTCATAAGGAATGTTATTATTCAAATCCTCAACATAATCTTTATCAAAAAGGTTATTTATTTTCCACTCAATACTAAGTTCGTCTGTGAGGGCATAAGACTGAACCACGTTTACGGTCGCATATCCTGGTAAAGTCTGGTCAGTAGAACCTATGTTTTTACGTTCACTTTGGCCTTGCCACTCAATACCTAAATTATATCGACCGAAGGTTTTATGGGCCATAATTGAAAACTGTCTACGACTTCGGTTGGGTAAGGTTTGCTCTTTGGCTTGGCTATCTGTATCTGTGTTTTTATCAATAGGATCTAATATTGTAAAGTTGCTATTAATTTGCCAGTCTTGCCATAGTGTATTGATGGCAAGCTCTAATCCTTTAATTTGAGCTTGCTCACTATTTTCTGGCCTACTATTTTGGAAAATAATCATATCTTTAATATCTGTTTTAAAGACATTTATGTGCCATTGAGTATGCCCATAGTCTGCTTGTAGACCTACTTCATAATGTTTGCTTTGTTCAGGGTTTAAATTGGGGTTACTAAAATTAGGATAATATAGGTCATTAAATGAGGGGGCTACAAATGCTTCCCCATAGCTGGCAGTGACTTTATACGTGTCGTTGATCGGCATACCCCAGGCAAGGTTTCGTGTATTGTGTTTACCAAATTGCTCATTATCATCTTGACGAAACCCTATCAGAATTTCATGTTTTCCAAATTGTAATTGGTCTTGAATGAACCAGGCATGATTATCACGTTCATCTTCATCAAAGTGGGTGGTTGAAGTTAAATGATCATCATAGTAGTCCAATCCAAATGACAATAGCTGGTTTGACGTTAATTGCAGGTTATTTTGCCAGTTAAACGCTTGTCGTTTAGACTCATATAGAAAGTTACGACCTATATGATCTGTTCTATCATCAGATTTATCGGTGGTGAGACCTGCAGTAATGGCAATATCCCATTGTTGTGTTAGCTGGTGGCTATAACGTGCTGTTGCTGTTTCGAGAGTGGTAGTCGTATAAACAGGGCTTGATATGGCATAAGCATTGTCATACTCCGCTTCGGCTTTTTGACGCATAAGTTGTAGGGCAAGCTGACTATTATCAGTGAGCTGATACTGAATATTTCCTGTAAAGGACTTGTTGCGATAGCCATCATTTTCATTGCTTAAGTCACCGTACCAGCGATTAAAACCTTCTGTCGTATAGTAACTCGCCTTTAGTCCATAATAGGCATCAGCCTGTTTACCTTTTATCCCTGCTAGATATTGCTCACTTTTATGAGAGCCAAATCCAGTTTTAACAGTAGGTTCGATAGGTTTTTCGCTGTATTGCTGGGTGAAAATATGGATGACGCCAGCAAGGGCTTCAGATCCATAAAGCACTGAGCGTGGTCCTCTGACCACTTCAATACGTTCCACTTGGTTAATATCAATTGAAGATAAAGAGGCTTTACCATTTGTAGCAGTATTAATTTTTATGCCGTCAACAAGTACGAGTACTTGCTTATCACTTGAACCTCTAAAAAAAAGTTTTGATACAGTACCCTTACCACCCGTAGTCGTAATGTTGACACTGGGCACATGTCGAAGCACATCAAATAGGTCTTGAGCTTGCAAGCGTTCAATATCTTGTCGAGTAAATACATTGACAGGGGCTAAAGAATCAGAAATCACTTGCGGTGTTTTGGTAGCGGTAACCGTCATATTCGGTAGTTGATAACTGTCTTCTGCTTGACACGTAATTGAATAAGACAGACTTATAAATGATATCCCTGTAACAAGTGTGCTGATTTTTTTCATGAAGTCCTCAAAACCATATACTACTGGTGAGTGGCTTTGAGAAGGGCAAACAGGCAACAACTGGTAGAATATGCGTATGCCTATTCTGCCAAAGATTTGTTAAAGTCCCCAAAGAAAGGGAGGTACCTGTGGGTGAAGCCCTCCGCATCACCTAATTTAGGCTATAGGCCGGTATCCGGGCTTACAGGCTGTTGCAGATATAACAACAGCTACCACATCCTTCCCATGTCGATGAGTTTTACTCAGTAAACACAGTGGTTTAAGGGTATTTAGAGTTATCAGATAATCTAAACTGTTTACCGTTGCGGGGGCAGCGTTGGCTTGTTAGAACGAGCAAGGTTCTAATGACCACTCTTCCCGTTTAACCAATAATGGCACCTATAACGCATTGTATGTTGTAAAAAAGCGCTATATTGAGAGCAATATCTACTTGAGTCAAGCTAAAGAGGGCTACTCTTCAGCGTTTACTATTTGGGCGATTGAGTACAAATAAACTATGGCTATTTTTAAATCTGACGATAAAGTGTTTTGGCTGCGCTTCGCAAGTACGGCTTCTGTAGTAACTGCCATTATACTGATTTTGGTAAAATTAATAGCCTGGGTAGTGACTGACTCTGTAAGTATTTTGGCATCGCTCATTGACTCTTCACTTGATGCGATGGCATCCATTATTAATTATGGTGCAGTAAGTTATTCGTTAAAGCCTGCTGATGAAGACCATCGATTTGGTCATGGGAAAGCAGAGTCATTGGCGGGACTGGCTCAATCTATGTTCATTATGGGATCGGCTTTAGTGCTGATTTTTCATGCGGTGGGACACTGGCGTAAATCAATGATGGTTGATGCTGAGTGGGTTGGTGTGAGTGTAAGCGTTTTTGCGATTGTTCTTACGCTTGTATTGTTGTGTATCCAGCACTTTGCCGTCAAATTAACGGGGTCAGTAGCGATAAAAGCAGACTCGTTGCATTATCGAATGGATGTATTAACTAATTTGGCCGTAATTGTAGCATTGATTTTAACCGCTATGGGCTTTACCCAAGCAGATAGCTTGTTTGCAATTGGTATTGCGATCTATATGGTTGTTAGTGCTAGAGAGATTTTAGTGGATGCGATTAATCGACTAATGGATCGTGAGCTACCAGTTTATACCTTATCACATATTGAGACTTTAGCTTTAGCTGTGCATGGGGTACGAGGCATTCACCAATTACGAACACGCCAATCGGGAATGATTCCCATAATCCAGATGCATGTCGAGTTAGATAAAAATTTAACGTTAGAACAAGCACATCAAATTGCAGATAATGTTGAAGCGGCTATTCAAGCAGACTATCCGGATGCTGATATTACCATTCATCAGGACCCCGTTTAATTTTTAGTAATCACTGTGCTTTGTAGTTTGTTCTAAACGATAGTGACTGGGAGTTAAACCCGTCCATCGTTTAAAGCTACGCTGGAATGATCGCACCTCGGTAAAGCCCAAATTTTCAGCAATAGTATGAATTGTCATTGTATTGTCTTTAAGAAAAGATTTGGCTTGTTCCATTCGTACATAATCTAAGAGTTGTTGAAACGTCGTTTGTTCATGTTGTAAATGGCGATGTAATGTTCGAGTCGTCATTGCCAACTGTTTAGCTACGACCTCTTTTGTTAAAGCACCATCACATGAAAGCTGCTGTCGTATAATAGCTTTTACACGTTCTGCTAAACGATTATTGTGGGGGGTGAGCGTAGCAACGACATGTTGTGCATGTTGCTCTAAGGTTTTAAGTAATGCAGGGCTGGCTTGTTGTAGCGGTGTTTGTAAGTCTGTAAGGGAAATATCCAGGCTATTTTCAGGTTGTTCAAACAAGACAGGGCAGTTAAAAAGTTGTTCGTACTCTTGGTAACTGTTATCAAGGGGACAGTTATGACTAAAGTTTACGACAATAGGTGTACGTTCATATTTTCCCGTAATCCATCGTGCATAGTGTGTCCAAGCGGCAAAGCAATGTTCAACCATATGCCGCTTAATCGTTGTGTTTGTATAGATACATGACCAACTGATACGTAGCCGTTCAGCTAGATAGTGTAAGGATGTCCTTCCCATATCACCCACTAGCTTTTCATAAGGTGTGATGCGTTGAATAGCATCTTTTAATGTAGCACAGTTCATGGTGATATAGCCAAGTACATTATAAGACGCTGGTTGTATAAATTGTGCTGCATGTAATCCAAAAAGTGTATCATTTGCATGATCAATTAAAGTGAGAAGCAAGCGTTGTGCACTTTCACCTGGAAGGCGTTCCACGGTGTCTGTACACGAAGTGATTTCTAACTGTTTTAAGAGCTGTTGGGTATTGATGCCTAATTGGTTGGCATAATGCAAGTAGGGTAATAAGCTTCCCCAGGACACTTCACCGAGTAATGTGTTGGCCTCAATTGTTACTTTTTGTGGCATTTTTTGACATTATCTTTGATATTTATTCCCGCTAGTATATATCTATAAGATGTTCTTTTTGAATAAAACTGTAGATATATACCCACAGCGAAGGGTATACCTTTAATTGTAGTTTAGTTGTGGGTATATAAGCGAGATAAGAAATAAACATGATAAGCATATTCTTGGTTTAACGACGAGGCAAGACAATAACGCTCTTGATGATAGATTAAGAGAATAATAAAAATTAAAAAACTTAATAGCAATTTTTGCCATTTATTCGCGGTTTTAATTTTTCAAAATGTATACTGGACAGATGTTGGCTATCGATAGGGAGGTTCGTTATGCAGCGGTGGAATAGCTGGGGAGAAGCAGGCCAAGACTATCCGCTTCCTGAGCATGCGCTTTGCTACTTAGCAGATTTAATCGGTCCAGGTTACCCTCTTGAGGAGGTATTGTTAGAAACAGTATCGACTCAAGTTACTGAAAGTCGTTTGGCAGACCATCCCTTAATAAGTAAAGACCCGGAACTTCGTGTGCGTTATGCAAGAGGTCATAGTTTTGCTGATTGGCTAGCTAAAAAAAGTGGACAATTTGAAACTGTGCCAGATGCCGTTGCTTTTCCAGAAAGTCGTGATGATATCCATCAATTATTAGAGTGGGCAGAGCAGCATGATTGCAATCTTATTCCTTATGGTGGAGGAACGAGTGTTGTCGGACATATTAATCCGCAGGTGTGTTCAAGACCCACATTAACCGTTTGTATGTCACGATTAAGCCGATTGTTAGCGCTGGATAAAGAAAGTTTGCTGGCAACATTCGGTGCAGGAACAATGGGTCCACACGTAGAGTCGCAATTACAGGTTCACGGTTTTACTTTAGGTCATTTTCCTCAGTCATTTGAATACTCCACTTTAGGGGGATGGGTTGCAACACGTTCAAGTGGTCAGCAGTCATTAGGTTATGGACGAATAGAGAAACTTTTTGCCGGTGGTCGTTTAGAAACATTTCAGGGCAGTTATTATCTGCGACCATTTCCTGCAGAGTCTGCTGGTCCTGATTTAAAAGAATGTATTTTAGGCTCTGAAGGACGGCTAGGTATTTTATCTGAGGTGATTGTTAATATTTCTCGGCTGCCGCGTTTTGAAGCATTTTATGGAGTGTTTTTTCCCGATTGGCAGGCAGGAATTGCAACCTGCCAGCAAGCATTACAACAGCGCATTCCTTTATCCATGTTACGGTTGAGTGCGCCAGAAGAAACCGAAACGTTTTTAAGACTATCTGATCAGCAAAATGCGATTCGCTGGCTAGAAAAACTACTTAAGTTCCGAGGTGCTAAACAAGGTCGGTGCCAGTTGCTAGTAGGGGTTTCTGGGGAAAAAGCCCAGTGTCTTCATGCCTGGAAGCAGCTGCGGCGTATCAGTCGTTTTTATGGCGGGGTTAATACTGGACAACTGATAGGTCAACAATGGCAACGTCACCGTTATCGAAACCCTTATTTGCGAGAGTCATTATGGCAGGCTGGTTATGGGGTTGATACGGTAGAAACAGCAACACAGTGGTTACATATTGACTCATTGCGTCAAGCAATGGAGCAAGCGCTTCGTGAAGCATTGCGCGATGAGGTTGAACAGGTGCATGTCTTTACGCATATTTCTCACTGCTATGCACAGGGTGCTAGTCTATATACGACATTTGTATTTCGGCTTGGTGAGACCTACGACATAACCTTAGCACGCTGGCAAAAGCTCAAAGCCGCAGTAATGCAAGCCATTGTCAGTCATGGGGGATCGGTCAGCCATCATCATGGTGTGGGGGTGGATCACCGAGCGTTCCTTCCTTTTACTAAAGATGAACGACAGTTGCAGGCTATTTCTGCGCTGTGTCGTCATTTTGACCCAAACGAAAGATTGTGCTCACACAACTTATTACCCCCTAATAGCCATTCGTTGCCAACAACATTCTGCGATGAACCTCATAAGTTTAAGGAAGCCGCAGATGTTATCGTCTGATTATTTAAAAACACTCTCAAAGCCGGCGTGGGATGTGATTGTGATTGGTGGGGGAATTACTGGTGCAGGCATTTTGCGTGCAGCCGCACAACAAGGGTTACGTTGTTTATTGGTAGAACAACATGATTTTGCCTGGGGAACATCCAGTCGTTCTTCAAGCATGGTGCATGGCGGCTTACGTTATCTGGGGAGTGGTAATTGGCAGTTAGCCCGCGACTCTATTAATGAGCGTGAATGGTTGCAACGATCTTTGCCAGGATTAGTTAATTTTATCCCTTTTTTAATGCTGCATAAGCCTTGGCAGTGGCCGACACATCATGTATTTCAACTATTGTTAGCTATTTATGATGGGCTTGCTGGGTACCGAACTCGTCGGTGGCTAAATAAATTAAAAATACAACAGGTATTACCTTATATAACGTCAACCTGTGCGAGTGGCTCCGTTTTTCAAGATGCACTGACTGATGATGCTCGACTGGTTATGCGGGTGTTACAAGAAGCCAAAAATGATGGTGCTGAGTTATTAAGTTACACGCGCGTTGAGGAACTCGTTTATAAAGATGATCAGGTTGTGGGTGTAAAAGTGTGTTCTGAAGCCAATAAGCAGGCAATACTTGAGGCCACAGTTATCGTTAATGCGACAGGTGTTTGGAGTAATAAACTGGCGCCATTAGCATCGGGATTAACACTAAGACCTTTACGAGGAAGCCATTTGGCATTTCCGGCTTGGCGTTTGCCTGTTCCCGCTGTGGTCAGTTTTTTTCATCCGCAAGATCATCGCCCTGTTTTTATTTATCCCTGGCACAATGCAACCGTTGTTGGCACAACCGATCTAGATGAGACTCAAAAGCTTGATAAAGAGCCTAGAATAACATTAACAGAAATTGATTATTTATTGACTGCTGCGAATAGCCAATTTCCTCAAGCTGCACTTACGGCAAGTGATGTGTTGAGCTGTTGGAGTGGTATTCGACCAGTACTCAGCCAGAAACGGCAACGTCAACCTTCTAAAGAGTCTAGAAACCACCTGATCTGGCAGCAACCAGGGTTGATTTCGGTCAGTGGTGGTAAGCTGACAACCTTTCATTTAATTGCTAAAGAAATTATGGCCTTGGTTGCTCAATATTGCCCAGAAGCACAGCCAGTGTCTGCGGATATATCACCATGGTTGGCAAATGAATCTATTTCCAGTCAGTGGTTATATTATCTTAGTCCACAACAATTGCAGCGTTTATCTGGATACTATGGTAAAGCAGCTAATAAATTACTCACTTGTGCCAAAATAACTGAACTGACTACAATTGGTGCAACGCAAACGTTATGGGCCGAATTACGTTGGATATTGATGAATGAGTGGGTGACGCATTTGGATGACTTGTTGTTACGTCGTACCCGGTTAGGTTTATTAATACGAAAAGGAGGAGAAGAGTATTTACCTCAAATTAAGCAATATTGCCAACAGCTGTTAAACTGGGATGATTTGCGTTGGCAGCAGGAAGTGCAGCGATATCGACGGATTTGGTTGAGTGCCTATCAATTACCAAAAGTGAGTTAGCTTCATTTTGCCTTTACGCCTGATTTTTGGTGACAACCTCTTTGTAGTGAGTAAAAGATAATAGGGCACTTCTAAAAAAGTGCATTTTTAGGGGTTCCCAAGAATAAAAGACTGAAGTTGTTTTAATCATGTTGCTAGAGAAAGGCATGGAAAAAGAACCGTTAGTGTTGGCAATTGACTGTGGTACTCAAAGTGTCAGAGCGATGATTTTTGATTCATCTGGAATGCTTTTAGCAAAGCAACAAATTGCACTACAAGCTTATATATCACCACAGCCTGGCTGGGCTGAGCAACACCCTGATTATTTTTGGCAGCAGTTGTCGATGGCATGCCAACAATTATGGCAAAAGCACCCAGAATATCAGTTTCAAATCACAGGGTTAGCACTTACTTGTCAGCGAGGTTCGGTTGTTTTTCTAGATCAGCAAGGTATGCCACTACGTACCGCTATTTTATGGTTAGATCAGCGGAGGGCGACACAACTGTTACCGTTACCTGGTTATTTAAAATGTGGTTTGGGACTTTTGGGGTTATCGTCAACACTGACGTATTTACAAAGTAAAGCACAAGCAAACTGGGTAAGGCAGTATCAGCCAGAAATATGGGATAAAACGGCTTATGTTGTCTATTTGTCTGGGTATTTACTGTATAAGTTAACAGGGGAGTGGGTGGATTCAACTGGGGCGATGGTCGGTTATTTGCCTTTTGATTATAAAAGATTACAGTGGGCAAAAACGGGATCATGGCGCTGGTCATTAGCAGGTATTACTGCCCAACAATTGTCAACATTATACGAGCCAGGTGCATTATTAGGTCATTTATCACCGCAGGCAGCTAAAGTAATAGGTTTAAAGTGTGGATTACCTGTATTTGCGGCTGCGTCTGATAAGGCCTGTGAAGTATTAGGGGCTGGAGCATTAGCATCTGAAGTCGCCTGTTTAAGCTATGGTACCACTGCAACCATTAATACCATTCAGCAAAAGTATGTTGAGCCCATTCGTTTTATTCCCCCGTATCCTGCAGCCATTCCCAAAGCCTATAACACAGAAATAATGGTATATCGTGGGTTCTGGATGGTGAGCTGGTTTAAGCGTGAGTTTGGTAAGGAAGAGCAGCTTCGTGCTAAGGAGCTTGGTGTTCCCACGGAAAAATTATTTGATGAGTTACTGGCAAAGTCTCCTCCTGGGGCGATGGGTTTAACTTTACAGCCTTATTGGTCTCCAGCTCTAAAACAACCTTTTGGTAAAGGTGCCATTATTGGTTTTGGTGATGTCCATACCAGAGCGCATTTGTATCGCGCTATTGTTGAAGGCTTAGCCTACGCGTTACGAGCAGGAAAAGAGCAAATTGAAGCGCGTAGTGGGACAGCGATTAAGTCAATTCGAGTATCAGGAGGGGGAGCTCAAAGTGATGCTGTACTTCAGTTGACCGCAGATATTTTTAACTTGCCTGTTAAACGTCCACATACTGTTGAGACATCTGGGCTAGGTGCTGCAATTAACGCTTACGTTGGCCTGGGAATTTACTCAACCTATGCGGAAGCTATTTCTGCTATGACACGGCATGATAAATCATTTTTGCCTGATACAGAAAATGTTAAGTTATACAATGCACTTTATGGGAAAGTCTATAAGAAAATGTTTAGCAGGTTACGGCCACTTTATAAAAATATTCAACAGATTACAGGTTATCCTTCATGCTAGGGGCACCTTTGAAAGTGCACTTATTTATAAGATTATCATAATTTAAGCGTATTTGATGGATAGTCAATGATACTAACCTTAATATATCAGGTTTTAGTTATACAAAACTCCACTATGGGTATATAGATTTTTACCCACAGTGAAGCTAATGCATTTTCCACTAACGCTTGACAAAGTTTTTAAAAACTATGCTGAGACCTATAATTAACGCAGACGTTTTTTTCTGTTAAATATTAATCCTAATCCACCTAGCATTAATAACGCAGGTGTTGCTGGAGTAGGTACTTGGGTAAAAGACAGCGCGTCCATCCCCCAAACAGTAGGTGAATGGGTTTTGATTACGACTTGGTCAATGTCAGCCCAACCTAACTGAATATGAGTGGATTGAGCATCGCTTAAGGTAAACATCTCACTGGCAAATATCTGCTGGCCATCACGCCACCCTTCAAAGCTTATTAGGCTATCGTTGCTATCACTCACCCAGTAGCCACCATTGAAATTAATTAAACTATTTCCTAGCCAGCGCATAATAATGTCTTGGCCAGAAAAATTTAGTACAGCATTAATTCCGTCAATAGCCGCATTTTTTAAGCCTTTTGCTTGCTGGCTTGCATTAAATACTAATGATAATCCATCTCCGCCAAATGAAAAACCACCATAATTATTTATAACTTCTAAATTACTACCAGGGTTTATATCTTCAAAGCTTAGTAAGCCAGCTTGAGCTGAAGTTGCACAGATAGCAAAGGTTAATCCAGCAATTTTTTTGTAGATTGACTTCATCCATGACTCCTTATGTATATATTATTTAAGTACCTAGTTTGTTTGTTATTATAGTAGGGGTCTTATCCTTTACCGCACTGCTGTATTGGGTTTACTTTGTTTAAAACCCTTCATTTTTAGTGTTTTATACCATTACTATTTAATACGACCAGGTCAGCTAAAACAGTGTAAGGTTTTATATAAGCTGTTTCGTATAAGTTGAACGTTTTTTAATTACTAAAAATTGACTATGGTTGATGCTTAATAACTACTCGTCTTGTGTTTTAACATTCCCTCACAATATCCTCTTGGAGGACTACTTTTTACGCGACTCAAAATATTTATAAGGCGTATGTTGTGAGTGAATCTTGTACGATAATGCAAATTTTTGCGGTTGTACAGTGATAAAATTTTAAGTAAGTAGAAGACAGTTGTTTGATGTTAAAACAACAAAATACAAAAATAAAGTATTAGGTTGGTATTGTGTGTTAGGTATGGCTGGTATAAATTGAAGGGGTAAAAATAAAACGATAAAGTTACAAAAGGGATGTACCCGTAAAAAGCTTTTAGAGCAATAAACTAATAATAGCGAGCACTCTCTTGACTAAAGCAATTAATTGTTAGTTTGATGCATTAGATGATTATATACAAACTAACAAAATCACAGAGCTGATTCTTCTGTCAAGCTTTGAGAAAAGGGATGTTGAGCAATAAAAAGAATCCGCGCAACGATATGGAGGACATCATGCGCAAAAAACTTCTTCCGGCAATGATTGCGTTATTAGGGGGCACGTCAGGCCTAGTAGTCGCTGACACAACAACCACTGCTGTGTGTGATCAAGGTATTAACAATATGCCTTGGCAATTGATGGAGTGTGTTAATGCCTATGGTGTAAAAAAACATCTACAAATGTTTCAAACTATTGCTGACGCTAATGGTGGTACCAGAGCATCAGGTACCAGTGGCTTTAATCAAAGTGTAGATTATGTTGTCAATTTAATGTCATCTGCAGGTTACGATGTTAAGGTTCAACCTTTTGCATTTACTGCATTTGAAAAACTTGGTGAGTCTACCATGGTGCAACTTGCTCCAGACTCTAAACAGTATCAAGAAGATACTGATTTTAAAGTAATGACACATTCTGAGCCTGGTAATGTGAGCTCACCTGTTACACCTGTCGATATTCATCTTGGCCCCAATAATAATTCAACCAGTGGATGTGAAAAAGAAGACTTTGATAATTTCCCTGCTGGAACTATTGCGTTGATTCAACGTGGTGCGTGTACTTTTGGTTCTAAGGCTGAAAATGCAGCAGCGGCTGGTGCTGTAGGTGTTATTATTTTTAATCAGGGAAATACAGAAGATCGTAAAGGCTTAATGAGTGGTACATTAGGTAGTGACTACAGTGGAGGAATCCCTGTTATGTTTGCGACTTATGATGTGGGAGAATCATTAGTTCATACCCGAACCCCTCAGTTGCAAATGTTTGCCAATGTTAAGCGTATTGCTACTGAAACATACAACGTAATAGCAGAATCAAAGGGAGGAAACCCTAATAATGTTGTAATGTTAGGCTCTCATTTGGACTCTGTTGATGATGGGCCTGGTATTAATGACAATGGCTCAGGAAGTGCTGGAATTCTTGAAATTGCATTACAGATGCAGTATTTGATGCCCAAGAACAAATTACGGTTCGCGTGGTGGGGAGCAGAAGAGTCTGGCTTAGTAGGTTCAACCCATTATGTACAGAACTTGTCAGAAGAAGAAAAAGATAAAATAGCGTTATACCTTAACTTTGATATGATCGGCTCACCAAACTACTTTAACGGTATTTATGATGGTGATGGCTCTTCCTTTGGGCTTGAAGGTCCTCCAGGTTCTGATGTCATTGAGCATACGTTTGAGCGCTTTTTTAGTTTGTTTGGCCAACCTTACCGTGGTACTGAAATAAGTTTCCGTTCAGATTATGCTGAGTTTTTTAATGAAGGTATTGCTTTTGGTGGGTTATTTACAGGTGCAGAAGGTATAAAAACTGAAGAAGAAGCGAAGCGTTTTGGTGGAGAAGCAGGTAAAGCGTATGATCACTGTTACCATCAAGCATGTGATGATATTACAAATATCAATGATCGAGCACTTGATATTAATGCGGATGCGGCTGCCTTTACCACATTGATCTTTGCTTTCTCAACCAAGTCTCTTGAAAATACGACAATTCAGCCACCTTTACGGGCTAATACTATGCGTCGCACTGTGCCCGCTAAGAAAATTGAGCCAGAGCGTTGGGGGAATGACTGGTTAAAATAGTCATATCAGTTAACAACAAGGTAAAAGAAAAAACGAGCGGCTATTATGGCCGCTCTCCTCTTTTTAAGCGTGCTTCAATATCTTCCAGGCACGACTGAATATCGCTGACAGTATCTACAACATAATGTGCACCAGCGCGGTAGAGGCCCAGCGTTGCTTCACTACGAATTTTATCTTTTTCGGTGTTACTGAGTTGATTCCATTCGCTCATTGAGCGGTTATTGTATTCCCCGCTAATGGCAGTCCCTATTGTCCACATGCCTGCATTAAGACCTTCTTCAATTCCTTTGAGACTATCATCTACTTTTACACATGCAGCGACACTCATAATATCTAAAGCGACGGCACAGGTGAGGACAAGATGAGGTGCAGGTCTAGGCTGGCTGACATCAACGGCACTGACCCAGTGATCAATTTTTAGACCTTGTTCTGTCAGCTGTGGAATTAAGTCACTAGCAATATCACGACAGTAATGTGTACAGACTCCGACTTTATAACCTTGTTTTCGTATAAATTGGAAGACAGGTTTACTGTCAACAGGCAATGAGAGTTGTTGGCTAGCATAGTCTATTTGGTGTGTTCTAAACTGCATAATCAACTGCTCAAGCTGCTTTTCGTCAGGGAGGGAACCGTGATGTTGTTGCCACTGGTTTTTAAAATCCTCCATATTAAACAGATACGTTAACTGGGCTAAGTCAGGTAAATCGGCAATGGCCAGTAAAATATCAGGTGATAATTGTATCTGGTAGTGACTAAAAAGCTGTTGTAGTGCTTGGCCATTCGCTTTAACACCAAAGTCTACCAGTGTACCTGTCATATCAAAAATGACAGCTTGTATTTTGCCGCAGTATTTGCGGTGATAATTGAGATGCATTGGGGCTCTCCCATTAACGTGGCTACACAATCCGATGTGTTGTCGGGCATTCACTAGAGCCTTAGGGTGCGTGAATTGTGTTGTTATTATGATCTATTTTTGAACATTGCATGCTTGCTAAATTCTATAATAGACGGTTTTATGTGAGTCGGCATAAACAATAATTACCTAAATCAACAATAAATTATGATTAGACAGTCAGGTAAGCCGAGGAAAATGTTATAAAAGCTGGCACGCTGTCAATAGGTTTGGGCTAAGTTAGCTAAAATATGAAGTAATTATGAAGAAAAATTGAATTCTACATGAATGAAAGCACTTTTATGACTTGATATTCAAAGTAAAACGATATGTCTGGTATTAAATATACAGTTTCTTAATAATGGGTTCTATAGCATAAAATTTAAACAGTACTCGTTGGCTCAGAATATGTTGGCTGAAAATAGTATTAATGTGGTTGTGCGCTTGAGTGTGATTTTTTCTTATAAAAGTCTACTCAGTATTTTTTTTATTAAGAGGGAATTCTTTACCTAATATCTAACAATTTGGTAATGTAACTGCGCTAGCCTTTGTATCGTAATTTTAGCGATGTTGGTTAAAAATACGACAAAATTAGCATTTGGTAGTGATTTTTATTAGATTGCATGCCTCAAGTTATGAAACGACAAAAAATATTAAAACGCTAGCACCTTTAAAGTTTGTTTGGGAAGAAAATTTGTGAAGGTATAGGTTAGTTATAGTCGTTACCATATGGATCAATGGGTATGTACTGATTAAAAAATGTAACTCATGTGCAGTAGGTTTTATTTAGCTGATCATGTTTTTACTCTTTTGCTGCTTGTTTAGTGTAAGAGTAAACTCCTTAATCAAGTTAAAAAATGCTGATTGGGTTATAAATTTAAGCTACAAATATTTTCAACACTGTTTATCCCAAAGTTAGTATCGAGGGGATTATGAAAGCCAAAAAAGGTTTATTCGCAGGATTGATCACGGCGTCAATGTTAACCGTTGCGTCTAGTGGTTATGCAGAGCAAAAGATCAAAAATGTTATTTTAATGATCGGTGATGGCATGGGGCCTCAGCAAGTAGGCCTGTTAGAGTCATATGCACGACTTGCACCGCATTCGATTTATAAAGATAAGCAAGGAAAGACAGCTATCACCCGAATGGCTGAAGAGGGTGTCGTTGGATTATCTATGACTTATCCTGCTGGTGGGGTGGTTGTTGATTCAGCATGTTCTGCAACGCAGTTATCATTAGGGGTACTGGCCGGCTCAGAAATGATTGGCCTGGATGATCAAGGTAATGTAGTGGAAACAGTGTTAGAAAAAGCTCAAAAGCTTGGTAAAGCAACGGGCTTGGTTTCTGATACACGTTTAACTCATGCTACACCTGCTTCTTTTGCTGCACACCAACCCCACCGCTCATTGGAAAATAAAATTGCAGTGGATATGTTGAATGTGGGACCTGATGTGATGCTTTCAGGTGGATTACGACACTGGATTCCTGCCTCTGTGAACGCTGATGATGTCAGCAAACAAAGTATTGCCAAGTTAGTGGGCAAGAATGTTGCCATTAAATCAAAACGTAAAGATGAGCGGAACTTGTTGCTTGAAGCGCAAAAAAAAGGGTATCAACTTACCTTTGATCGCGATCAGCTCAGTAAAGTTAAAGAGGGTAAAGTGCTTGGTTTATTCAGTAATTCAGGCATGATGGATGGTATTGCTTATACGCATAATAAAGAGAGTAAACAACGTCATGAGCCATCGTTAAAGGAAATGACGACTAAGGCAATTGATGTTCTATCTAAAGATAAAGATGGCTTCTTCCTAATGGTTGAAGGCGGTCAGATTGACTGGGCTGGTCATAACAATGACGTAGGCACTATGCTTCATGAAATGATCAAATTTGATGAAGCAATAGGTGCAGTGCTTGAGTGGGCTAAGGGACGTGATGACACACTAGTCGTATTGACAGCTGACCATGAAACAGGCTCATTTGGCTTCTCTTATTCTGCCAATAATTTACCAAAACCAAAGAAATTACCTGGCGCAGGCTTTAAAGATACTGACTATGCTCCATTCTTTAATTTTGCTAAGCGTAGTGTGTTAGATGATATCTATGGTCAAAATAAGACATTTGGTGACATGATCGCAGATTATCAGGCATTACCAAAAGCTAAACAGACACCAGCAGAATTGGCAAAAATAATTAGCGATAGTACTGGTTTTAAAGTCACTGAGGATCAAGCTAAAGCGATTCTTGCAGACCAGCCTAACCCTTTTTATGCCAAAGGACATGATTACCTTGGAGCAAAAACACTACCTAAGGTTAATGACTTTACGGCATTTTATGTTTATGGCGAAGAAATACGCTATAACCTGATTGGCCGTGCATTATCACAACAGCAGAATGTCGTTTGGGGAACAGGTACGCATACTCATACACCGGTTGCGGTATTTGCTTATGGTCCTAAAGATGTGACACGTAATTTTTCATTGTTACAGCACCATGCTGACGTAGGCCAAAAACTTAAAGCGGCGTTACAGTAAGCGCATACTTGCTTTAGTAAACGTAAGGGGGGGTCTTAACTACTTAAGGGTTAAGGCATTCCCTTCAAATTAGTAGCAATGAACGATTAGAAGAAAACAATACAGAACGTGTTGTCACTCCTCCCTAGCTTTACTTCGTGTAGCCTTGTTTGTCTGGCGTTATTGGTACGGTTTTTTCAATAGGATACTTGCTGAAACTGGTTATTACTGGGTAAAATCACCGTTGGTTTGTGCTTGGGTTATCAGTTTGAGCTTAGTGTTTGATAATTGTTGATGCATTATCACTTAGTTATACACAATTCATAGTATGTTATTAGCTGTTGCTTGATCATCAAAAGATGTTCGCTGTGTTTTTTTGCTAATCTTTATTAACTGACTTGGTATAAATGTATAACTGCAAAGAGTTGATCAAAAAAACATCAAAACTCATGAGCTGTATAGTATTACAGAAGCCTAAAACAAGCTTCAGCTTTTTTGGAATTTATGCGATTTGCATAATATATAGCTTGCTCGCAAGTGATAACTGATCCACATGTGTGCATGCGTTTATGGTTAACAACGTGCGTGATAATGACAAGCAAGATAATATACTGTCATGAGAGCAAAAAGATTATTGGTTGAGGATTTCGAATGTTAATGGTGTTACGCAAAACGGCTTATTCCCTGCTGCTTAGTATGTGTGTAATAGGGCAGAGCTTTGCAGAGCATCCTGAGGACCCATGGGAAGGTTTTAACCGATCTGTTTTCCAATTTAATGAAACAGTGGATGAGAATTTTTTTAAACCAGTAGCTAAGGGATATCGCTATGTGACGCCTGATCCTGTAGAGCAATTGGTGACTAACTTTTTTGGTAATATTGGTGAAGTACCCAATATCATTAATGATTTGCTTCAGTTAGAAGGAAAGCAGGCGGCTAATGATACAGGGCGCTTATTGGTTAACTCAACCGTTGGTATGTTGGGTATGCTTGATGTTGCTGAGCATATAGGGCTTGAGAAAAACTATGAGGACTTTGGTTTAACCATGGGACATTGGCAGGTACCACGAGGTCCTTATCTGGTTTTACCTTTATTTGGTCCAAGTACTGTTCGTTCTGCAACTGGAATGGTGCCTGATAGTTACATGAACCCCATTCGATACGTTGATAATGTACCTACCAGAAATGCTCTGTATGTTATGAAGGTCGTGGATAAACGAGCAGGACTATTAAAGTCAGAAGATTTGATACTAGGTGATAAGTACACATTTATTCGTGATACTTACATACAAAACCGTGAGTTTTTATTAACAGGTGAACAGCCTGAAGATGACTTTTAATAAAAGATCCTACCTGATTGTGATAGATATCTAACTGCGGTATGTGTTTTCATACCGCTTTTAAGATAGTCATCATGTCTGCTATATAATTTTCTCAATTCTTAGTGCCACTTCATATAACTCACTTGCTGGTTTTTGAGTTACCCGAATTACTGTGCCTTCAGCAATAAAGTCTGGAAAATCCTCTCGCTCAGAAGGTATAGTAATTTCAAGTGAGCTACTTTCCGCTATAGGTTGTGTAGACTCAATCAGTACTCCAGTGCTGCTTAGATTGATGCACTTTACAGGCACTGATGTCAGTGTGTGGTTACCCTCGTTATCTGTCAGGTCTTTGAGTTTGGCCTGAGTGTTCATTCTCATCCGAATAAAGCCACGTTTTTCTGTATAAAACTGGTTACTTAGGTTCATGGATAACCTCTTTTTATAACACCCCGTTAGTGTAAGCATAGGCGTTAAAAGTACGGTTGGTTATGTGTTATTACTTGAGTTTGACTGACCGTTAAAAATTGTTGCTTATTTTAAAATCACTCTTGCTGTCTCCTATATAAAAGAGTAATGTTGCCCCCCTCATGTAATGCAATTAGTGATTAGCCAGATTTATAGTGAGTAAACTCACATAACTGGACTGAGTAACATAAGAAAGACCTATTCTTTAAAGAATAGACAAAGCTTGCGAAAAGCAGGTATTGCAAGGTCCGTTTATGAATACCAACAGTAGTAAGCTTTTGGTGATTGATGATGAACCTATTGTCCGTGAAAGCATTGTGGCTTACCTTGAAGACAGTGGATTTTCGATCATTCAAGCTGAAAATGGTGAAGAAGGCATTCAGGTTTTTAAAGAAGAGCATCCTGATCTTGTGATCTGTGATTTGCGTATGCCTAAATTAGATGGTTTAGGTGTTTTAAAAACCATCCGAGGCATATCACCTAATACACCTGTGATTGTTGTATCAGGGGCGGGTGTTATGTCTGATGTCGTTACGGCATTGCGACTGGGTGCCAGTGATTACTTGATTAAACCTATTGGTGATTTAGAGGTGCTTGAGCACTCCATCAATAGAGCCCTGATAAATGCGCAATTATTACAGGATAATCAGCGCTATCGGGAGAACTTGGAAGAAGCCATCCAGACATTGCGTAATAGCTTGGCGGAGCTACAAGCAGATCAAAAAGCGGGCCGACAGGTTCAGTTGAAAATGCTACCGCAAAGCCCATTCTCAACAGATGATTATGTTTTTGCTCATCATATCAATCCCTCACTCTATTTAAGTGGAGATTTTGCAGATTATTTCCCAATGGGGGAGCATCGGTTTGCTTTTTACCTTGCAGATGTTTCGGGGCATGGAGCCTCTTCAGCATTTGTCACAGTTCTGTTAAAGCATATGACTATGCTGTTTATTGAGGAGTGTGAAAAGCAAGGTCGGTTTGAGCAAACAACGCCTGCTGATTTATTGGATTATCTCAATCAGGGACTGATCAGTGCAGATCTTGACAAACATGTCACTATGTTTTGCGGATTTCTTGATACGAAGTGTCATCAATTGACATATAGTTATGGGGGGCACTTTCCGTTCCCCTTGTTTGCAACACCTGATACAGAGTATTACCTAGAGGGGCATGGTCTACCAGTAGGATTATTTGATGATGCGACCTACGCTAATACTGTAATGGACTTGCCGACGCAGTTTTCATTAACTATCTTTTCTGACGGTATTATTGAGGTCTTACCTCAAGAACGACTTAAAGATAAAGAAGCGTATTTGCTGTCTATTATTAGTGAAGGAGCATCAACGGTTGGTGCAATTGTACAAGCATTAGGCTTGGATAAAATGCAGGATGCACCAGATGATATAGCCTTACTGGTGTTGGCTAGGAATATGTCATGACAGCCGGAAAAATACAATTTGCTGAAAATGAAGGAACGTATGTTCTAAAATTTGTGGGTGATGTGAGGTTAACGCTTTGCTCAACCCTGGATACGTTTCTAGACAAAATGTTTGCTCAGCCTGATTTTAAATCAGTGATTGTTGATTTAACGGAGACTGAGGGAATCGATAGCACATCACTCGGATTGTTAGCAAAATTATCTATTCAGGCTAAGAAAAAGCTTGGCTTGGTGCCTACCGTCGTGTCTACCAATGAGGATATCACACGTATTTTACTGAGTATGGGCTTTGACCAAGTATTTATTTTGGTTCGTGAGCAGGCCCATCCCTCTCAGTCTCTTCAAGAGGTGCCTGTTGAAGAGTGCTCAGAAGAGTCAGCTAAGCAAAAAGTGCTGGATGCACACAAAGTGTTGATGAGCTTGAATGAAAAGAACCGTCAAGCTTTTAAGGATTTAGTGAAATCGCTAGAGTGCGATGGCTAACGTCAAATATTCTTTCTCTTTAATGTAATAAACAGCAGCAGGTTTGATCACCCCTGCTGCTGTTGACTGCAAAAGTATTAATAAAGCAGGCTTAGTTTATTTTCCAACTTAACTTGGTCAATAGCAAAGTTCCGAATGCCTTCTGCCAGTTTTTCTGTAGCCATAGCGTCTTCATTCATAAACCAGCGGAAACTTACTTCGTCGACAGCCGGTTTAGCAATTGATTCACCTAAGTTCTCTGCGCTGAGTTTTTGTTCAAGCGGTTCGTTGGTAGAGGCTAGCTCATCAAGCAGTTGAGGACTGATGGTCAGTCGATCACAACCTGCCAGTTCTTGTATCTCACCAATATTTCTAAAGCTGGCTCCCATGACGATGGTTTTATAGCCATGCTGTTTGTAGAAATTGAAGATTGTTGAGACTGATTGTACACCAGGGTCTTCTGCCGCAGAGTAAGTCTTGCCTGTAGCGGCTTTGTACCAATCTAAGATACGACCAACAAAAGGTGAGATGAGATAAACACCTGCATCAGCACAAGCGGCTGCTTGGGCAAAGCCAAACATTAGCGTAAGGTTACACTGGATACCTTCTTTTTCTAATATTTCTGCGGCACGTATCCCTTCCCAGGTAGAAGCAATTTTAATCAAAATTCGATCACTATTTATTCCTGCATCAGCGTAAAGCGCCATTAACTGCTTTGCTTTCGCTATGGTTGCTTCTGTATTAAAAGAAAGGCGGGCATCTACTTCTGTGGATATACGGCCAGGAATAACCTGCAAAATCTCATTACCAATGCTTACAGCTAATTTGTCACATGCATTAGCAAGCATTTCCTGCTGGCTTCCACCTTGCGTTTTAGACCAGCTAATTGCTTCTTGAATGAGAGGTTGATACTGAGGAAGTTCAGCGGCTTTGAGAAGTAATGATGGGTTCGTTGTTGCATCCACGGGTTGGTATTTTTTTATGGCTTCAATATCACCAGTATCTGCAACCACTGTGGTAATTTGCTTTAGTTGTTCCAATTGGTTCTGCATACAGATATAAACTCCGTGAGTGCAAGGGTTTGTAATGTGGGTGGGTAGTATAGCATGCCAGTTAAGAAATGTAGTTACCTAACTAGATGTTAGTGTTGCAGCGGCTTGCAAAGTTTGCAGGCTACTGTCTGGTTTGCAAGCATGCTCACTTAAAAAGCGGCGAAAATTTCTTCCTCCTGGCTGTCCCTGAAACAAGCCAAGAATATGTCGGCTTAAGTGGTGTAAGCGGGTACCATCATTTAGCTGTTTTTCAATATAAGGATAAAACTGACTAAGGATTTCATGTCGAGATAGGGCAGGGTAGTGATCATTAAAGCAAAGTGCATCTGCTTGGGCCAGTATATAGGGATTTTGATACGCTTCACGACCAATCATGACGCCATCAATATGCAATAAATGCTGTTGCACGGCGTCCATGGTATTAACACCACCATTTAAAATAATTTCCAAGTGGGGAAATTCTTTTTTGATGGCATAGACCCAGTCATATTTAAGTGGAGGAATGTCTCTGTTTTCTTTGGGACTTAATCCTTCCAGAATCGCTATGCGTGCATGAATAATAAAGGTTTCACAACCTACGGCAGAGATTTTTTCAACAAATTGGCAAAGTTGTTCAAACTCTTCTCGACCATTAATACCAATTCTGTGTTTAATTGTCACAGGGATAGAAACACTCTTCTGCATTTGTGCTATGCAGTCTGCAACAGTGTCGGGTTCAGCCATCAGGCATGCACCAATACGCCCATTTTGTACACGATCACTTGGACAACCTACATTGAGGTTAACTTCATCATATCCCCAGTCTTCAGCCATCTTAGTGCACAAAGCAAGCTCTTGAGGGTTAGAGCCTCCAAGCTGTAAGGCTACAGGGTGCTCTTCAGAGTTGAATTGTAAAAAGCGCTCACGATCTCCGTTGAGTAAAGCACCTGTTGTGACCATTTCGGTATAAAGTAATGTGTGACGAGTAATCAAACGTAAGAAATAACGTTCATGACGGTCTGTCCAATCCATCATGGGCGCAACGCTGAGAGTCCGGTTTAGCTTTTTACTACTTTTATTAGCCATATCAACTAGTTATCGATTTCTTTTAAATCAAACATTCGTTTTAAAAATCGCTAAAATACGCTATCTTACAGCTTTCGGTGTACCATTATTAGGATGGTACACTGCACAAAGGAACTGTATAAATGTTGACCATTGTAAGATGTCTTAGAGCAAATGGAAGCTCTGCCTATCGGGCCGTGGTGAGAGTAAAGCGTAAAGGCAAAATTGTCTATTCCGAATCAAGAATTTTTGATCGAGAACAGCTTGTCTGAGCCTGAAGGTGTAAGCGTTTTCAAGATATCTGCAATTCGTGAACGAAAGGAAAAGCGACAATTATCCTGACATAAGGGGCAATTTAATATCTCCATGTGTGACCTATTTGAATTTGCCATTGAGGCGGCAATGCGGCAAAACGAAAGTTGTAGTATTCGTTGAGGGGCTCAATAATAACAAAAAGCGATCCTGTTTCGTGAGTGCAAAAATCCCAAAAACAAATATAACAACTACCAGGTAGTTCTTTTACTTGGTAAATCGTTTGATTTTATTTTGAAACAGCCATGCATTGATGACAAAATTTTTCCTTATAATTCTAGATCCGTTGAGGTTGTATTTTTTTGAGGGTAAATTCGTGAAAAGTCAATACGTATAGTGTTGTATTATTTATGATATATTACTGGTAGATTAGACGTATAACGGTATTATAACTATGATTTAGCAAGTATCTATTATGCATTCGTTGTTCAGAGATAATAGAGAGAACGATAATGACAAATATCTATAAAGGCCCTGAGGCTGGTATTGAAAAAGAGGAAGCTGAAAAGCTTCATTTTCGATCAAAAGTTGGTTGGAAAGTGTTTTTCTTTGTAATTTTGATATTAGAGCTTTTTTCAATAGCTTATTGGTTTTTTGGTCATCCGCCATCATTATTTAAAATAGTTGGTGAGCTTATTGTATATACGCTTTCTTTATTAGGGATATTTGGGTTTGCTTTTAATAAAAAATATTTATTAGGCAGTTTTGGTTTTATATGATTTTTATTCTGTTTACATGGGATGCATTTTCAATTTTTGGATCTAATGCATTCGAAGTAACTGACATGTCTTTACCTTTAGAATTTTATGCTTCACTTCTAATTACGTTGTTTATTTGGATTTCATTTTTTATCTTTGAGGCAATAGCATTATATAAATACAGCTTCCGCTCGCCAGAAATATGGAATCAATAAAATTGGCTCTATTTGAGATAGAGAGTATTACCCCTCTACCTTATGTACACTGTATGTTACGACACCAAAGACAGCGAACTCCTGTTCGGGATCAAGGCGGATTCTAGGGTATTGAGGATTCATCGGCAGTAGCCAATATTGGTTATTCTTGATGTAAAGCTGTTTCACAGTAAGATCACCATCGACCTCGGCCACGATGATGTTACCGCTGCGAGGTGTCAGCGAGCGGTCAACGACCAGGATATCGCCATTGTTAATGCCTGCATGAATCATTGAATCACCACTCGCGCGTAAGAAGAACGTCGCGGCAGGGTGTTTTACCATATGTTCATGTAAGTTCAGCTCTTTTTCCATGTAGTCATCGGCAGGGCTGGGAAAGCCTGCTGAAACGCTGCATGAGAAGAGCGGTGCTGTGTCTAAGTTTGTCTGTTCCATAGTCATAAAACTGATAACTGTATATATGTACAGCATTATAGTCTGCTGTCTGGTTTTTAATCAAGTAACGTTGGTTTGAGTTGATTTTTGGTAAAGTTGAGTGAAATCGAAGATCTTGGCTGAAGGAGTGCTGATTTAGCGCAGTTGAATGTGATGTGCTTCCATGTATAATGCGGCGATTTTTTAAAAATAATGATAATGCCGTCACTAGAAGTACATAATGAAACGTTTAAACATCGCGCTTGCTAGCTTTACTTTTTTTATTACCCAACTATTGATACCTACTTTTGCTACTGCAGATCCACCTAAGGTGGTTGGAACTATTCCAGGATCATTTTCTGTAGGCACCGATGGTGCGGCTAATTACCGAATTTCATTGGAATTACCACCTGGTGTTAATGGTTTAACACCGAATTTAGCCCTGGAATATGACAGCCAAAAAGGCAACGGATTATTAGGCATCGGTTGGCGGTTAACAGGTTTTCCTACCATCACACGTTGTCCTACAACGTTAGAACAAGACGGCTTTATTGATGGTGTTGATTTTGATGATAACGATAAATATTGTTTGAATGGCCAGCGCTTAGTCGCTATAAATGGTTCCTATGGTGCCAGTGGTACGGAATATCGCACTGAACATGACCATTATAAAAAAATTATTTCCTATGGTACCGCCGGCCATGGTCCCGCCTATTTTCAGGTCTGGTATAAAGAAGGTAATTTTATTGAGTTAGGCAGTACCGAAGATGCGCAAGTAGAAGCGCAAAGTAAACCCAATGAAGTTTTTCGTTGGGATATCAGTAAAATTCAAGATCGGTTTGGCAATACGGTTACTTTTCATTATTCAGAGCAAACCGATTTCGGTGAACATTATCCGGTCTCTATTCGTTATGCGAATACAGCAATTAATTTTACGTTAGAAGAGCGTCCCGATCCTATTTTAACGTATGTTTCGGGCGTTAAGCACCTGATTAAACAACGCATAAAAACCATTACTATCGCGCAGGACAATGATCAACGCCGTTATGTTTTAAATTATGGTACAGCAGGACGCCCCTTAAAAAGTTTATTGGAATCGATTCAATACTGTACCGATCAGTGTTTTCCTGCCACACAATTTTCCTGGCAACGCAATGAAAATACTGCATCGAGTTTTAATTCGGCCAGTTTATTACGTCTCAGTGGTAAGCCTTATGAAAAAGATAATACCAAATTAAAAGGCGATTTTAATGGGGATGGTTTAATTGATTTAGCGTGGGCCTATTCAGGTCCGCAAGGATTAGATATTTCAACCGCCTTAGCGAAAGGGGATGGTACTTTTTTATCCGCACAGTTGCAGCGTGTCAGTGGTACCCCTTATGAAAAAGATAATACTTCACAGACTGGGGATTTTAACGGTGATGGCTTAACCGATATTGCCTGGATGTATTCCAGTCAACACGGTCTTGATGTCTCGGTCGCGTTAAGCAACGGTGATGGCTCATTTCAACAGGCTCAATTACGTAAGCTCACCAGTACGCCCTATGAAAAAGAGAATACCAAATTAACAGGCGATTTTAATGGCGATGGCCGGACGGATTTCGCTTGGATGTATTCCGGTCCCCAAGGGTTAGATGTCAAGGTTGCGTTGAGTAACGGCGATGGGACTTTTGGTGCTCCCCGCCTAAAACGTGTCAGAGCTCAAGGGTATGAAAAAGATAATACCGCATTGACCGGGGATTTTAATGGGGATGGCATAACGGATATTGCCTGGATGTATTCCAGCGCCCATGGACTGGATATTACGACGGCCACCGCCTTAGGTGACGGTGATTTTGCCCCTGCGATTTTTAAACGGGTCAGCACAGTAGGTTATGAAAAAGATAATACCAAGTTAACGGGGGATTTTAACGGTGATGGTCTGACGGACCTGGCCTGGGCTTATGCCGGGCCATTAGGGCTGGATGTGTCAGTGTCACTCGCCAAGGGTGATGGTTCTTTTACCCTCGCGGTGGTGAAGCGACTCAATACTGCACGTTATGAGCATGATAATACGGCCTTAACCGGGGATTTTAATGGCGATGGCATGGCCGACCTGGCCTGGGTTTATTCCAGTCAGGCGGGGCTCGATGTGACTGTCGCCCTGGGTGTCGGGGATGGTACTTTTTTACCCGCCACCTTAAAGCGGCTCAGTGGCTTAGCCTATGAAAAAGATAATGCCAAGCTGACCGGCGACTTCAATGGCGATGGCTTAATGGATTTGGCCTGGCTTTATTCTGGTCCCTCAGGTCTCGATGAAACCGTGGCACTGTCTCTGGAGAAAAAGCCCCTGGTTAGCCAAATTACCAATGGCTTAGGACAGACCACAACGCTGACGTATCAACCCATTACCGATAAAAGTATCTTCACCAAAAGCACAAACAGTCAGTACCCAGTGATTGATAAACCACCCGTTGTCTATGTGGTGGCACAAGCCGCACAGGCCAATGGGATCGGAGGGTATCTCACTACAGACTATCATTACCAAGGCTTAAAACGACACTTGCGGGGGGTAGGGGCTCTGGGTTTTGCTGAAATTACCAGCACCCAAGTTGAGACGGGCATTAAAACCACTGACTATTATCTGCAGGATGTGGCCAACCGTAAAATTGGTTTACTAAGCCGTTCGCAAACCTGGTCAGCGACCGGTGTCTTATTAAAAGACACCCAACAAACCTGGCAGGTGAATACGCTGGATGATGGGGGCATTAAACGTTTTCAAACCCACTTAGTGTCACGCGAAACCCAGCAAAAATCGCTGCAAGATGAATGGCTGTCCACGCTAACCGAAACCTTTCAGTATGACGACTGGGGAAATACCACAGAAGCTAAACAGATCATTAAGGATGCGTTAGGTCAGCAGACAAGTGCCACCACTAACACCTACCAAAACGATGAAAGCAACTGGCTGATTGGCTTAGCGACACAAACGCAAGCCACGAATGTAGGGGTATCGGGTGATAGCCAAACCCGCACCACACAGTTTAGTTATGATGCTACGACAGGTGCCTTAACACAGCGTATTCAGGAACCAGGTCAAGGCGATTATGTCCTGACCACTGACTTTAAATACGACAGTTTTGGTAACTTAATCGAAGAGCAAACCCAAGGTGCCAAAGTTGCTACACGTAAACAGACGTATACCTATGATGCCCAAGGTCGGTTTTTAACCTCGACCACCAATGCCTTGGGCCATAAAGCGCAACAAACCAGCGATGCCTTCTGGGGTGTGCCATTAACCACCACCGATGCTAATGGCTTGGTGACGCAATACAGTTACGATAACTTTGGTCGCTTAATTAGCCAGAAAGCGCCGGATAATACCCAAACCACCCTTACCCGTGGTTGGTGTGATGCCAGCACAGAATGTCCCGCAGGTGCCGTGTATTGGGTGAAAACCCAAGCCCAAGGCAGTGCCCCCACCACCGTTTATGTGGACCAGCTGGAACGTACGATTCGCACCGAAACCCTGGCCTTAACGGGAGAAACCCAATACCAGGATACCGTGTATAACGCATTGGGTCAGGTGGTGAAAACCTCGTTGCCTTATTTTAAAGGTGATGAGGTGTATTGGACCA